>JADJRJ010000028.1:324762-649524 GCA_016712265.1 Gemmatimonadota bacterium | reverse complement strand
AGGGGGTGTCGGCTGCGCAGGTTGTTCGCGGCCCTCACCCCTGCAGATGACTGATTCGTCCAGCGTCGACCGCCGCGACTTCCTCAAGCTGGGCGCCGTGGTCGGCGCCTCGCTCGCGACGGGGCATCCCACCCCGGTCGGGTTCGCCGCGCCAGCCACGGCCCCGATCGCCGACACGATGATGGGGGTCCCGTTCGAGCGCACGGCGACGCCGCGCATCGCGATCGTGGGGACGGGGCTGCGGGGACGCAGCGTGCTGCACGAGCTGCTTGGGGTCGGCAATGTGAAGATCGCCGCGCTCTGCGACACGGTTCCCGCGAAGGTGGCGATGGCCATGGAGCAGGTGCGCAAGGCCGGGCACACCTACGAGGTGCCCACCTACAGCGGGAGCGAGCGGGCCTTCGAACAACTCGTCGCTCGCGACGACATCGACCTGGTCTACACCGCCACCCCATGGGAATTCCACGTGCCGGTCTGCCTGGCCGCGATGCGCGCCGGCAAACACGCGGTAACCGAGGTGCCGGCTGCGTACACGATGGAGGAACTCTGGCAGCTGGTGGACACATCCGAGGCCACGCGGCGCCACTGCATCATGATCGAGAACTGCAACTACGGCTACAACGAGTTGCTGGTGCTCAACATGGTGCGCGCCGGCGTGTTCGGTGACCTCAAGCATGGTGGGGCCGCCTACAACCACGACCTGCGCTCCATCCTGTTCGAGAACCGTGACGAGGGACTCTGGCGCCGCTGGCACCACACGCAGCGCAGCGGCAACCTCTACACCACCCACGGACTCGGCCCCGTCGCCTTCTACATGGACATCAACCGGGGCGATCGCTTTGAGTACATGGTGTCGATGAGCACCCCGGAGATGGGGCTCTCCAAGTGGCGCGCCGACAACCCGGACCGCGAGCGCCCCAAGGATCGAGAGCGCTATCTCAACGGCGACCTCAACGTGTCGCTCATCAAGACGGCCAATGGGCGCACGATCCGGCTGGAGCACGACGTGACGAGCCCACGGCCGTACTCGCGGATCAATTCGATCCAGGGTTCGATGGGCATCTTCGAGGACTATCCCGCGCGTATTTACGTCGACGGCATGAAGCCATCTCACGCATGGGCGACGCTCGACACCTTCAAGGCGCAGCACGAACACCAGCTGTGGCGCACGTTAGGCGAACAGGCGCGAAGCGGCGGGCATGGCGGGATGGACTTCATCATGGCGTGGCGCCTCGTGCACTGCATGCGCGAGGGGCTGCCCCCGGACATGGACGTCTATGACGCCGCCGCCTGGTGTGCGCCGGGACCGCTGAGCGAGGCGTCGGTAAGGAACGGGAGCGCACCGCAGCAGTTCCCGGACTTTACCCGTGGGCGCTGGAAGGAGGGGAAGCGCACCCTGTAGGCGGCTCGCGAGGGGGCCGGTTCGGTGGCAACTTGGGGGTATTCCCTTCCCCAGCCCACACTCCCGTGCGCCTGCGGTCTATCGTCGCTGCCTCCCTCCTCGCCCTGACCACCCTCGACGCGCAGGGCACCGCGCGCCATGCCCAGCGCGTCAACCGGCTTGTCATCCGGAACGCGCTCGTCATTGACGGCACCGGGACGCCGGCGTCCGGCCCGTGGGACATCATCGTGGAAGGCGGGCGGATCACCCAGCTGGTCCCCATCGCCGATGCCACCGTGGCCGCCGTCGGTGGCACAGCGCCCCAACGCCCGACCGGTGACGCCGTGATCGACGCGGCGGGCAAGTACGTCCTCCCCGGGTTCATCAACGCCCACGCCCACGTGCAGGACGAGCGCGGCGGGATCCCGATGGACCAGCAGTATGAGCTCAACCTCTGGCTCGCCAGCGGGATCACCTCGGTGCGCGATGTCGGGAGTGACACGCGCAAGACGATTCCGCTGCGCGAGCAGATCAACGCGGGTCGCGTCGCAGGGCCGCGCATCTTCCATTACCCGTTCTTCATCGTCCCCACCGCGCCGAATACCCCCGCCGAGGCGCGGGCGCGGGTGCAGGAGTTGAAGCGGGCCGGCGTGGACGGGATCAAGTTGGTGAACACCAAGCGCGACGTGATGGAAGCGGCCATCGACGAAGCGAAGAAGGTGGGGCTGCGCATCGCGCACCACGCGGCCGTCGAGGAGACCAATGCGTGGGACGACATCCGGTTTGGCAGCACGACCATCGAGCATTGGTACGGCATTCCGGATGCCGCCATCCCGGACGGGGTGCAGCCCTTTCCGCCCGAGTTCAACATCACCGACGAAACGCACCGCTTTCGGTACGCCGGACGGTTGTGGCGCGAGGCCGACCCCGCGCGCCTCAAGGAGGTGCTGCAGGGAATGGTGAAGGCCAACGTCGCGTGGGTGCCCACGCTGGACATCTACGAAGCGAGCCGTGACCTGCAGCGCGCGCAGGGGCAACCGTGGTTCAAGGACTACCTGCACCCCGCGCTCGAGGAGTTCTTCAAGCCCAACCCGATGAACCATGGGTCGTACTTCATCGGCTGGACCTCGGTGGACGAAGCGTACTGGAAGGAGAACTACCAGCTGTGGTTCAAGGCGTTGCGCGACTTTGATCGCATGGGCGGGACGATTGCCGTGGGTGACGACGCCGGCTTCATCTACCAGATGTACGGCTTTGGCTTTGTGCGCGAACTCGAGTTGAAGCAGGAGGCCGGCTTCTCCCCGATCAGGATCCTGCAGCAGGCCACGCAGAACGGCGCGAAGGTCCTGGGGCGCGACCACGACCTGGGCCGCGTGCGTCCAGGATGGATCGCCGACCTGATCATCGTGAACGGCAATCCGCTTGCGGACCTCAAGGTGCTCTATCCCACGGGCACCGAGGCGGTGAAGGACGGGAAGATCGTGCACACGGGCGGTGTGGAGTGGACCATCAAGGACGGGATCCCCTACCACGGGCCGACACTGCTGCGCGAGGCGAAGGAGATGGTCACCCAGGCGCGCGCCCGAAAGGGCAGTCGCTAGTCGCTCACACATCCCACCATCAGGTCGCTCATGCGTCCGATCTCCCTCATCGCATTCTCCTTCGTGGCGGTGTCGTCAGCCGCCGCGCAAACCACCGTGGACCGTTGGCTGGTCCTTGGGCCCACGGCTGCCGTCGCACCGTTCAACGCCGCGGCTGGCGATTCATCGGTCATGGACGCGACACGCGTCACGATCGGTCGACGATGGCCGGTTGGCGGCACGGCCGTGGCGATGCCCGGCGGCACGACGTTGCGCTGGCAGCCCGGCGCGGGAGGTGCCGCTGACGGCCAGGTGCTGCACGCGGCGACCTACCTCACGACCGACCGATGGACGAAAGCCACCCTCACCTTCACGGGTGGCGACGCCGCGACGCGTCGCGTCTGGCTCGACGGGCAACGAGTGGCGGGGCCAGAGGTCGAGCTCCGCACGGGGAAGCACCTGCTGCTGGTCCAGCGACTGGGACGTGGCACGTCGTCAAGCGAACCACTGACGGTGAAGGTGACGCCCACGGTGTCCTCGGCCGCCATCACGACGTCTTTGGACGCACAACACCCGGGAACCTGGGCGGAACTCCGGGACATCGCGCACGTGCGGTCCATGGTCGTGGACCCCACGGCTGCGCGCGTCGCGCTCTTCGTGCAGCGGTATGATGCCGAGAGCGACAAGTACGTGTCGGCGCTGCAGGTGCACGAGGTGGCGACCGGGCGCACGCTCGCAGATGCGGTCGTGCCTAACGCGGCCCAGGCGCGATGGAGCCTGGATGGACGCCGCCTGTTCGTGTCTGCGGCGACGGACCGGCAGGGAGCGCAGGGGATGGACCTTTGGGAGTGGACCGCGGAGGGTGCGACCAAGCGCCTGCTGCGCGCGGAGCCCGGGCTCGGGATCGTCGGGTCGTCTGCCGATGGCGAGTGGCTCTACATCACCGCCACCCAGCGGATCGGCGCCCCGCCTCCGGCCAAACCCGGCGAAGCGACGCGACTCACCGAGGTCTGGGACCGCTGGTCATGGACAGCCGACAAGGCCCACCTCTTCGCCTTCCATCCGGCGTCGGGCTCACGGGTGACCCTCGTGGGCGACACGGCGGTTGGCGTCAGCGCGGCGACGCTCTCGCCGGACGGCCGCGCAATCGCCTTCACGCGCACCGTGCAGGACAACAGCCGCCGCCCCTGGATGCGGGCCGAGATCTGGACGATCGACGTGACGACCAAGGCGACCCGGCGTGTGCTCGAGCTGTCGAACGAGGCGTTCCAGGCCCCGGGGGCGCTCGCCTGGTCGCCTGATAGCAAGGCACTCGCCTTCTGTGCGAGCGCGAAGGCAACCTACCAGGGGAACGACCCGGCATTCAGCGTGTTCGAGAACGAGTTGTATGCGACGTCCGTCGAGCGCGGCGGGATGGTGCACCTCAGTGAGGGGTTTGTGCCGTCGGTCGGCGGTGGGCTGGGATGCACCTCGTTGATCTGGAACGCGACCGACGGTCGCATCTACGTGCCGGTTGATGAGGGCGCGAAGACACCTCCCGCGCGGACTGTTGCGCCGGTGACCTCCGCACTGGCAAGGACCACGCTCGAGGTGATGCGCCCCCTCCCCGGCCCGGTGGGCACGGCGTTTGACATCGGCGGCCACACGATGGTGATCGCCACCGAGAGCCCGACGGCGCCGGTGGTCATCTCACGGATCGACCTGCGCACCGGGGCGACCCAGCCCATCGTGCGCCCCAATGCCGAGGCTCTCACCAACGTTGCTGTGCCGGCCTCACGCGAGTGGACCTTCCGCAACAGCCGCGGTGAGACGATCGAGGCCTGGTACTGGGTGCCACCCGGCTTCGATTCCACGAAGACCTACCCGATGATCGTGCACTACTACGGCGGGACGTTGCCGATGAAGAAGGACTTCGAGCAGCGGTTGCTCTGGTTCGCGTCCAATGGGTATGCCGTCCTCTACATGAATCCGGCTGGCACGCCGGGATACGGTCAGACGTTCGCCAACTACCACATCAATGACTGGGGAACTGCGGCGGCTACCGACATCATCGAGGGAACGGAGCAGTTCGTGAAGGCGCACCGCTGGGTAGACGGCTCGCGCATCGGGAACTTCGGCCACTCGTATGGCGGCTTCATGACGATGTTGATCCACACGCGGACGAAGCTCTTCCGTACCGGGATCGAGCTGGCCGGCATCAGCAACATCGCGAACTACTGGGGGGCCGGCTGGACGGGCTTCAGCTACACCGACGGCACCTGCCCCGGGTGTTATCCGTGGAACCGCAAGGATGTGTACGTGGACCGCTCGCCCCTGTTCTCCGCCGACAAGATCACGTCGCCGATGTTGATGATCCACGGCACCGACGACACCAACGTGGTGCCGACCGAGAGCGAACAGATGTTCACGGCCCTGCGCATGTTGGGGCGCGAGGCGGAGTTGATCCGCGTGGCGGGCGAGAACCACGGGATCAACTCGAAGCCCAGCGTGGAGTACCTGCGCGATGCGATCATGCTCGACTGGTACGACAAGCAGCTCAAGGGCCAGCCGGAGGCGTGGGCGGCGCGCTGGGGGATCAAGGCGCCGCCGAAAACACTGCCGTAGAGGGGCTCCACGCCGCCTTGCCTCTCCCGCGCCGACCGCCCATGTTGCGGTCGGCGCTGCGGGGCGCCTCCTGTCCGCGGGAAGGACCGAGTCCACCCGGTGTACACCGTCGGTTCGAGCACCCTGCGAACCTCCTTTCGCCCGACTCTGCGGACACGGGCCCTGTACAAAGGAGGCTCGTTATGCCCGTTCGTGGATTACCCGTACGTCCCAACCTCGAGCAGCTCCGCCACCAGGCGAAGGACCTGCTCACCGCCGCCCGCGCGGGCGACGCCAGCGCGCTCGATGACTTTCGCGCGTTTCACCCCACAGGTGGAGTCAGCACTACACTCCAACTACATGAGGCGCAGCTGGTGCTGGCGCGGAGCTACCAGTGCGCCAGCTGGCCGCGCCTCGTGCAGGCCTGCGAACTGGCCGACGCCATCTGGCAGGACGATCTCGACACTGTCGCCCGGCTGGTGACGCAGCACCCGCACCTGCGCGACGAACATGTCCTCGTACGACGCGACAGCAATTGGGGTCCGCCGATGTCCTATGCGGCCAACCTCGGACGCGACCGGATCATCCAGTGGCTGCACGACCACGGGGCCTCGGATCATCAACACGCCGTCGGCCGCGCCGTGTTGCAGAGCCAGCTGGGCACGGCGGCCCTGTTGCACGGGATGCTGGGGAAACCCCGCCCTCCGCGCGACGCCTTTGGGGGACCGGCCTACACGCTGAGTGTACCCGGGAACGAGTTCCTGTTGGCCCTGGGGCTGCGCTTTGATGGACCGGATGCCTGTCCCTGTCCGGCCGACGTGGTCCTCGAGACGGACAGCCGCCGACCAGAGGCGAAGCATCGCATCCTCGAGCTGTATGCACAGCATGGCATGGTGTATCCCGACACTCCGACGATGGCCCTCCATCGCGGCCGCATCGACCTCCTCGAGGCGCACCTCGCGCGTGACCCCGGCCTCGTGCACCGCACCTACTCGCACGAGGAGATCTATCCGCCGGAAATCGGGTGCCACGACGAGGTCAACGCGACGCACGCGACGCCGCTCAAGGACGCCACGCTGCTCCACATGTGCGCTGACTACGACGAGCTGGAGATCGCCCAGTGGCTTATCGCGAAGGGTGCCGACCCGAACACCCCGGCGGCCGTCGACGCCGAGGGGTTTGGTGGGCACACCGCGATCTTCTCGACGGTCGTCTCGCAGCCGGCATTCTGGATGAACTACAATCGGCACACGCCGGTCTACGATACACGGATCGCCGAGCTATTCCTTGCGCACGGCGCTGACGTGAACGTCCGGGCCACGCTCCGCAAGCAGCTGCACCCGGGCTACGATGACCATCGCCTCGTCGAATACCACCACGTGACGCCCCTGTCGTGGGGACGCCGCTTTCACCAACAGGTGTTCGTTAATCGCGGCGTGCTGGAGTTGCTCGTGCAGCACGGCGCCATCGAGTAGCTCGCGGCGTCAATAGCCCACAACAGCGAAGCAGGACGGGGAGCACAAGCCAAGGCTCGTGCTCCCCGTGATGTTGTGTGCTGCGTCGGCGATCCCTGCCCGCCGTGCGCCTACTTCCCGGCAGGCATCCCCGCCCAGATGTCGGTCAGCACGCGCTGGAAGTTCCCGCCGAGGATGCCGAGGATCTGGTCGTCGGTGTACTTGCGACGGATCAGCCCCTCCGTGACGTCGAACATCCGCCTCGGGTGGTCAATCCCCTCGATGTCGATCTTGTCGCGGAAGCCGTAGCTCCCCTTGTAGCTGTCCTTGAGCCGCTTGTACTCGTCAGGCGGCATGTCGTCGTAGCCCTGCAGGTCGATGTCGCTCCCGATCCCGACATGCTCCACGCCGATCATCTTCGCCACGTAGTCGATGTGGTTGAAGAAGTCCTCGACCGTGGTCGGCTCACTCCCCTTCACGAACATGCGCACGCCGGTGATTCCCATGACGCTCCCGGCCTTGCCCGCGGCGCGGATCACCTCGTCGGGCTTGCAGCGCGGATGGTTGTTGGCGAGCGCGCGGACGTTGGAATGGGTGATCAGCGCCGGCTTCTTCGAGAGGGCCAACGCATCGAGCGTCGTCTTGTCCCCGCAATGCGAGGTGTCCACGGCCATGCCGACCTTGTTCATCCGCGCGATGAGTTCCGCGCCAAAGTCGGAGACGCCGCCGTCCACCCGGTCGGTTGACCCGCTCGCGAACCAGTTCTGCGAGTTGTAGGTGAGCTGCGAGACGCGCTGGCCGTACATGTGGAACTCGTCCACGGTCGCCAGCATGTCGCGCGGGTTGTAGTCCGGCCGCACGAAGTGGTCGGAGTTCTGTGCGCCGAGGAGGATGCCGACGCGTCCCGATCCCCTGACCTTCGCGAAGTCGTCTGCCGCATCGATCCGCATGAAGAGGTCCGGCCGCGCCGCGATCATCGCGTTCTGTCGCTGGAAGTACTGCTGGCCGATGGTGTAGGCATTGGGTCCGCCGAAGCCCACCGCAGTGTGGAACACATGAATCCCCGACTGCTTGAACGGCTCGAAGTCCGCGGCGGTGATCGAGTCCGGCTTCTCGAGCCACCGGTTGCCGTTGGACGCGATGTGCAGGGGGCTCAGCATGTCGATCACCGTCGCACGCCGCATCAGCTCGATGGCCCGCGCGGAGTACTGCTGGCCGGGAATGTGCGGCAGGGAAAAGCGGCCCCGGTTGAACATCGGGGCGACGATGGCGGCGGCGCCGAGCTTGATGGCGGTGCGACGGGAGGTCATGGGGGTGGTCAGGGAAACCATGTGAGTGCGCGACAGCTATCATATTCCCCGCTGGTACGCCCTCCCGCCACCCCACCTCTCATGCGTCGTCGCGCCGCCCTCCTCGCCCTCGCCGCCCTGCCGTTCACCCTTCCGGCCCAGAGTCGCCAGGTCCGGCGTGACCCGTTCGCCGGCGTCGACTCCGTGATCCTGGCCGCGATGAAGGCTTGGAAGGTGCCGGGGCTGGCCGTTGCGGTCACTACGCGGGACTCGGTCATCTTCGCCCGGGGCTATGGCGTGCGCCGACTCGGCGACCCGACCCCGGTCGATCCCCAGACGATGTTCGCCATCGGCTCGGCATCCAAGGCCTTCACCGGGGCCTCGCTCGCCATGCTCGCGGACGACAAGAAGCTCACGATGGACGACCGCGTCACGGACCACCTGCCGTACTTCGAGATGTACGACCCGTGGGTCACGCGCGAAATCCGGCTGCGCGACCTGCTGCTGCACCGGAGCGGGATGGAGCGTGGGGAGCTCGTCTGGTACGGCACGACGCGCTCGCGCGAGGAGATCGTGCGCAGCATCCGCAACCTGGCGCCGACCACGAGCTTCCGGACCCGCTTTCAATACCAGAACCTGATGTACATCACCGCCGGCGAGGTCGTGCGCGCCACCAGCGGGATGTCGTGGGACGACTTTGTGAAGTCGCGGATCTTCACGCCGCTGGGCATGACGTCGTCCAACACGTCGGTGCGTGACCTCTCCGGGTTGACCAACGTTGCGCAGCCGCACGCCGAGCTCGACAAGGTCGTGAAGGTCGTGCCCTATCGGAACATCGACAACGCGGGAGCTGCCGGCTCGATCAACTCCAACGTCGTCGACATGTCGAAGTGGGTGCGCCTCTGGCTCAACGGGGGGACCGCGAGTGGCAAGCGCGTGCTCAGCGAGGCGATGTCACGCGAAGCGATCCGTCCGCAGCACACCATGGACGATCCGTACCTGAGCGCCATGCTGGGCACGCCGGACTTTCCCGGCTATGCCTTCGGCTGGTTCTCCGCCGCGTTCCGCGGCCGGCGGCACATCGGCCACGGCGGCAACATCGACGGCATGGCCACCATGGTGGGATTCCTGCCGGACGACGGCATTGGCGTGGTGGTGCTGGCCAACATGAACCAGAGTGGCGCGACGATCCCGATCATGAACACCCTGTTCGATCGCGCGCTCGGAGTCCCGCCGAAGGACTGGCCAGGGGAGTTCCAACGCCGCGAAGCGGAGTTCATGGCCGCGATGCAACCACAGGGGGCACCCAAACCCCCGACGCCTGGGACCCGACCCAGCCTTCCCCTCGACGCCTACACCGGCACGTATCGCCACTCCATGTACGGAACGGCCACCGTGCGCCTTCAGGGCGGCAAGCTGGTGATAAGCTATGACCACAACCCGACGGGGGTGGGCGACCTCGAGCATCACCAGTACGACGCCTTCACCGCTACGATGCGCGACCCGATCCTCGGCAAGGCACCCGTCACCTTTCGGGTGGGGCGCAACGCCACGGTGGAGTCGATGCACTTCCCGCTGATGGGCTCGGATGGTGAATGGATGCGAGCCCGGTGAGCGACGGGCCGCGCGTCGCGATCGTCGGCGCCGGGATCATCGGGTCGTCATGGGCCCTGGTGTTCGCGCGCGCGGGATGGCAGGTCCGCGTCTACGCCCGGCACGCCACGGTCCGTGACTCGCTCCATTCCCGGGTCCTTCGCGCGGCGACCGCGGCACAGGCCGTCGCGCCCAGAATAACGCCTGACGAGATCGTCGCGCGGATCGCCGTGAGCGCCACCCTCGCGGAAGCCCTTGAGGGCGCGGTGTGGGTGCAGGAGTCCATCGAGGAGTCGCGCGATGCGAAGGCGACCTGCTTCGCTGAGTTGGACGCCGCCGCGCCGACGGAAGCGATCCTCGCCAGCTCGACCTCGTCGATCGGAGCATCGCTGTTCACCGCTGGATTGGCTGGCCAGGATCGCTGTCTGGTCGCGCACCCGGCCACACCACCACACCTGCTCCCCGTGATCGAGGTGGTGCCCACGCCCGTCACCACAGATGCCGTGGTGCAGCGGGCGTTCGCGATCCTGCGGGAGGTGGGACAGGTCCCGGTGCTGGTGCGCGGTGAACGCCCGGGCTTCGTGATGAATCGGCTTCAGGTCGCGTTGCTGACCGAGATGTTCGCTGTTGTTCGCGATGGACTGATGTCGCCAGCGGACGTTGATGCCCTGATTCGCGACGGCTTCGGGTTGCGCTGGGCCCTCCTCGGACCGATGGAAGGGATCGACCTGAATGCCCCTGGCGGGATCACTGATTATCTCGCGCGGTACGGCTTCATGTTCGAGCAGGCGGCGCGCGAACGGGGCGCGACCGATCCCGTGGTCACCGACGCGCTGCGGGAGACGCTCCAGGCGGCGATGCGGGAGCGGCTCCCCCTCGAGAGGATTCCGGAGCGCATCGCCTGGCGGGACCAACGCATCGCGGCACTGCGGGCACTAAGGATCACTGAGCCCTGATGTGGGTACGGAGCCCGGTTGGTCCGCGCGGCCCATTCCCCGACTGAACGCCATTCGAATGAACACCACGCCGCCCCTGCATCCCGGCGTCAGCCTGCTTCGCGTCCTCCTCGCCGCCGTCCTGTTGGCTCCATTCGCCCGGACGAGCGCCCAAGACCCCGATGAACCCGACCGGACGCGACTCCGGCTGCCCTTGCTCTTCGGATCATTAGCCGTGGAAACGGCCGCGATCACGAGCGGCGCACTGATTCCCTACCTCGGCGCTGGCCACTTCGCGCAGCGTGCCTACGGACGAGGTACTGCCTGGGCCCTCACCGAAGGGACATTGATCGCCGCCCGTGGTTTGGCCAACGGCCGGGCCGGCGTCGCGGATCCGCGGCGTTTTCCCGGCGTCAATGGAGACACGCTGTATCGTCGAGCGACCGGCCGATCGCCGGCCGGCGAGGCCTGGTTTCGCGCCGGGGAATTCGCGTATCACACCGGCTTCTACGCACGCATGGCGGACGTCTCGCTGGCGTACCGTGCGGCACACCGCCATTCGCATACTGCGACCCTCCCCTTGGATTCCAGCTCACTCGCTCGATTGTCCCTCGCGCCGGTGCACCCGAAGGACCTCGCGTCCGGGTGGGTGCTCGTTCCCATTGCGCTCGCCGGCGTCTCCGAACTCGTGCAACAGCGCGAACGTCCCCTTCGCGACGTGAACGAGTTGACCGTGCTCGGCCAGCGCATGTCGCGGACGGGCGGTGCCCTCACGGCGCTCGGGCACGACGCGCTCTACCTCCTGAGCACCGCCGTGGGTGAGGAGCTCTTCTTCCGCGGGTTGGTGCAGACCGAACTCACGGAGCGCTGGAACCCGACCCTCGGCATTGCGGGAAGTACCCTCGCGTTTGCCGCATTCCATATCCCCAATCGCGGGATGGGTGGTGCCTTGATCGCGGGGGTCGCGGGGGCCTACCTGGGGACGCGCTTCCACCGGAATGGGTACCAGCTGGGCGAGTTGATTGCCGCGCACTTCTGGATCGACTTCCTGCCCGGTGCGCTCCAGTTCCTGCGTGATGCGCGGAGCGGGCGGACGGTGTCCGAGGTGCGCTGGCGGCGTTGATGGGCTCGTGCCTAACGCGTGAGGCGCACCATCGCATCGAACGCAGGGTCGGTTGCCTCGCCCACGGCGCGGCGACCGACGTACTCGCCGAGGACGGGACCGTGCTTGAACGCGTGCCCGCTCCCGCCGCCGGCAATCAGCACATTGTCCCAGGCGGGATGCCGGTCGACGATGAAGTGTTCGTCCACCGTGTTCTCCAGCTGGCACACCCGGGTCTCGGTGATCGGCTGGTTGGCCAACGCCGGAAAGCGCCGCGCCAGGTAGGCGCGTGCCCGCCGCACTTCGTGCGCCGTGACGACCCGTTCGTCGGTATCGGGGTCAAAGGTGACCGGCCCCGTTGTGGGGCAGACCTTCACCCCGCGCCCGTCGATGGACGGGAAGCCGTAGTAGCCTGACTCCGAGTAGTTGGGCATCGCCGGGGGCATGAAGCGCGTATCACCGGCCGGGACCCCGAAGTAGAACACCTCGCGCCCAGGCACCTTGATGCGGTCGCCGAGGAGTTCGGGAAAGAGCCGCGGCAGCCAGGGACCGCAGGCAAAGACGAAGTACGTAGCCGCCACTCGCGTGCCCGCATCCAACTCAACGTCCACCAGGCGGCTTCCCTCCGCGCGCCCCGGCCTCGCCCGTTGCACCGTGAGCGCGCCACCCTTGCGAACAAACGCCTGGCCGGCCGCAATGATCGACTGCTTTGCACGAACCACGGCCGCCGTCGGCTCCAGCAGGCCGACGCCCACGCCGTCAAACGACATTTGGGGATACCGCCGCCGCAGCTCGTCTGGCGTGAACGACTCGGTCTTCACGCCGAGCCGCGCGAGCATCGACTGCGTCGCCCGCATCGACGGCGTCCAGTCGGCGGCCAACTCCAATCGGCCCGTCTCGACAATGAGGGGGATCCCGAACTCGGCTTCGCGTTCCTTCCAGGCGAGCTGTGCACGTTGGGCCATGCGCGCGTACAACTCGCGATCGCCGTAGCCCACCCGCAGCTGGCGTGTCTCGTCGCCAGACGTCGCCCGCGAACTGCCGGGGCCGTAGGCGTCCACCAGGGTGACGGCGTGGCCCTGTTCCCGCAGGTAGAGTGCCGTCCACACGCCAAATGCGCCTGCGCCAACCACCACCACAGACGGCCGCTGCACCTGGTGGGCAGCCACACCCGGTGCGGGGTCATCGAGGGCGTTCATCTGCGCGGTGGCGCCGAGGGATGCGGTGGTCACGGCCAGAAACTCACGTCGGTCCATGCGGGAATCAATAGATCGGGTCATCCGGTGCCTGGTCCCAGGCCGCCAGATCCAGGAAGGCACGCCCCGCCGCGGCAAAGGGACGACTCGCATCCGACAGCTCCGGGCTCCACCGCACCACGACGTGATATCCGTCGCGCCCCTGACGCTCGAAGACCCACTCAGACCCGTCGCGCTTGCGCACGTTCGGCGGGAGGCTCGTCCGCGCGAACCCGGCGGCATGTACGGACGCCCGCACCGCGTCGCAGCGGTCCACGGCCGTCACGGTGGAATCCCGCTTGCGCACGGCGCCTAACGCCTCCCCGGCGCGTCCCTCCAGCATGCTCAGCACCACGAGGCACCCGTCTCGCCGCCACTCGAGCCGCACAGCCATGGGGCGATGAAAGGTCCGCATCCACAGGAAGCGCAGCACCTCGCCCTGGTGATCGGGGAGGCGCGGCTCGCCCATCGCAGCCAGCGCATTCCCGAACCACGCCACGCGCAGCGAATCGGCGCCGGTCAGGGCGCCTGATGGCATGAATGCCGGTGAGGGACCCGACTGGACTGCGGCCGGCGGGAGCAGCTCTTCATCGCTCGGCGCACCGCACGCCACCGCGGCAAGCACCGCCGCGTGCGCGAGCGTCCTCAGATGTCGCAAATCTTCACGCCCTGGGCCAGACTCGTCAGCGGATCACGCTTCGGAATAAACTCCTGCCCAATGAAGCCGGTGTACCCCTTGTCCGCGATGGCGCGCATGATGGTCGGGTACGCCAGCTCCTGTGTCTCGTCGATCTCGTTGCGCCCGGGCACACCGCCCGTATGAAAGTGCCCGATCGCGTCCCAGTTATCGCGAATCGTCCGGATGACATCACCTTCCATGATCTGCATGTGGTAGATGTCATACAGCAGCTTAAAGCGTGGACTCCCCACGCGACGCACCAACTCGGCGCCCCACGGGGTGCGGTCGCACATGTAGTCCTTGTGGTCGATCTTGGAGTTGAGCAGTTCCATGATCACCGTGACCCCGAGGCGCTCGGCCGTGGGGGTGATCCGCTGCAACCCCTTCACGCAGTTCTCGAGCCCCTCGGCGTCTGCCATGCCGGCGCGGTTTCCCGAGAAGACAATCATGTTGGGGAGCCCCGCCGCGGCGACCAACGGCAGGAGTCGTTCGCTTTCGGCGACCAGGCGATCGTGCTGGTCCGGCCGGTTGAACCCCACGGGAATCGTCGAGGGACCGTTGGCGACCGCGCAGGTGAGCCCGTACTGTTTCGGGACATGCCACTCCTTCTCGTCCAGCAGCTCAATCGACTGCAGGCCGATCTCCTTAGCCGCCTTGCACAACTCCTCGAGCGGGATGCGGCTGTAGCACCAGCGACAAGCGCTTTGTCGCAAGCGCCCGGCGCCTCGGATTGCGGTGCGCATCGCCTCCACGTCGATGCCGGCGGCGGCGAGGGCCATGGTTCCTCCGAGGCGGGTGATGGCGTCGCGTCGTTTCATGCGGTGAACCGTTTCATGGCCGCCGCGCTCACGCGGATCGAGTCGAACGGCGAGGTGGGGTTGTCGTGCTCGACGAAGAAGTGCGTTAGGCGCCCCCTCGCTGCGTCAAAGATACGCTGGAACGGGAGGGTCCCGGCGCCAACCTCGGCCATCGAGCCGTCGGGCATCATGTCCTTGACGTGCACCAACGGGAAGCGCCCGGCGTGACGCGTGACGTACTCGATCGCGTTGCGTCTCGCCCTCGAGATCCAGTACAGATCCAGCTCGAATGACACCAGGGCGGGATCGCACTCCGTCATCAGGATCGCGTGACCATCGGTATTTCCAAGGGATGCAAACTCGTAGTCATGGTTGTGATACGCGACCGATAGGCCTCGCGCTTTCGCCCTCGCGGCCGCCGCGTTCAGCTCGCCAGCGACACGCATATAGGCATCGACGGACCCTCGTTCCGCCGCACCGAGCGACGGGACGACCACCCAGCGATGCCCGATGGCCGCACTGTCATCCAACACCTTGTCCCACTCCGCACGCATCATCGCGAGTGAGATGTGCGTCGCCGGGGCGGCCAGCCCGGTCGCCTTCAGCGCCGCGGCGACCTGCGTCGGCGTCCGGCCGAAGTAGCCGGCGAACTCCACCTCGCGGTACCCGATCTCCGCCACACGCGCGAGCGTGCGCTCCACATCCTGCTGCATGTCGGCTCGCACCGTGTAAAGCTGCAGGCCGAGAGGCACCGGTGCGGCACCCATCGCGCACGACGCCGGCCGGGCGCCGAGCGTCGCGGTGCTGGCGGCAATCGCCTTGAGTGCGGTTCGTCGGTTCATGGTTGGGAGGATGAAGGTTACTGCACGACCTTGCCGGTGGAGTCGCCGAGGATGAGGAACCGGTGGGCCCACCATGGGGCGATGCCATTGCGCATCACCCGCTCGTGGAAGGTCCGTAGCGCGAAGGCACTGCCCTCCTTCACCTGCACGTCGTCTCGCAGCTTGAACATCGCGTGTTTCCCCAGGAAATACCCGCCGTTGGTCGGGTCATAAACGACCCGTACGGCCTCCTGACGGGCGGCCTGGGCGGGGACAAAGGCCTGATCCTCGAAGAACTTCGCCGCGTCATCCACGCTCCAGACCCCCATGTGCGTGTAAAGTCCGGCGATGAGGCGGCAGATCCGCGTCATGCTCTCGGCGAGCTGGGCCATGGCGTACCGCGGATCTTCCGCATGGTACCCCTGCTCCACGACCAGGTGCTCGGCGTAGTGCGCCCACCCGTCTTGTCCGGATGATGGCTGCGGAAACGGGTTCAACCCAATCCAGATGCGCCGGATCTTCCCGGGGGTATCGCGCATGTACAGCGAGTGGACCCAGTGGCCGGGCATCGCCTCGTGGGCGCTGGTGATCGCGAGCGATGCCGTGTTGAAGCGCTCAAGCCAGGCGTCTTGTCGTTCGCGGGGCCAGGTGGCGTTCGCATCGGTCACGTAGAAGATCGACTTCACCGGCACGGGCTCCAGCGGTGGCGACGCGTGCATCGACGCCAGCCCCAGATCGAACGGGCGCGAGGCCTCGACGATCACGCGCTCGCCCGCCGGGATGCTCGCGAGCCCCTTGGTCTCGACGAACTGCTGCAGGTCGTCCACTGCCTTCCGCGTGGCGTCCACCAAGCGACCCGGCGCCGGGTGATCGGTCCGGATGCGTCGCCACACCGTGAGGAAGTCGGTCGTCGGGTCGATGTCCTTGGCTTTCGCCACGAACATCGCCTGCTCGCGGGAGAGTTCGCGGACACCGATCGCGAGCAACTCCTGCACCTTGGCATCGATCAACTCCTCGGCACGATACCGCGCCTCCACATACTCCGCGCCTAATGCATTCTTGCCGGTCGCGCGCGGCAGGAGGTCTGTGCGCAGCCAGCGCGTGAACTCTTCGATCGCCGCCCGCGCGTCCTTCGCCTCGACCAGCATCGCGTTGCGTGCCTCGCCATCGGGGGCCGGGAATGCCTGCTCGAGGTCGGCGCCGAGCATCGCACTGGCCCCCTCGAACATGGTGATCCCGCGCTCGACGAGCACCTTCGGCGGATTGGTGAGGTTCGCCTTGCCCGCATCGAGGAGGCGCGGCACCTGGCGCAGCTTCGTCGTTATGCGCCGCATCCGGGTGACGGCATCGGCGCTTTCCATCGTCATCAGGTTGTGCACGCCATCGGCAATGGCCGAGGCATAGAGCATCGGATTGCGCTGGTGGTTCTTGATTCCGTCCAGTTCGAGCAGCCACGCGTCCACGATCCCGTCGAGGATGCGGTGGTCGACGAGCTCGTCCGCAGGCAACTCGGCCCGTGGCAGGTCACGCAAGCGTTGCTTGACCGTCAGCAGCCACGCCACCTCGGCGGCAACAGCTGTCGCGCTGTAGTCCTCCAGCTCGCCATCGTGCGCGTGGATCCCGTTGCCGGCCGCAATGGACGGATGGTGCCCGGCCCAGGTGTCGAGGTACTCGTCGACGAGGTTGGCGAAGGCGCGGGCAGCGGGGGTCTCGCTCCCGTACCCGGACGTGTCGCGGGGGCGGCCGCCTCCGGAGGCGGCGCCGGACTGCTCGGTGCGCCAGGCAAAGAAGGCCAGGGCACCCAGCAACAGCGCGATGAGGCCGAGTCGCATCATGTCAGCCCCCGGGTGGCAGCCTGGCGGACGCCGCGCACGAAGGTGTCGACCTCCTCGAGCGTCGTGTAGACATTGGGGGTCACGCGGATGCACGAGAACTCGTTAGGTACCTCGCGCGGCCGGACATGGACGCGATACCGCTTCATGAGCCAGTCGGTGAGTTGTGGCCCGGTCACGCCGTCCAGGGACATGGCGCCTAACGCGCACGATTGGGCGTCGTCGTCCGGGGTCAGGATCTTCACGTTGGGGAGGTCGCGCACCGCGTTCACCCATCGCCGCCGCAGCAAGCGGAGCCGTGCCGCCTTGCGCTCCGGGCCGATCGCCTCCCAGAAGTCGACCGCCTCGGTGATCGGGTTGCGGATATGCACCGGAAAGGTGCCGATCGCCTCGAACTTGCGGATGTTGTCGTGCATCTCCGCCGGCGACGCGAACAGGGACCAGATCGTCGGGATCTTCGCCTTGCGCACGTAGAGGAACCCGGTGCCCACCGGCGCGCTCAGCCACTTGTGGAGCGAGGTGCCAAAGTAGTCGCAGTCGAGCTCGTCGCGCGTGAACGGGAACTGCGCGTAGCTGTGCCCGCCGTCGACCACCACTTCGATCCCGCGGGCGCGCGCCATCTGGCAGATGCGTCGCACGGGGAAGACCTGGCCGGTGGTGTAGTAGACGTGCGAGATGTGGATGACTTTCGTCTTCGGTGTGATCGCACGCTCGACGCGCTGCACCAGGTCG
Organism: Gemmatimonadota bacterium; assembly: GCA_016712265.1. Taxonomy (NCBI): domain Bacteria; kingdom Pseudomonadati; phylum Gemmatimonadota; species Gemmatimonadota bacterium. The sequence goes on along the minus strand of JADJRJ010000028.1, from coordinate 631,511 downwards.
TCCACACTCGGCGGCGGGGACGGGAACGAGATGAATTTCAGGACGACCCCATCGCGCCGCTCCCGCTGGCGCCAAGTGGTGATCATGGAGGGGTAGTCCTGCGTGGTCGTAAGGATCTCGTCGCCGCGCTGGAGGGACATCCCGAGCTGGACGGCCTCGAGCGCCTCGGTGGTGTTGCGGGTGATCGCGATCTCTTCCGCGTCGCAGCCGAATCGCGTCGCGAGCCGTCGACGGACCACGTCGAACGCCGGGTAGAGCGTTTCGTCGACGTAGTACGAGGGACTCATGTTCGTCATCGCCAGGTAGTCCTGCTGGGCGCGCTGGACCGTGAGTGGCGATGGGGCGACCGACCCGTTGTTCAGGTTGATATTGTTGCGGTCGACCGTGAAGGCCTGCCGAACCGTGAACCAGAAGTCCTCGTCGTCGGCCATTTCGGCGGCCGGACGCGATGGGGACCAGGCGGCGAGGCGCTCGGCCACCCGGAGCGCGCCCGGGCTGAACGAGGCGACCCCGGCGGCCGCGCTGGCGACGAAGTGGCGACGGTGCATGCGAAATGAGATGGGGGTGCCCCGAACCGGCGAGACCGGGCGCCAGGATCATCCCGCGCGCCTGTGGACGAGAGCTACACCCGTATCCCCCGTTTGCAAGTCGCTCCTTGAGGTCGCCGGCCCCCGGGACGAGTTTCCCGCATGACCCACTCTCGCCGCGCCTTTCTCGGCACCTCCGTGGCCGCCGCCGGACTTCCGCTCGCCGACCTCGCCAGCAAGGTGACCACCATGCCCACCGGTGATGATCCCCTTGGCGTGCGCGGCGACTTCGCGGGCGCCAACTCCCGCACCTACCTGAACACCGCCTACCAGGCGCTCCTCCCGCGCCAGGTGGCCGAGGCAGGTCGTGTGTTCATCGAGCGCAAGGCGACGAATCCGCTCCTCGTCGGCGAAATGATGCGCAAGACCGACGAGGTGCGCGGCCAGTTCGCGCGGCTCATTGGTGCGTCGCCGGAGGAAGTCGGATTCCTCTTTTCGACCAGCGAGGGCGAGAACCTTGTCGCGCAGGCGCTCGACCTGCAGCCTGGCGACAACGTGGTCATCGACGAGCTGCACTACGAGTCGGAGTTCGTGCTGTATCGGGCACTCGAGGCGCGCCGGGGAATCAGCATGCGCGTGGTGAAGCACCGGGACGGTGCGGTAACGGCGCGTGACCTCGAGCCGCATGTGGATCGGCGCACGAAGTTGGTGAGTGTCGCCTGGGTGTCGCACCAGAACGGCTTTCGCCACGACATGCGACCCATCGCGGACCTCGCGCACGCGCACGGCGCCCTGTGCTACACAGATGCGATCCAGGCCGTCGGGATGTTCCCCGTCGACGTGAAGGCGTCTGGTGTGGATCTGTTGTGCTGTGGGAGCTACAAGTGGGTGCTGGGTGGGTTTGGTCCCGCCCCGCTCTACGTGCGACGGGAGTTGCTGGATCGTATCCGGCCGGACCGCGCCGGTTGGATGCAGGTGGCGCGCGAGTTGCCCGACTTTCGCTTTGAGCTGCACAAGACGGCCAAGCAGTACGAGTACTCTACGCTGCCGTTCTGCGAGGTCTACATGTTGGGCGCCGGGCTGTCGTACATCGAGCGGGTGGGCGTCTCACGCATCGAGCAACACACCGTGCCCCTCGCCCGGCAGCTGCAGGATGGCTTGCTGCGCCAGGGGTATCGGCTGTTCACCCCGGCCGGCAATGCGTCGTCGATCGTGACGTACTACGTCACCGGCGAGCCGGCGGCTCATCGGCAGGCGTTCGAGCGCGCGACGATCGACGTCACGGTGCGTGACGCGCTCAAGCAGGTGCGGGTGTCGACGGCGCTGTTCAACACCGCGGACGACGTGACGAAGTTCCTCGACGTGACGAAAGGACTCCGGTAAGGGCGATCGAACTGCCACGGCGAAGCACGCGCGGCACGGGGCAGCACGTGCGGCACGCGGCGCACCCCCGGACTCAGGAACCGCGTGCCCCTCGTGCCGCCCGTGCTCCTCGTACTGCCCGTGCTGCGCCCTTGCTGTTGGCTCTTAGTGCGTCATCCCGTATATCAGGTAATTGATCGCCAGCTTGTACGCGTCGTTCGTCGTGTTCACCGGCCAGAAGTCCTCGTCCGAGTGCTCCATGAAGTCGCCGATATCGGTGTTGTAGTTGATCACCACCATCAGGCGCTTGGTCGGGTCGTTGTCCTCGTAGATCCCGAGGAACTCGGCGTCCAGGTATGACGCCTGGGGATGGTGCAGCTTGATCGAGTCGACACCAAAGAACGAGTTGTAGATCGGGTGCTTGACGGTCAAGCGTTCAATACGGGCGTTCGGGAGCGCCAGGTGGATCGCCCGATCGAACACCTGCCAGTCATTCAGCATGAAGTCATCGACGATCAGGAACCCGCCTTTCTCAAGGTAGGTCTTGAGCCCCGCAGCCTCGGACTCATTCGGGTACCATCCACCAGGCTCCGAGAGGTAGGCGATCGGGTACTTGAGCAGTTCGGGATCATCCAGCGTGTGGATGTTGCTCCCCGTGCGATGAGGCTTGAGCGCCGTGACCTCCTCCATCATGGTCATGAGGTGGCGCTCCATCGTGGGATAATCGAACTCCCACCCGCTGCGCCGGTACACCTCGTACCGGATCCGCGCGAAGGTGAAGCGCCCGTCATACGGCACGTTGGGCTCGATGTATACGCGCCCGCCGCCGCGAAAGCGCTGGGCAGCGAGCGCGAGCGGCAGGAGCAGGGCTGCCCCCGCGATCCCTATCAGGACCCGTCGTGCGATCGCCCGGCCTCGCGCTTGTGCCATCCCCTCAAGCTCGGCGCGGACCACGCGCCCGCAAGGGGCCGGTGACGGGCGGTATGCCGACACCCGTCACCGACTCCGCACGCCCGGTGCGCACAGACGCTACCGGGCGAGTTCCCTACCGCATCCGGGCGAACCGAATGTCGCGCGAACGCCCGTTGCCCGCATAGAACGCGAGCACCTGCCCGTTCTTGTCGTACTCGAACACCAGGGTGATCTCACCGCCCCCGCCGCTCGCAGTGAATGTCCCCTTCGCCCCCGGCGCCATCGACCCCGTCCCCGTGCGACGATTGGTCGCCGTGAGCTTGCCGTCCTTCACCGAGATCTCGTAGAACGTCTCGAGTTCCTCACTGAAGTACCGCCCGCTGTACTTCGCCAGTTCGGCGGCGTTCGGGGCCCAGGGCTTCTCCGCTTCCCCCGCGAGGCGCGTCGCCTTGTTGTCGCCACCCTGGTGCAGCGTCATCCCGGTGACCTTGGCCTGCGCGTCGCGATGGAAGGTGACCGACGCCGCGACGACCCGCACGGCAAAGGTGGAATCCGAGGTCGGGTAGATCTGAAACGGCGGCTGGCCGGTCACCTGCGCCATCAGCGAATCTCCGCCCCGCCTGAACGTGAGGACCACGTTCGGGGCAGCGTCGAGCGCGTAACGTCCCACGAACGGATCGAAGCGCTTCGCATCGTAGGTCGCCGGATCAAAGGGCGCCGCAGCGACGGCGTTCGGCGGCGTGAGCTCGGGGAAAAACGCCTTGGCAATCCGGAACGCGATCCCCGAGTCAAAGCCGCCATCGTTGCTCTGCACCGTCACCCCCGCATCAATCTCCGGGTACATCGCGAGCATCGAACGGTGCGAGACATCGGCCCCGCCATGGTGCACGCGCGTGAGCGGCCCCTGCTTGTCGACAAACAATCCGAAGCCGTATCCCGTCGACTTGCCGTTGGTCATCGTGAACGGCGTCATCATCTGCTTGATGCCCGCGGCGCTGCCCACGACGGGCTTCCGGTAGTTCTCGGCCCATCGCTGCAGGTCGCCGAGGGTGGTGTAGATCGCGCCGGCGCCCATCGAGCCGGCGAGGTCCCCGAGGGCCCGCCACTCACCGTTGGCCGCGCGAGAGTAGCCCACGGTCGCACCACGCACCGTGGCGTGTCGGTCGGCGCGCACCATGGACTGCGTCATACCCAGCGGCTTGAAGACCCGCTGCGCCATGAAGTCGGCGAATGGCTGCTTCGACACCCGCTCGACCACCATGGCCGCCAACGCGTACGCTGTGTTGTTGTAGTTGAACTCGGCGCCCGGCGCGTTCTGCAGCGCCGGCTGGCGCTGGACGAGGGAGATCATCTCCTCCCGACCCACATAGTCCCCCTCGTCGATCCGGCGCGCCGCAATCAGCATGGCGTTGTACATCTCGCGATACCCGGTCGTATGGGTAATCAGGTTCCGCACCGTCACCTTGCTGCCGAGGTCCGGAAGCTCGGGGATGTGCTTTCGCACGTCGTCATCGAGCGAGAGCTTGCCGTCGTCGACGAGCAGCATCACGGCGAAGCCGGTGAACTGCTTGGACGTGGAGCCGATGTTCGTAGGCGTGGTGACGGTGAAGGGGATGTCGTAGGCCAGGTTTGCCATGCCGTACCCCTTGGCGAGGAGCGTGCGCCCACCACGCCAGACCGCGACCGCGGCGCCAGGGCCATCACGACGGTCCCACGGCGCGAGCAATTGGTCGACGAGTTTCTTCGGGTCGCTCGACAGCGGCTCGCGTGCGACGAGGGTGAGCACGAAGTCGCCGGCCGATGAGTCAACGGGAATCACCTCGACCTGGTGGGTCCCCTTCTCGACGGTTTCGACCTGAAGCCGCTCGGGCCCGCGAGGGGCGGCGTTCACACCGCGTAGCGGGGTCTTTTTCGGCCCGAGAACCCGCACCAGGACGTTCGTCGAGACCTGGTCCACTTCGAGGCGGACGACAACCCCGGAATCGGCCTCCATCTGGTATCGGGTGGTGTCGCCCCGTGCGTGGGTCGCCCGGACCGCGCGACCCACGGCTAGCGGGGCCTGCGCAGCGAGCGGCGCAGCAGTGGCAAGAAGGGAAAGGGTCAGCAGGTGGCGTCGCATGTCGATGTACGGGGCCGTGGGGTTGGGACGGAACGTACGCAGCCCACGCGGTCGCTGCCACCGGCACCGCCCGGCCCGGCGATCCGCCCGGCCGGGCGCCAGGCGCCCACGAGACGCACGAAGGGCCCGGCGGAGATTCCCGCCGAGCCCGACGCGCCTTCCGTCCTTGTGGACTACGGGCGACGCCGCTTGCCGCGATCCGACAGGTCCAGCTCCCAGGCCTCGCCGTTGATCGTCGCGGCCGGGGTGGCCGTCCCGTTGAAGGTCACGACAACCTCGCGCGTGACCGTTTTTCCGTCGTTGGGGCCGCCAGTGAACTTCACCGTGAAGGACTTGGTGACCGTCCCCGACAGTGGCCAGCTCGTCGCGGTCCGCGGAACCGGAATCACGACATTGGTGCGTCGCACCGTGTACGTCATCTCATACTGGCGCAACTCGCCGCTCTCACTGGTGCGCACGCGGGTCATCGAGCCGCTGCCGGTACCGTTCCACGTCGCGGTCGTCTCGCGACCGGCCAGCCCGGTCACGACCATCTCGCGGGTGCGATCCACGGTCATGCTCATCGGTCCGCGCGTCAGGTCGCCCTTGACCGTCGCGTTCACCTGCACCGAGGCCGTGGTGAGGGAGTCGTACGCCGCCTGGGTGTTGCCTGCCGCATCCTTGAAGACGCAGGTGCGAGTCACCGTGAGCCCCTGTCGCGCCACGTTATCGCACTCGAAACGGCCGCGATCCGCTGCGAGCCCGAGGGCGAACTGGCCACCGGGGCCCCGCATCAATTCGACGCCCTCACCAATCCCATCCGCAGTCACAGCGGCCACATCCGCGTTCACGATCGCGTTCGCGGCGGCAGAGAGCTGGGGGGAGTTCACTCCGTCGGTCGCACAGGCGCCGAGGGCGGCGACCAGGAGCGGCGCAGCCATGCGCCAAGAGGTGAAACCGGTTGGTACCGTCATCGCAAACAGCCTCCGTCCACTAAGGGTCTTGCAGCAACCGGGGGCGCGGTGCCCACCACCGCAGGGTCCTGCACTCCATTCGACGCCTGACCCCGACATGCGTTAAGAACCGCCCACGGCGTCGGGGGCATTGCGAGGGGGGATGGCGCTCCGTGGGGCGGACCGCACGGGGGCCGCCCAGCATCGCACCATCCGGCCCCCATGGTGCTGCGCTCGAACGGCTCCAAGACGCCGCCGAGCGTGGTCTGGCGTATTCACCGGACCACGCCCCGACGCGCACCGGTCAGTCCCGCGTCTGCATTCCCAGCAGGCTCACCCGGTACTCCTTCGTCGTCGGATCGAAGGCGACGCTATACGAGGTCGGGTAGCGCCCCGGAGCCGGATACTTCGCGGGGATCTTGAGCGCCTTCGTCTCATTGGGTTTTGACTCGAGGAACGCCTTGGACATCATCGGCTCGATGAAGATCATGCGCCCGTCGTAAAACCCGTAAATCATGGTGCTGGTGAAGGGCGATCCGTGGTGCTCGTTCGCGGTGGAATCGCCCCAGTGGCTCCCCATTCTGGGAATGGCCATTGGATCCTGCCTGTAGTTGGGCGGTGCTTCGCCTGGTGGGGGGGCCTTGGCGGCCTTTGCGGCGAAGGTCGGATCTGCCGGCGTCATGGCGTCTCGCTCCGACATTGAGATCAGGTAGTAGTGCACATCGAAGTGCGGGACGGTGTACACCATTGACGGCGGATGTCCGGAGGGCTGCCAGTTGATACCGATGTGCCTGTACACGGTAGTTGGCGCCTGCGTGGGCATCGGGATGATGAACTCGGTGTTCGGGAGCGTGGGGGGAAGGTTGCGGAGCGCCCCTTCATCGAAGACCACACTGAGCTCCTCGAGCTCCTCGGAGCTGCCAAAGACCGCCTCGGTCCACGCCATCCCGGCACCGACGGCGACCTGCGGGCCGCGATACGTGGTGCGCCGCGGCGCGGAGGTCTCGTCGCCACATGCGCCCAACATCGCGGCCGCCACGGCACAGGTCGCAGCCACGCGCAACGACCACGGGGGAAAGACTCCTGACATTGTTTGCGCTCCCTTGATAGGTTGGTTGATCCCGGGTGCCGGACCGATTGACCGTCGTCACCCGGAGCGCAGTCTGGGAACGGCTGGTCAGCCGGCGGTCGGCCCCTGGTCAGCCGTTGCAGCGTGCGGGTCAGCGCTCGGTCAGGCCGTGTCGGGCGGGAGCGAACTGGAGGGGAATGCGCGTGTACGGGCTCAGGACGTTGGGAAGCCTCTCCTTGGCCCGCGAGGCGGAGTCGGGAACCGTGGAGCAGGGGCCGGAGGTGGCCCACCAACGGAAGCCGCTTGCCCTTCTTGCGATTCTCGCGGCGGCTGCGCCACATGGGGTCTCTCGCGACCGGCTCCTCCTGCTGTTGTGGCCGGAGAGCCACACGGAGCGCGCTCGAGGAGCGCTCAAGACCATGGTGCACGCGCTGCGCAAGCAGTTGGGCGCTAACGCGGTGGTGGGAGTGGCCGAGTTGCGGCTGGGCCCCGGCACGGTTGCGAGCGACATCGAACGCTTCCGGGCCGCCCTTGCCTCCGGGGACGATGCGGCGGCGGTCGCGGCGTATGGAGGTCCATTCCTCGACGGTGTCTATCTTGATGCCGCACCGGAGTTCGACCAATGGGCGAGCGCTGAACGGGCGCGTGTGCAGGGTGAATTCTGCGACGCCCTCGAGCGGTTGGCGGCCCACGCCTCCACAGAAGGGCGCCTGACCGACGCGGTGCGCTGGTGGCGCGCACGACACGCGGCCGACCCGCTCCACGCCCCGACGTCGCTGCACCTCATGCGGGCGCTGGTTGCCGCCGGCGATCGGGATGGTGCCTTGTTGCACGCCCGTGCGCATGAATCCCTGGTTCGCCAGGAACTCGACGTCCCTGCTGATCCCGAGGTCGTGCGATTCGCCGAGGCGCTCCGAGGCGGCGGGGTGGAAGCCGCGCCCCCGGTACGCCGTGTACCCGGCCAGCCTCCAGCGGCGCCCGCGAGTGACGACACGGGGCCTCGTGGTGCCGGCGTCGCGGAGCCTTCACGGCGCTCCCGTTCGCCCCGCCGCTCGTTCGCGATCGGGGGGCTGATGGTCGCGGCGGTCGCGGTCGGTGTTGCCTTTTTCCGCTCGCGTCCCGACGACGCCACGAGTTCGCCACCACCCGCCGAGCTGCAGGCGAATCGCGTGGCCGTGGCCGTGTTTGTCAACCGGACGGGAGAGCGTGCGCTGGATGCGTTAGGCGCGATGAGCGCCGATTGGGTGACGCGAGGCCTGGCGCAAACGCCTGGCGCCGAGGTGTTCGACATCGGCGGCCTCTTCCTGTCGGGGCGTACCCCCGATGGCGCGGCGATGGAGCCGCGCGCACTGGCACGCGCCAACGGCGCCGGACTCGTGGTCGCCGGCAACTACTATAAGGTCGGCACGCGCATTGCTTTCAGCGTGCAACTGATCGACGTGGCAAGTGGACGCGTGGTGCGGGCCCTCCGGCCGGTCGAGGGTGATGCGGATCGCCCCCTCGCGGCGGTTGAAGAACTCCGGCTCCAAGTGGCCTCGGCCATTGCGATGTTGCTTGACCCGAGATTCGGCCAGTTAACCGCGGCGCCGCAGGTGCCCCCGCGGTACGAAGCCTACACCGAGTTTGCTGCGGCGCAGGAGGTGTACTGGCGCGGCGATTGGGAAGCGGCGCTCCCGCACTTCCGCCGCGCCGTGGCCCTGGACACCAACTTCGTGGCGGCGCTGGCGTTCGTGAGTACGGTGGCGGCGGGGACTGGCCGATGCGCCCTGGTCGACAGCGTCCTGGAGGCGTATCGCGCACGCCGTCCGTCGCCGAACGATGTGGACTGGATCACCGTGCAAGTGAGCCGCGAACGCTGCGACAAGAATTGGGAGGGACACAACCGGTTGTTGCGCGAGCGCCTGGCGCTGCTGCGAGGCTCGCGCTTCGTCGCCACGGTACTGTCGACCGGCTATCGCCAGCTCAACCGCCCGGGTGAGGCCCTGGCGTTGCTCGCCGACATCGTCCCCGCCCGTGACCTCGGATGGCTCCCGCAGGCCGGCCGCGCGTACTTCTGGCGAGAACTCGCCGCGAACCACCACCTGCTGCACGACTACGCGGCGGAGCGAGCGGTGGCCGACCAGATGGCGGCGGCGGGCGTCGACCCCCTGGCGACGACGTACATCCGGGCCCGGGCGCTGGCCGCCCTCGGTCGCGGCGACAGTGCCACGGCGCTCATGGAGAGTATTACCAGTCTCTCTCCCAATCCATCACTCGTGATGGGCCTGACCGGGCTGTTGCCTCCGCTGGAGATTGGCACACCGGGCTGGGTCATGTATCAGGTCGCCCTGGAGCTCGCGGCCCACGGCGACAGTGCACACGCGCGACGCGTCATGGGGGGATCCGCTCACTGGTTCGCCGCGATACGCGAGACGGAGTCAGCAACCGTGGGGTCGACCATTCTCTACACGCGAGTGCTGGAGTGGCTCGGACGCGGCGAGGAGGCGAAATCGATCGCCGCCGCCCTCGTTGCGCGTGATAGCACCTCCATCCATGCACACGGATCGCTCGGGCTGGTTGCCGCATCCACGGGAGACGCGGACGCTGCCCGGCGAGCGGACCGCTGGCTCGCGGCCCAGCCGCCGCGTTTTCCCGCAGGGCTTCCGGTGCTCTACCGCGCACAGATTGCTGCAGCGTTAGGCGATTCCAGCCGCGCCGACGCCATGCTCCGCGCCCTTCCGCACGGAGCGCATCCGTTGGACGTGCTGAACTTCCATGTCGATCCGTCGCTGGCGAGGTTGCGCACCTCGGAGACCATGCGCCGGTGGATGGTGCCGCGCGGCTGACGAGCCCGTCGCGACCTGACACTCCGGCCGCGACTCTACTCCTGACGGCTGCCGGGTGCTCGAACCGGCGGGCCCCCTGGCGTCTCGGATCCGGGGGCACGCCTGCGTTGGCCTGCGAACCAGCGAAGTCCGCCGGACTGTCCTCCCACCACCAGGTCCAGCACACCATCGCCGTCCACGTCACCAAGCGCGGGCGCCGAGTACAGATCGGTCGCCGGCTCGAGCACCGCGGCCGGGCCAAAGCTCACCGCACCACCGGCCGATGTGTTCCTCCACCACTGCACGCCGCCATCCTCGCTGCCGAGCACCAGGTCCGAAGCCCCGTCACCGTCCACGTCGTACAGGACGGGGGTGCTGCGACGCCCCACATCGATCCCGAGCCAGGTGTCGCTCACCAGCTCGAATCGCGGCACGGCGCGCGTCCCGGCATTCCGATAGAAGTTGAGCTGCCCGGACGCCTCCCCCACGATCATGTCGAGGTCGCCGTCCCCATCCAGGTCGGCGAGGGCCGGCGTCGTGTTGCTTCCACGCGTGAGGACCACGAGCGCGCTATCCGCCAACTCGTATCGCGGCGCTCCGGCCGTCGCGACGTTTCGCCACCACTGCACGCGGTCGCGCCAGGTCCCCATCACCAGGTCCATCCGCCCATCGCCGTCGAGGTCCGCGACCGACGGCGCGTAGTGAAATTCCCCGCGGATCGGCAGCAGCCCGCGATCGCGATACATGGGGGCCTTCGGCGTGCCGGTATTCTCGAACCAGGTCACCGTCGCCGTGGACTCCGACTCCGGGGAGATCTTGTTCCCAACCAATAGGTCAAGGTCCCCGTCACCATCCACGTCGCCGAGCACGGGCGTCGCTTCACTCCCTACATCCAGCGTCGGCACGAGTCGCTTGGAGGCGACCTCGAAGCGTCCGCGCGCCCGTTGCTGGATGAGGTAGAGATTGTTCACCGCGGTGGTCCGAGGGGAATACGAACCACCAATCACCCCCATGACGACATCCAGCAGGCCATCCCCGTCGATGTCCCCCGTCGTTGGAGCGTTGTACCCGCTGGTGAGGGCCGTCGTGCTATCGGGAAAACGGCGGTAGCCCTCGCGCATGTTGGGCGTACCGCATCCACTTCCGCGATTCTCGAACACGAGCAGCCCGCGTTCGAAGTAGTCCCCCCAGAACAGGTCGATGTCGCCGTCGCCATCGATGTCACCAAAACCGAGCGTGTTGGCGCCGTGGCGCGTTCCGGTGAGTTCGATCCGGCTCGGCCCCGGTTGCCCAGGCACCGGGCCAAGCACCTCGATCCCCTCCCATCGCTCGGTGTGCAGCCCGAACCGCGGGACCCCGTTGGACTCGCTGCCCGGCACCGCCTCGAAGCGATCCACCGTCCCCGCGACGCGGCCAAGAAACAGGTCCAATCGTCCGTTGCAGTCGATGTCGACCGCGTTCAGGATGTTCTGTCGATCCGCCGGGATCGGGGCGCCGTCGCTGTCGCGGAGGGTGTCCACCGCGATCACGAACTTCGCCGCCTCGCGCGTGCCCACATTGCGCCAGGCGCGTATGTAGGAGACCGGCGACTCACTGAGCAGGTCAACGCGACCGTCGCGATCGAGGTCCACAAAGCGGTACCATTCCCCAACTGGCACGTCCAGGAATGCATCCGTCCGCCAGGTAAACGCTCCCCGCACGTTCTCGAAGAACATGACGGCGTTGGAGCGCTCCTGGACAAACAGGTCCTGGTCCCCATCGCCGTCGATGTCCACCAGCTGGGGCCGCGGCACGTCGAACCCGCCAAGGAAGGGCGCCGCCATCTGGCGTCCCGCGCTGTCCTGCACGGGAAAGGGGTTCACCGCGCGGGTGAACCCCGGGACTCCCTGCGCCGCGCCGGTTGTTCCCCACCCGAGCGCCAGCGCGACGAAGACCCGCCTCATCGCAACCCGGCCGCGCCCAACCCGGTTGGCCCGCGGCCCAGCATCACCGTCCGGGTCTCCTTGCCGCTGCGCAAGTCCAACACGGAAAGCCATCCATCCTTCGCGTCGTGGCCAGCCATGCCGTGTTTGTCATGGCCACTCTGGCCGGGGGCCAGTGCCCCGGTGTTCTGGCTCACCACAAAGGCGCGTCGCCCATCGCTCGCCAACGCCATGCTGTAGGGCTGAGCGATTGAACCGGTGAGCACGCGACTGACCTTGCCGGCCTGGGCGTCTACCACCGCCACACCGTTCTTCAGCAGCAGGGTGAGGTAGACCGTCTTGTTATCCGGAGCGAATCGCGCCTCCCAGGGCTTCCCGTCGACCGGGATCTCACGCACCGGTACCAGTGGGGGGGGCCGCGTGAGGTCAAAGACGAACAGCGAGTTCGCAAGCTCCGCCCCCGCCACCATGGTGCGCCCGTCAGGAGAGATCGCAAACATCACCAGCGACCGCGCCGCACCAGGGATGCTGGTGAGCGTCACCCGACCGGTCGCCGTCTCCACGGACGCAATCCGGTTCTCGGCCAGGGACGCCGTGTGCACCCACTTCCCGTCCGCCGACACCGCGAGCGCATGCGGCCGCGCCACGAGGATCTCCTGCTCCTCGACCAGGGTGAACGACGAGCGCATGATCACGCCTAACGATTTTGGCGGGTTGACCGCGGTCATCGAGCGCCCGACGTACAACGAGTCATGGGCCGGATCCAGGGCCAGCAACCCGGGGGTTTCCATCCGTACCTGGCCCACCAGGCGATGCGACCGGTCGAACTTCAGCACCCGTCCATCGCCAATCAGCGACACGTACCAGAAACTCCCGTCCGGCTCCACCACGACGTGGTGGGGTTTGGCATTGTCGCTGAAGCCGAGTCGTCGCAGGTCCAGGACGGTATCGACCTTCGCGGTGCGCTCATCAAGCACCGTGATCGTCGCGCCGCCCTGGTTCGTGACGAACAGCTTGCGGGCGCCTGGCGCCTGGGCCACCGCTCCAACCCCGGCCAGCAGGAGCACCAGGCCGACCGGGAGTCGTCGATCGAACATCACTGCACCGTCTTCCGTGATTTGTCCTTCACGAAGAACACTCCTTCCCCAATGCTCGTGACGATGATCGTCCCGCTCTTGAAGTACGGGTACACACTCCACGCCCCATTGAAGCTCGGCGTCCCATCGTCACCCGGATGCGTGTCCATGAAGCCAACCTCCCTGGGGTTCTTTGGATCGCTGATGTCCAGGATGCGCAACCCGGAGGTGTAGTTCGCCTGGTACATGCGGTCGCCCTTCACGTACAGGTTGTGATCAATCGCCCGCGAGGTCCCGACGTGCTCCTTCACGAGGATGGGATCGCTCAGGTCGGTCAGGTCCCACACGAGGGTGCGCGTCCCCTTGCCGGCCTCGCCCTGCCCCTGCGACTCGTCGCCTTCATCGTTGAGGTACAGGTACTTGTGGTCGTCCGTCAACCACGCCTGGTGAGCATAGGCCACGTTGGGATACGACGCCCGCGAGATCGCCACCGGGTTCTTCTTGTCGGACAGGTCGGCGATGGAAATGGCCGTCTCGTTACTGCCCACGCAAATCTCCTTGCCGGTGTAACGCGTGTCGGGTCCACGATAGGTCACGCACTGCGCGTCGTGAGAGTACCCCGTTCCCGCGCGACCGGTCCGCGGATCGCCGAAACACCCCGCGAACTTGGGCTTCTTGGGCGTCCGCACGTCAATCATGTGATACCCTCCGCCGCAGGTCTCCCCGCCACCGGACGTCCCCACGGTGTACATGAAACCCGTCTCCTCATTCGAGACAATGTTGTGCGCACTGTTGATCCGGTCGTACGTCACGTCCGGGGTGAAGACCTGCGGCGTGCGTACGTTCCGCAGTCGCGTGAGGTCAAACACCTGCATCCCATGTTCGCCGGCGTTGTCCGCCACGATAAAGACATGATCCTTGTAGATCTTCATGTCACGCCAGGCCGCTGGCGGCGACCCCTTCGTCTTGGGGAGGTCGCCGAGGTAGCGTGGGTTCGCGGGATTGCTCACGTCGACAAAGGAGCTGCCGTCGGTCCGGCCAAGGATCGCGATCTCCGCTCCCGTCACCGGATCGGTCCACCCCCAGTTGTCATTCATGCGCGTCCCGCGCTTGCCGCCGATGGCCGTGATCGGCAGGAACGAGGAAAGCGCCGTGCTTCCGCACTCGAACTCGCCCACCTTGCCCGCGTCACTGCAGTCCTGCTCCTTGCCCTTCACAGCGGCAAAGGTCTTGTTGGTCGAGGTGGGATAGAACGTCCCGCGCACCGCCCAGCTGCCAGCCGGGGTCCTGCCGAGGAACATCACCGTTCCCTCGCCGCCCCCATCGCTTGGCATCCCGACCACTGCGTGGTCCCCTGACATCGCGAACGAACTCGCGAACGTCGCCCCAGGCTCCACGCCGGGCACGTCCAGCGCTTGCATCGCGAGCCAATTCCCTTCCCGGTCCTGTCGCATTGTATAGATGCGCCCGGTCCCCCGTTCCGCCCCGGGAGCGCCGACCCACAGTTCGTTCCCCGAGGCGCCGAGGCTCGTTCCAAAGCGCGCACCCGAGTAGTCGTACGGCGTGAAGTTGCGGCGTTCGCGCCAGATCTCGGCGATGTCGCTGTACTCGAACACGGCGGCGAGCCCCACGCTGCCCCCGCCTTGTCCCGGAAGAAGCAGCGCGCCCGGTGCGCCGGCAACAATGCGCTTGCCACTCAGCAGGAGGCTCGATCCCAGGCGGGCGTTGTCCGCCCCGCGAGCGGAGATCACCATCGCATTCTGGGTCCATCCGCCATCGGCCGGTCGGTACACGTAGACGGCGCCACGGCTGGTGCTTCGGCCCGGCGCGCCAACCACCAGATGATCGGCGTCCATCGCAATCGCCTGTCCAAAGCGATCGGCGACTCCCTGCGAGTCAGGCTTGATGGTCCCCGCGGCGCTCCAGGCGCCGTTGGCATAGCGGTACTCGTACACGACGCCGCCCCCTTCGCCGGGCGCGCCGATCATGGCGCGGTCACCGCGAACGACGATCGCCGCCCCGAATCCGGCGCGCGCACGCACCGATGTGGTGATCGTCCCGACATGGGTCCATGCGCCGTTGGCCTCGCGTCGAAAGGCTTCGACCGCCCCGCGACCACTGTCGGCGGCATTCGGGAGTCCGAGTCGGCCCACGAGCAGGTGGTTGCCATCGGCGGCAACGCTGGCACCGAAGCCGTCGTTCGCGGTGCCGTTGGGCGCCGCGACCTTGCCGGCCACGCGCCAGGTCGCACCGGTCCGCTGGTAGACGTGGACGCTCCCCGGGGTCGCTCCGCGGGGCTCACCGACGAACGCCCGGGTGCCGGTCAGGGTGACCGCGGTCCCGAACGCGACCAGACGGCTCTCCGGTTCGGTCGCCGTGTGCCGTGTAGAGTCAGCAGTGGTGGTATCGCTGGCCGCAACGAGAGCCAGCAGGAGTGGGCCGACGTACATCGACTACCTCAGGGAGTGGGAAGTCCCCAAAACTACGCGCCATCCGACCGGACCGCTAAGGGTGCCCGCGCGGCCAGGCCGCAAGCCAACGGGCGCGCACGGCGTCAGGTCGGCGGGTCGTGGTACAGCGACACCTGTGAGAGTCGGGCCGCACCTAACGATGACCAGAGCCGCACCCGAAGGCGCTGCACGCGGCGCGCGTCGAACCGCGCCAGTCGTGCATACCCGATCGTGGTGCCCGACGCGACCTGCCACCAGGCGTCACCGGCCGCATCCAGCGCCTCGACCTCGAAGCGCTCGATCAGCTGCCCGGTGGCAATGGGCTCGGCGAGGCGCACGACCGTCGCCGTTTCCGGACGTGGAAGGGTCAGCTCAAGGGTTGCCGTGTCGCCGGTGCCCGACGCTTCCCACCAGGAATCGGGTGAACCATCCACGACCCGGGCCGCCCCTCGACCTGGGAGGGCCGACGCCGACTTGACGCTGGCGCCAATAGCCAGGTCGCGCGTGAAGATCGCCCGGCGCCGCACGGCGAACCCGTCGAGGGCGCGCAGGTCGTTCGCGTGCCAGGTCCCGTCGCGCGTCGGCGGAACGTTGAGCAGCAACTTGCTGTTGCGACCCACGGACGTGAAGTAGAGCTGCAGGAGGTTGTCGACCGAGCGCACCTGCGCGTCCTGCGACGCGTGGTAGAACCACCCCGGCCGAATCGAGACGTCGGTCTCGCCCGGTCGCCACGCCGCCCCATCGCGATGTCCCTGCTGCAGCACGTCGCCCACCCACGGGGCATCGAACCCCGCGAACGGCACCACGGCCGGGTCGATGGTGCTCCAGCACGTTTCGCCCGCGACCCCGCGCTCGTTCCCGATCCAGCGTACGTCAGGGCCGGCGTCGGAGAACATCACTGCGTCCGGTTGCAGCCGCCGCACGGTCCCGTGGATGCGCCCCCAGTCGTACACCTGCCGCCGGCCGTTGGGGCCTTCCCCGTTCGCGCCGTCGAACCAGACCTCGACGAGTCGGCCATACCGCGTCAGCAACTCCTCCAACTGCGCGATGTAGAGGTCCATGTACCGGGGGGAATCACCGTACGACGGATCGTGACGGTCCCACGGCGAGAGGTACACACCGAACCCGATCCCCTGCGCGCGACAGGCGCGCGCGAGGTCGCCGACGACGTCGCCTTGCCCGTCGCGCCAAGGGCTCGACGCCACGGAGTGGCGCGTCAGGGCGGTCGGCCAGAGACAGAAGCCGTCATGGTGTTTCGCCGTGATGACCAACGACCGAACACCAGCGCTCACCGCCTGTCGGACCAGGACGTCGGCGTCAAAGCCATCGGGCCGGAAGAGGCGCGGATCCTCGGTGCCATCCCCCCATTCCCGATCGGTGTAGGTATTGACGCCAAAGTGCACGAAGGCGGACAGCTCCTCTCGCTGCCAGCGGAGCTGCGCAGGCGTTGGTACGGGGCGACCCGCCGCGTTCGGGAGCGGGACGCGGCGGGTCAACACGCCGGCGCCTAACGCTGCGACGAAGCCGCGTCGTTTCATGGGGTAGGCGTCGCCCGAGCGTCCGTGGCCAGTGGGGTCGCCGCCAACACGGCGTCCCGTGGGTGCCCGGCGGCGACCTGTCGGCCGAGGGCGCGCGGCGTGACGTACCCCACCTCACCCGTGGCGAGTTGGACGCGGTACCAACTCCCCTGTGCACCCACGACCTGCACCGGGGTGCCCACCGGGAGGGTCCGCACGCTGTCGGCGCCATACGCCGCCCAGCGACGCAGGGTGGGGGCCGGGCTGCCCGACGCGAGCACGGCGCCGAGGCGCGTCGTATCGGCCGCGACCGCCACGGCATCGCTCACCGGCAAGCGCACCCACGGAAAGGGGTCCATCGCCCCCGATCCGCGTCGGTAGATCCCGAAGTGCAGGTGCGGGCGCGTCGTTTTCGCATTTCCTGTATTGCCGACGAAGCCGAGGGTGTCGCCGCGGCGCACGCCATCCCCTTCCAGGACGGCGACCGAGTCGAGGTGCGCGTAGTAGAGGCTCTGGCGGCGCACCGGGTCAGACAGCCACACGACCTTGCCACCCAGGTTGTTTGGCCGCGTGGAGCGGATCATCCCGTCCACGCTGGCCACGACGGGAGTCCCGCGCTTGGCGAAGATGTCGATCCCCTCATGTTGTCGGCGCCCGCCATCACGTTCCATTCCCCAGAAGCTCTGCACTGCGCGATTGCCGTGGCCGGCCACCGGGAAGACGAGGATCGGTTCCGCGCGCACGACCAGCTCGTAGCGACCTTCGCGCAGCAACTCTGGCTGGACGCGGAGGAGGAAGGTCGTGGAATCTTCCACGTCTTCGCGCAGCACGAGCCGTCCCGTGGAATCGGCACGCGCCGTGCCCACGTGGGCGAGGGGCAGCACGGTATCCGCGGTCACGCGAAAGAGGTCCACAAACACCCGCGTCGCGAGCCCCTCCACCTGGTCGAATGAGACCTCCAATCGACGGCCCCGGCCCAGGCGCAGCTGATACGCCACCGCCCGCGCCTCGGCGCGCGTGAAGTACCCCGCCTCGCGCGCCGGCAGCGGCATGGGAATCGGGGCACGCAACGCGCTATCGCTGGCCGCCAGCCATTCCCTGCCTAACGCGGTCGAGTCCAGCCCGGCCGCGTGCAATGAGGCCGCATATTGCTCATGCGGCGTGAGCACTCGCACCCGCCCGCGCCACGCGTCCCCGTCGCACGCCGCGAGAAAGACGCACGCCGCGCCGAGGCCGAGACGCCACACGCGCGAGCCGCTCAGCACCCGTGCCACCCGTGCCGCCCGTACCGCTCGTGCTGCCCGTGCTGCTCGTGCTCCTCGTGCTGCTCGTACCGCGCCGTGGCGGTTGTTGACACCCGCCGACGGCTCACGCCGTCCGCACCCGTCACCCCACCACCTCCCGGTACACCCGGTACACATTCCCCCCCATGATCCGGTCGATGTCGGCCGCGCGATACTTCCGCTGTTCCAGGCCGCGGCGCACTACCTCCATGCGGCGGGGACCGTTCAGCTCATTAATGAAGTACGGCAGGTCGCTGTCCACCACTTGCGATCCTTCCTCCTTCTTGAGTTCCGCGAGGTACTCGGGCGTCAAGGTGATCACGCGGTGGTCGCGATCGCTCCCAATGCCCACATGCTCTATGCCGGCAACCTTCACCGCGTGGTCGATGTGGTCAAAGTAGGCGTGCAGGTTGTCCTCTTTCTTCCTGGTGAGGAACGGCCGCATCTGGCAAACACCGATGACCCCTCCACCCTTTGCCACCGCACGGATCACCTCATCGGTGCTGTTCCGGATGTTCTGGTGCACCGCCATGCACGCCGTGTGCGAGATGATCACCGGCTTGCGCGAGGCCGCGGCCGTGTCCGCCATCGTCCGCTGGTTTGCGTGTGAGAGGTCCACCAGCATGCCGACCGCGTTCATCTTCTCCACCAGGTCGCGCCCGAATGGCGTCAGCCCGCCCTCCTCGCCCGCTCGGCACCCGGTGCCCGCGCGGTTGCGCTCGTTGTAGGTGATCTGCGAACTCCGCACTCCCAGCCGGTAGAAGACGTCCACGCGATCCAGGTGAGCGCCAAACTGATCCGAGTTCTGGAAGAGGTAGAAGACCGCCATCTTCCCCTGACGACGAGCCTCGTCGATCTGCCGGACCGACGTCGCCTTGAGGAAGAAGGCCGAGCGTCCGGCGATCATTCGGTCGTATTCCACCACCCCATCGATCGCCAGCTCGAGCCCCTCAGCACCGATCGGCTTGGGATCGCACAAGGTGACCGTGATGGCCCGCATCCCGGTCGCGAGCATGTCCCGGATGAGGGCATCGTCGTACTCGTTGCGCAGTTCACCCATCGCGTCCATGATGAGCGGCCGCTGCCCGGGCTGGGCGGTTGCCAGCGAGGGACGCAAGGCGGCGGTGGCTCCCAGGAGGGCCGTGTGCGAGACGAAGGTTCGTCGGTGCATGGGCGAGGTGGCTGAGGTCGGTGGAATCTGCCTGGACGACATGATACCCGGAATTGCCCCATGACCGCTCCCAAGGTGCCCGGACCTACCCATTTCCCAACGGCGGGAGCCTTTCGCACCTGGCTGGCGACCCATCATTCCGAAAAATCGGAGCTGATTGTCGGTTTCTACAAGAAGGACTCTGGCCGCGGAGGCATCACGTACGCTGAGGCCCTCGACGAAGCGCTGTGCCACGGGTGGATCGATGGCGTGCGCCGCGCGGTGGACGCGGCGTCGTTCTCCGTGCGATTCACCCCGCGCCGGCCGAAGAGCTACTGGAGCCGCGTAAATCGGGCCAAGGTCGAACTGCTCCTGGCCGCGGGTCGCATGACGCCCGCCGGACTGGCAGCATGGGAACGACGCGACGCGGTGCCGCCAGACCAGTATTCCTTTGAAAGGACACCGCAACGCCTGCCGCAGGCGATGGAGCGGGCGTTCCGGAAGGATGCGGCGGCGTGGGCCTGGTTCTCGTCACGGGTCGCTGGCTACCAGCGACTGGCCGTCCATTGGGTGGTCAGCGCCAAGCAGGAGGCGACCCGGGCGCGTCGACTCGCGACCCTCATCAGCTCCTCCGCGGCCGGCCAGCCCATGCCGGGATACCTCGCCGGAACTCCGGGGGCGGCGCGAGACACGACGCGCGCAGGGCAAGAAAAAGCGACGGGCCGCTCCCCGCGGCCCGCCGCTCCCCCACACCCCACTACGAAAGCACGTCCTCGCTAGGCGCGCTTCCGGCGACGGACCATCGCACCCACACCACCGAGTCCGGTCGAGAGCAGGAGAATCGTGGCCGGCTCCGGCGCAACCGTGGACTGGTCGGCGAGGACGGCGATCGTGTAGTCGTACGGCACGCCCTGCTGACCGACCCAGCTGGTGGCGTCGACGTTGTAGCTGTTGTCGCCGTCGGGCAGCATGGCGCCGGACCATTCGGAGGTACCCTGTTGGCACTGGATCGGGTTGCTGCCGAGCTTCCCGCAGGCTTGGAGCGTCCGGGCCAGCGACGCGTTGATGCGATCAAACCCACGGTAGGTCCCGCCGTCACCGGTGAGCCGACCGCGCAGCGTCGACGCATAGGTCGGGGCACCGACCAGGTTCTGGTTGGCGAGGAGCCCGTACAGCGGGGCGCCGTTCGACATGAAGGCGAAATCCAGCGGCGCTTCCTTCTGGAACGAAAGGCCGGACCCGAAGCGGATCGAGAAGCCCACCCAGGTGTATCCCGGGGGCCCCTGCATCGTGAACGGATTCACGGAGATGTTGGAGGCAGAGCCGGCGAAGGCCGTGCTGCTGAACTGGTTCATGCGCACCCCTCCAAAGGTGCAGCCCAGCCCGGCGGAGGCGAGGTAGGCGCTCAACGGCCCGGCAGTACACGCCTGGGCCTCGCTACGAGCCGGGGTCGCCAGCGCGGCCGCGAGTCCTGCGAGCACCATGGCGGTTCGGGAGATCTTGCCGGTCATTCACTCCTCCTGCGAATTGGGTCTGGGGCGCTTGGACGCTTGTCGCGTCTGCGGCCCGTCTAACGCAGGAATCGGGCAGGTGCATCAGCCCTGTTGTTGTCGTGACCCGTCGCACAGGGGGACGCCGTTTGCGACCTGGGTCACACGCACATGTCCGATGCACCGTGGCACTCGACCACCGACCCGTGCGGCGAGGCTGCGGCACCCGCCCGGCATATCGTGCCGCCTATGGGTTCAGCCACCAGCTCGCCTTGAGCAGCAGCGTGTTGTCCGGATGGGCGCGGAAGAGGTCGCGCACGTCGCGCGACCAGTCAAACGTGCCGAGGTTGCGGTCCCCCTGGGAGCGCCCTTGCTGCCAAACGACGAACAACGCCGATCCGGGCCGATACTCCCACCGGACCACCGCGTTGCTGTTGAACTGCTTGACGTTGAACCCCGACGGATTCGCGCCGGCACCGTACGGCCGGAAGCGCGCCGCGTAGTCGCGCGCGCGCGGGTCCGCCAACTCCCGCCAGTCGGTGAACGCCCCCGTGCTGATGAACGGCTGCCCGTAGAACTGGAACGAGAGGGTGGGCGACAGGGTCCAGTTCGCCCGCGTGGTGACGGCCAGCGTGCGCTGCCGCAGGTGAGCAAACGTGTAGTGCGTAGTGTCACTGAACGTCGCGCCAGCATTCGTCACCCATTGCTGGTCGTCGTTGCGGTGCACGTAGTTGGGCCCCACGCTCAGCGACAAGTTGCTGGCCACGCGCATCTCCAGGTTGAGTCCCACGCCAATCCCGTAGGAGTTGCGGTCGTCTCCCGCCCCGAACCCGATGTCGAGCGACGGCACGAAGGCCGGGCGGGGATCACCCTGGATGTTGATCGAGAAGTCGTGCTTGGCCGACTGGCGCACCGCCGGCCCGCCGCGCGCACACGACATGCAGTGCGACGCACCCACGTCCACCGACCGGTAGGTAAACGCTCCGCCCCAGAAGTTCGGAAACTCGGCCGACGTGTGCAGCGTCACGTTGGAGCCGGCGGGGAGCCCCCCAGTGGTCCAATGCTGTTCACTCGAGAGCGAGTTGAAGGTTCGCCGGTAGAACCGCGTGGGACGCAGCCCCTGGAACGACACCGTCTGCCGGATCGAGACATCGTTCACCAACGGCACAAAACCCAGGTCGTTCAGCTCCAGCCCCGGACCGGCCGCGCGCACAAAGTTGCTGTAGCGCACCTGCCCGCGGAGCTTCGACAGGCTCCCGCCGATCACCCCACCGCCCAGCGACGTACGCGTCGCATCAAAACGCGCTTCATGGTCCGGGCGCTGGTAGTAGTGGACCGAGCTCAGCTGCGTGCGCGCGATCGCCTCCGCACTCCCACGCACCAGGTTCTGCCCGGTGTACCCCATCACCTCCCACGTCTCTCGGGCAAACCGATGGAACCCCTGGGCCACCACGGTGAAGGCATCGCGCCGCAGGAAGGGGGCGGTCTCCGCGTCCAGGTCCCGGTTGACCGCCGTCGCCATCATGCCGAAGGACGAACGCCCCTGGCGCAATTCCTTCACCGCACGGGCGACCAGGTAGTTGGTGCGCGGCTCGATGGTCTGCCCACCTACCCCTACTTCGCGCCGAGTGACGGCCTCTACAAGCCCCAGCGACAACCCGTTCTTGAGTCGCCCGGTCACCTTGCCTGCCCCCAGGATGGTTGTGGCTACCGGGTCGCCAGGAGCACTTCGCAGTTGGGGCGTGCGCCCGATGCGTCGGGTGTAGAAGATCCCCTCACACGGCCCACCACATCGGAACAGGCCGCCCCCTTCCTGGAAGAACGGCCGACGCTCCTCAAACCGCACCTCGAATGCCGTGAGGTTGAGGATCGCCGGATCCGCTTCCACCTGGCCAAAGTCCGGGTTCACCGTCGCATCCACCGTCATGTTGGAGGTCAGCCCGTACTTCACGTCGAGGCCGCCTGCAAGTTGTTGCGGGTGGTTCCACCCCTTGGGCGCGACTTCGGTCACGTTCTTGGTGACTGAATACGGCAGCAGTTCGAGGCGACTCGCGCGTGTCAGCCCCGAAAACCCCTCGAGCGTGCCCAGCTGCGACGCCAACGTCTGGACCGAGGTGCGGTAGGTCGGCCAGGAGACGCGTTCATTCAGCCGTGCGATGTCCCGCCAGACGCCAAAGCCAAAGTCCGACGCCCCGGCGTTAAAGCGCACCTGGCTGAACGGCACGGCAAACTCCGCGGTCCAACCGAGCGAGTCGATCAACACCCCCACATCCCAGATGCCGTCCCATGTCATGTCCTCGATAATGTCGCCATAGATCGCGCCATCACGCTTGACCCCCGCCGGATTCACCATCAGCTCGATCCCCGTCCGACGGTCATGGTAACCGTCGATGATGATCTTGAGCTGGTCGGAGTTGGTGCGCACATCCCGGCGACTCAGGAGACTGAGCAAGCTGTCCGGATGGGGGTCGAACGCACGGACAAACACGTACAGTCGACGGTCGTCGTAGGCCGCGCGCACCTCCGTGCGAAAGGTCGGCACCCCGTCCTCTGCGGGGGCGAACTGGCGGAACTGGTCGACGCGTGGCGCCTGCGCCCACACGGGATCCGCGTCGCGCCCGTCGATCACCACCGGCAGCGCGGTCCGGATCACGCGCGCACGCGTGTCCGTCTCACGCGATTGCGCCGCCGCACCGAGGGGAGCGACGAGGGCACAGAGGGCAACCAGGCGATGCATCACGCAGGGGAGTAGAAGGGGCAACGAGAGCCTCTACGGATTGCTCCCCTGCTTTGTTCGGGATTACTTCGTGTCGAGGGCCAGCAGGGTCTGCAGGAGGACGTTCGCGCCGTTGGTGATGTCTTGCGGCGTGGAGTATTCCTGCGGGGCGTGCGATATCCCCTTGATGCTGGGGACGAAGATCATCGCTGAGGGGCAGACCTTGGCCATGTGCTGCGCGTCATGCCCCGCACCACTCGGCATGGGGCGGTGCGACAGACCAAGTCCCTTCGCCTGGGAGGCGATCGTCGCCATGATCCCGGGATCGCACATCGCTGACGCGGATTGGTGCGTCGACTGAAAGCTGAAGGTTGTGCCCGTGGCCCTGCCAATCTCCACGCATTCCGTCCGTACCTTCTCGAACAAGCGCGTGATCTTGGCGTTGTCGAGGTCGCGCAGCTCGAGCGAACACTGCACCTTGCCCGGGATGACGTTACGCGCCCCCGGGAAGGCCATCACCATCCCCACGGTACCGACCTGGCGGCCCGGCTCGCTGGTGACGACGCGATTCACCATGTCGGTGTAGCGCGCGAAGGCGAGCATGGCATCGCGTCGGTCGTTCATCGCGGTCGTCCCGGCGTGGTTCGCAAACCCCTCGATGGTCACGTCCCACCAGCCAATGCCGACGATCCCCTCGACCACGCCGATATTCAGCTGCTCTTTGTCGAGATTGCCCCCCTGCTCGATGTGCAACTCGATGTAGGCGGCGGCCTCACCGGGCTGCTTGCGAGCTTCGGCGAGCCTGGCGGGGTTCCCACCGATGAACGTGATCCCGTTCCGGATCGTCTTGCCACTCCGGCTGCCAAGGTCGAGGTCCGCCTCGTGCAGCTCACCGACCACGGCCCGACTGCCAACCGTCCCGCCCTCCTCGTTCTGGAAGAGCACCACATGCAATGGGTGCCGGGTGATGATCCCTCGTTCCTGCAGGGTCTGGGCAACCTCGATCGCCCCCAGGCTGCCGACCGGGCCATCGTAGTTCCCGCCCTCCGGGACCGAGTCGATGTGAGACCCGAACCAGAGCGGTTTGCGCGCCGGGTCGGAGCCCGCGCGGGTCCCATGGATATTGCCGGCGGTGTCTATCGTGACGGTCAAGCCGGCCGCTCGCATGAGCCCCATTGCGTACTCGCGCCCCTGCTTGTCGTACTCGCTGTAGGCGACGCGGCTCACGCCACCCTGCGGGTTGGCGCCAAAAGCGGAGAGCGCCTTGAGATGTCCGTTCAGGCGCTCCCCATTTACCCTGACGCCCTGGTGGACGTGTCGATCGACGCCCGGCCACCGGCCCAGGGCCGCGGCGCCGAGGGCGGCCAATGACGTGCGGGAGAACTCACGGCGAGACGGCATGGACAGCGAGTGGAGGGGGGAGGACGTCGGGCGCAGACGCAGTGATCAAGCTCTGGTCCCGCCCGCGATTGTCAACCTCCGTTCCCCCGCCGCCCGCTCAGCCTACCACTCCACGTAGCCGACGATCTTGTCGTTGATCATGATCGCGCGGTCCGGCACGACCGTGCCCGGGGCGAGATGCGAGCCATCCACATAGGCGCGCGTCCCAATCACGACCCCCTTCCCGACCTTGGAGCGGAAAACGACGGCCCAATCCTTCACCACCACGTCGTCCTCGATCCGGGTGAGTTCATGCGGGTCCGACCCGTCGTCCGGCCCGCCGTGCACGACCACGTGATAGCCGAAGGCATCGCGGTCCCCGATCGTGATGTCGGTGTGTTCGAGGGCATGAAAGGTGACCCGGTCCTGCAGGCGCCCCACGAGGCCGAAGTGGAAATGCTCTCCTTCGTCGGCACGGATCGCCACGTTGCGCCCCGCCTTGGCCTCGACGACCGACAGCGAGTCCGCCATGTCGACACCACCAACGATCCGCAGCTTGGAGTCCGGGCGAGACATCGCACTCCCGGCAAACTTCGGCTGGTCCGCATCGTGGTTGAAGTCCGAGTGCCCCGGATCGCGGCCCACGCCGCGCACCTGGGCCGGCGCCGTGTGGAACAGGTCGGTGTACCCGGCGGCAAAGCTCCCATTCACGTGCAGCACCCCGGCCATGAAGGCGCGGTCCGCGTCGGTCACGGGGGCCACCTTGCCCAGCGCCGGGTCATCGGCTTCCTGCTGCGTGCGGATCCACTTGCCCGGCAGCACTTTCTTGCCCCCGCGGATGATGATCCCCGGCGACACCTTGGCCAGGTGGGTCACCATGGCATCGGGCTCCACCATCGCGCCGTCGACGATGGAGTTAAATCCAACAAACGCAGACTTGCCGCCGCGGGCGCCGATCGACGCCGGGCCAACGATGGTCGCCCCGTGCGCGATGCTCACGTGATCCCCGATCACGACCAGCTTGCCGGAGACCATCACGTTGTCCTGGATGTTGGAGTCGTCCCCGATGGCGATGGGACCCAGCGAGCCGTCCAGCGCCGCAAAGGGCGCTACAAACGACCGGCACCCGATCATCACGCGCTCGCGTCCCTCAATCCGGACCGAAGGGTCGACAAACGACGCGAAGCCCGGGCCAGCCGTCTCCGGAAACACCGGACCCTCCGAGCGCATGGGCGACAGCGACGCACACGAGGAACTCGCGTCACCGGCTGGTGCGGCCCCGTGATCACCCTTCACGGCCGGCGCAGGGTGGGCGACCGCCCCATGGGCCTCCACCTGCGTCACCTTCTTGGGGGGCACCTTCTCGGGCGGATGCTGGGCAGCGGCGGTCGCCGGACACAGGACGATGGCGAGGAGGACGAGACGAGCGGTCGGCATGGGAGCGGATGCTGGAGGTGAAGGCCTGCCAGCCCCGTATCGGCCAACCCATCAAGCGTTCTTGAACCTCCATGTCAGGAAATCGATAGGTCCGTCGCGCAGCGTGACGGTCCCCGCCCGGGTCATGACTCCGCGTCGCCAGCGGCGCGCGCCGCCCGGTGCCGCGGCCAGAGTCTCGACGATCAGCGGCTGGGCGCCGACGGCGCCGTCAGCTTGAGGAGAGACAACGCATCCAGGCTGTGGCCGCCATACCGCGTGATCAGGTGGAGGTGCGGCCCGGTCACGCGGCCGGTCGCCCCCACGTCGCCGATCACCTGCCCACGGGCCACGGTATCCCCCTCCGCCACGCGATGCCGTGAAAGGTGCAGGTACGCGGTCGTCACGCCGGCTCCATGGTCGATGTACACCACGCGGCCCCCATAGTAGAACGCGCCAACGATTCGGACGACTCCCCGGTTGAGCGCGCGCACCGGCGCCCCCATGGTCCCCGCGTAGTCCGTGCCCAGATGGCGACTTTGCAGTGCGCCGTTGAACATGCGAGCACGACCGTATCCACTGGCTACGCGGGACGGCCGCGGGGCACGAAACGGGTCCTGCCAGAGGCGAGGCGTTGCATGCGCCTCCCGCGCGACGGCCCCGGCCCGTGCCGACTCGCGCGCGATGCGCGCCGCCAGGGTACTGTCGGGCGGGTCGACAAACCGCGGATCCACGCGAAGACGTTCCACGGGGTAGCTGGCGGGCGCGAGTGACACCTTAACCGTGCTCGTGGCCGTTGTCCCATTTCGGTCACAGGTCACGATCACCTGCCCCTCTGAGGCATCAATCGGCGCCGCAGCGAGGGCGCTCATGGCACCAAGGGAGTCGGCGCCCAGGTGAAGTGGCTCGCCAAAGGCCTCCGCACCGATCGGGCGCCCGACCACCCCCGTCAGGTGCACGCGAAAGAAGTGCCCCGGCGTTGGCACGGCGGGCGCGAGCTCGATGGTGCCACACCCGGCGTCTTGCGCCCCCGCCGTGGCCGCCGCTCCCATCACCCCCAGCACACCAACCAGGCCACGGAGCGTGGGCTCCCGCAGGTGCCGGCTCGACGCGTCGAGAACGTGGCGGAGGAGCGGAAAGCCGCGGTCGTACCTCCCTTCTGCGACCACCACCTCGCGCCGTCAGGACGCGACTTGCAGGTAGCTCCGTTCTTCAGCGAGGGCGATCAGCCGCTTCACCTCACCCAGCTCTTCCCGGTCAATCTCGCGCTCGACGAGGAGGTGCGAGATGAGGGCCGTAGCACGGCCCTGGAACAGCGAATTGGTGAGCTCGCCGACCATGGAGTGGCGCACGACCGGCTCGGTGACTTCCGCCTTGTAAATGAACTGGCGCCCGACCGTGCGGTGGCTGACGACTCCCCGCTTTTCAAGGCGCGTCAACAGCGTCGCGACCGTGGTCTGGGCCAGGCTACGGTCGGGCATCAGCCCTTCCTGGACGTCGACCACGGTACACTCACCCCGGTCCCAAAGCAGTCGGACGATGGCAAGCTGAAGATCGGTGAGGTGGACGGGGATCTGCATGGTCGGCTCTCACGGGCTGCGGGAACGAAACGGGGTGCACCTTCGACACCGTGGCCTGTACGACGGTTTGCGGGGCCGGGTTTCTCAGGGGGGCGCAGCAGGTCAGACCCCGGAGTTGCCCGGAGGGTCTTGGGGCTGGGACCATTCGTTTCGTACCGGTGGCGAGCGGTGGATTGACGGGTGTCACCCGCAGCAATGGCGGTGGTCACCCGGGCGGGAGGCGGCGAGCGCGCGGGGCGCGACCGCCTCCCGTCGGGCCGGGCCCGGCGGGAGGTCACCCGCCGAGCCCGCCAGCGCCTTAAGGGCGTTTCCGGTCGTACCAGTCCGTCCCCTTGGTATTCGACTGCAGGGCGTCATCGTTCACCCAATACGTCGGGCCAAAGGGCACCTGGCGTGGCCACACCTCATCGAGTGACATCGCATCGTACAGGCGGCCGCCCTTCATGACGAATTGCGCATCGGCGGTCTTCCGGATGTCCTGCAGCGGGTTCCCGTTAAGCACCACCAGGTCCGCCAGCTTCCCGACCTCCAGGCTGCCGAGGTCCTTGTCGGCCCCGAGGAACCGCGCCCCATGCAGCGAAGCGACCTCCAGGGCGCCGTGATTGCCTAACGCGGACGCGCCCATCCACAACTCCCAGTGCGGCGCCAGCCCATGGTGCTCCCCGTGACTGCCTAACGCGCCCCAGCCGCCCTCGGCGATGATGTCGGCCATCGCCTGTGCGATCAGTCCCCACGCATAGTCGGTCTTCGGACGCAGGGTGCGCACGCGGGTGTGCGGGACCAGCTGTCGCCACGGGAACCACTTGCGTTGCTTGGCGTCCTTCCAGACGTCGGACTCCTGGAACCAATACTCGATGCTCCACGCCCCCGGACCGGCGACCACCAGCGTCGGCGAGTAGGTCGCCCCCGCCTTGCCGAGGAACTTGGCCCCGTCCGAGTACATGGGGACCTCGCTGAAGGCGTGCTCCCAGGCGGTCTGTCCATCCATGATGAAGCCCAGGTTCTCGAAGAAGAAGCCGCCCTCCGAGGTCTCGTTCATCCCGACCTGGCGCGAGGCTTCCGCCATCCACTGGCGCTGGTCGCGGCGCGGTTGAGCGTACTGCTTGATGGAGACGGCCCCCCAGTCAGCCATCTTCTTCACCATCGCCAGCGCGTCCCGCGGGTTGTTGACCTCGTTCGCCCGCGCGGCGTCCCCCGCGGTGATGTTGTCGCCGGTGCTGAAGCCGCGCGGCCCGATCATCTCCCCGGCCTCGATCAACTCGGCGGTCGGAAACATGTTCTGCGAGTACATGGACACATCCAGGGTGGTCGTCACCCCGTAGGCGAGATAGATGGCCTGCTCGAAGTCGTGCCGAGGGCGCATCCCGCGCCACTCGCGATAGTGGTGCGCATGCATGTCGACGATCCCCGGAATGATCGTCTTGCCGCTCACGTTGATGACCCGGTCGATGCCACTCGTTGAGCAACGGCCCACGCAGGTGATGCGGCTCCCGGTGACGACGATCGTGCCGCGCTCGATGACTTCGCGCTTGTTGAGCGTGACGATGCGGGCATTGGTGAGCGCCACCGTCCCGGTGGGGACGGCACGCGGTACGCTGAGCGCCAGCTTCAGGGTATCGGTGCGGCCGGTGGTCATGTGGTGGACGTAGAATGCGACGCCGCTTCCGTACTCCAGGGTTGTGTTGTCGCGCCAGCGCGGGAACAGCCCACCGTCGCGCGTGAGCGCCGTGACGGGAAACTGCCCGCGACGCTTCTCGATGCGCTGCGCATCGCCGCCGATCCCGCCCCAGGCCATCGGGGCGACGTACACGTTGTCGCCTTCGGCAAACGCGACAAAGCGACCATCCGGCGAGGGGATGATCTCGTCCGCGGCGGGGAAGGAGAGGTGTTCCTGCTTATCGCTCCCGTCCGCTGCCACGGAGATCAGCGCAGTGCCACCGCGTGCTCCTGCCGATCCCGCGCGTTCCTCGGGCCAAAAGACGCGACCGTCGGGTCCCACCGAGGGCCGCGGCAGTTGTCGACGTGCCTCACCGCTGATCGCCATCCCACTTGGCCGATTGATCAGGGCGATGGCAACGCCCGAGTCACCGGCGGCGCCGGCGTTGGCATCAAAGCGCACGACGTCGAACCAGACGTTGTGGGTCATCGTGCGCCCCCGCGCGGTGGCACCCTCACCCCGAGCGACGATCACGGAGCGACCGTCGGCGCTCCAGACGGGGTCCGTGTAATCCCCGGGATCGCGCGTCAGCCGCTGGGGCATCCCGCCCGTGGCCGGCACCTTCCACAGGTGCCCGCGTCCGGTGTCATCCCAGGTGACAAACGATATCCAGCGCCCATCGGGTGACCAGGCCGGTGCGAACTCGAGCGGGGCGAATGGCGCTGCGGTCAATCGACGGGGTGTGCCGTTCGCGCCGTTTTGCGCGTAGACGCGCCCGATGGCCTGGAAGGCGATCGTGCGCCCATCGGGACTGGACGACGGCCAACGGAGGAACTTCGCCTGCACCGGGTCATCGCTGATGCGGAACTCCTTGCGGGCCATCTGCGAGAGGGTACGCTGCACCCGCGCCGTGAACGGGATGGTGTTCACCTGTCCCGACGACACGTCGACCCGTCGCAGCTTGCCGCCCTGCGTGATGAGGATCGATCGCCCATCGCGCGCCCACACGTAGCGCGGCAACACGCCGATGGTCTTGGAGCCGCTGCCGATCATGGGTTCGATCGGGTCCATGAGGAGGCGTTCCGCGCCGGTGCGCAGGTCCCGCAGCCAGAGGGCCGTGCGTGGCCCGAACTCATGCGTCTTGAAGCGCAGGGTGCCGTCCGGGATGTGCCGAGCGAACGCCAGCCACCGTCCGTCCGGCGATACCTCGGGCGCCGCCGCACCGCCTGACGAGAAGCGTGCGGCCGCCGCGCTGCCACTCTCTCCCGCCGTGATGTCGAGGCGCTCCCCGTCCTTGAAGGTGAAACGCCGGACCTGGCGCGTGCCCGACAAGGGCTCGCCGTCCTCGACGTTCATGCTCACCTGGTAATAGAGGTACTTCCCATCCCCGGACACACTCGGCCACTGCGGGGCGCCATTGTTCCCGCCCGTGCCAGCCGCGACCAGCGAGACGCCCTGGCCGCCGTCCTTGTGATACATCCACAAACCGCCTGGTGCAGGTGCGCCCTCCCCGCCGCCACGCCCGCCCTTCCGCACGATGATGTACTGCCCGTCGGGGGTCCACGTCGGCTCGAAGGCGGTCGCGTTGAGGTCGGTGAAGACCGGACGCGGGTTCGAGCCGTCCGCGTTCATCAGCCAGAGGTTGTATTGCCCGCGGCGGTCACTGATGAACGCAATCGTCCGGCCGTCGGGCGAGATACGCGGCTGGAAGTTCAGTGCGACGCCGCTGTTCTGCGTGAGCGCCGTCGCCTCACCTCCGGCCACGGGCATCCGATACACGTGACCCAGGAGGTCGAAGACCATCCACGACCCATCGGGCGCGAGGTCGGGCGCCATCCAGGTGCCCTCGCTCGTGGTGAAGTCGATCGAGCGCGTGGTGCCGCGCGCCTGGGTGACATCCCAGCGGGCGGTGTCGGGACGCGCCTGCGCAACGAGGGCCAGCGGGGCGAGGAGGGCAACGGCAAGGACGGGGCGGAGCATGGAGCGCGTTCCCTGGTGGTGGGGTCCGCGCGAACGTCGTCGCTGAACCACCGCGTCGCAAGTATTGGGAGACGGCCTCTCGATCAGGCCAGGAGCGGGTCTCCGCCGGACCTTAGCGGGGCCGGGCCGGCATCGTCCGCATGCACATAGCGAAGATCCCGAATCGCTCTTCGCCGGGACCGGGAACCCGCGCCTCACTCACGCGCCCCTCGGCCTCGGTCATGAGCGTGCCGTCGCGATAGACATTGAACAGGCAGTCCGCGCCACCCTTCCGATACCGGAGCGATGCCTCGTTGGGCGCATCGCGGGGATCCGGGGTGCGCGTCCAGCCGCTGGCGCGCAGTCGCTCGTAGAAAAGCTCGGCCGCGCGCTTCACGCCGTCCTTCGTGAGCCCAGCCGCGGTCACGCGGCACCCGACCACCTTCTGACCCGTGCGCCAGTCATCGATGGTATCTCGCTCCACCTCGGCGGCCATGCGGCGGTCCGTGGTCATGAAACGATGAGCCTCGACACAATACTGCGTGGGCTGTGCGCCAACGCGCGCCGCCACGAGCAGTGCCACCGTACCGAGGGCGAAAGCAGCGCGGAAACTCATGCGGAGAAGATACATCCCACCCCGACACGACCGGTCCCCCTTCGTGCGTCTGAGCCTTGCGCGGGACGCACGAAGCGGGCCGATCTGGGGAACTACCCTTCCTGGATCCCGAAAACCGTCGCCGCGAGTGCACCACCCACCAGCGGACCGACGAGATACAACCACAGCGCACTCCACGACCCGCCGCCCATCATCGCATTGATGATCGTCGGGCCGACGCCCACCGCTGGGTTGAACGCCCCGCCGGAGATGCCGCCGCCAGCGAACGCCGCCACGACCACGGTGAAGCCGATCGCGAGGCCGTAGAACGAATTCCCCTGCGTCTTCTTCGCCACGGCAACGTTGAGCACCACGAGGCAGAGGGCGAAGGTATAGAGGATCTCAACGAGCAGCGCGCCTAACGTGGTCGCGTCGGCACCAGGCATTGGGGCGAAGGTTTTGCCCGTGATGACGTAGACGAGGATCGATGCGACGAGCGCACCCAGGACCTGGCTGATCACGTACGGCACGTACTGCGACGACGGCAGCGCGCCCCGCATCATCGCCGCGAGTGAAACCGCCGGATTGTAGTGTCCCCCCGAGATGTGTCCACCGGCATACACCATGATCATCAACGATGCCCCGATCGCCAGCGGGGCGAACTGGGATCCGGCCGTCACGGTGAGTCCGATCGTGAGGACCAGGAAAAAGGTCCCGATGAACTCGGTGAGCATGTTCTTCATGAGGGGCTCCGTCTGAGGGGGTTGGGACGGGCACCACACGGGTCAGGGAACCCACCACGCCCCGTGGCTCACGGTCGGGCGCGCTGATCCTCCTCCCCGCCGCGGCACCCTTAGGCGCCGCCAATCTGGCGCGTCGGGGCGGACAAGGTAAGGGTTCGGTCCCGTGCACCGGTTCGCGAGACAAGCCGTTTACCGCGCCGTGACCCGAGGCAAGCGCCGCGGGCGGCACTCGCCGCATGACTCCTACTTCGCGCGCGCCTCGGCGTCCTTCAGCAACGCAGCACGTTGCTGGGGATCGATCAACCGGCCGTTCGCGACCACGGCAAACACGCGAGTGACGTTCCGGATGTCGACCAGCGGATTGCCATCAAGCACGACGAGATCGGCGACCTTGTTGACACCCACGGTCCCCATCGAGTCCACGGCGGCGTAGAAGCGGGCGGGGTTAAGGGTCGCCGTTTGGAGCGCTTGCAGCGGTGTCATCCCGATGGCCACGAAGTGGGCCAGCTCATCGTGGAGCGAGGAGCCGGGGAAGATCCACGGATTCGACAGGTCGGTGCCGGCGAGGAATTTGACCCCGGCACGGTGCATGAGGCGCCCGATCTCGAGCTGGCGTGCGTAGATGCGCTTGCGATCGGCCCAACCCTGTGGTGTGATCGCGCGGAAGCGGAAATCCTGCTTGGGGTCCCACGACGCACTGAAGAACTTCGGGATGTAGGCGAGTCGCGGGTCCTGCTTGAGGGTGCTGTCGTCCAGGTAGGCGACCGATCGCAGCACCGTGAACGTCGGCACGAGCCAGGTCTCGCTGCGCGCGACGCGGGTCGCGAGCGCGGCGCAGCGTGCCGCATCGAACGTCTCCACCTGAATACTCAGCTGTGCGCGGCCCATGACCGCTGCCGAGTCCCAGCTCTTGGGGGACGCGACCGCATCGCGATACTGCTGCCGCAACTCGGCCTCGCGCGACGAACACGCCGTCGTGAACTGCTGGAGATGCTCGATGGTGCGCATCCCCTGCGCCACAGCCTCATCCACGGTCACGAGGCTCGGCACGTGGCCTGCGAAGTGGAGTCCGTTCCGCTTGGCCTGCTCGCCGGCCGCGCGGAACTCCTCCTCATTCAGCCGCGAGTACACCTTGATGAATGCCGCCCCCGCTTTCGCCAACGAGTCGACGGCGCGCCGTGCGGCGTCCGCGCCCTTGATGCCGAGGCTCCCCGGCCAGATCGCCGGGGCGGCGTCCAGGATGTGACCTGAGATGACCGTGCGGGGACCGACCACCTCGCCCCGCGCGATGGCCGCGCGCATAGAGTCCGCCGCAGCGAGCTGCCCCCACATGTCACGCATTCCGGTGACGCCGTTGGCCACGAGCACGGGCTGGAACAGGCGATCGATACCGAAGCCGGTGGCGTGCACGTGCATGTCCCAGAGCCCGGGGATGACAAAGCGCCCCGTGCCGTCCACCACGCGCGCACCAGCCGGGACGCGCAACTGCCCCGTGGGCCCGATCTCGCGAATGCGATTTCCTTCGACGCGAATGGATTGACCCGCGCGCACGCGCCCCGTCTCGACGTCCACGATCGAGGTGTTCGTGATCACCACCGGTGCCTGCGCACCGGCCACAGGAGCCGCAGCGAAGGCCGCGCCCCAAAGGAAGCGTCGCATCATCGGATCAGGTACCACGCCTCCTGGCGTGGACGGTGAAAGACCCACCCGTCATCGGTCAGGTGGGCGTCGTCTTCCATCATCACAAACAGTTCCTGTCCGCCCCACTCGGGCACCGGCGTCCGCGTATTTAGCTCGATCGAGATATACGACCCCTTTCGCAGCCGCTTGCCCGACGCGCCGAGCTCGGGGCGCTGCGCCGAGCGGAAGTCGATCGCCGCGCCGAGTCCGTGACCTTGTGCACCGATCGGGTGCGAATACACCTGCGCCGTGATCCCCAGTCGCTTCATCTCGGCCATCGTGGAGTCGTACACATCGGACACGAGCGCGCCCGGCCGCGAATACTTCTTCATCACCACATCCTGCAGCGTGTTGGTGTTCTTCATCGCCGCCTTGAGCCCCGCCGGCACATCGCGTTCGCCGGGCTTGAGCACGTACGCCATCTTCTGCCAGTCGGTGTCAAAGCCCATCGCGGTCACCCCAAAGTCCAGATGCATCACGTCACCACGCTGGATCGTGGTGCTTTCTGGCGCCACGGCAAGGAACCCCCGCGAGGTGGCCTTTCCCATCCCCGGGCGTTGCACGCGCAGGTCGGGCTGGAACCAGGTCCGGACTCCGGCGGCGCCAAGTGCATCGTACAGCCAGTTCCGGACGTCACCAACCTTGGTCTTGCCCGGCACGATGACCTCACTGGACAGCGCACGGCGCGCCAGCACCTCCGTGAGGTGCACCACCTTGGTGTAGTACTCCATCTCTTCCGGGATGCGCGTGTCGAGGTACTCCTCAATGAGGTCGGCCGCACTCACGACACGTTGCTGCCCCTCCGGCCCCAGCTGGTTCACCAGGTCGACGTAGGTGTCGCGCGTGAGCGATCGGGTCACCCCGCGGCGTCCGCCGTAGTTCATCGCCACGCGCTTCGGCCGGAAGCGATCGTACAACTCCGGCAACACGATGTTGATCGGCTTGGGTTCGTCCGGCGACTCGAACCAGCGCTTGAGGTTGTCCTCGGAGTAGCCCGTCACCGCCACGCGCTTGAGCGTCGCGCCCCCGGTGTCGACGAAGATGAAGAAGTCCCGGTTGCCGGTGTACGGGCGCGGTGGCGCGATGTACTGCGTGACGGGGTCGTCATGGAACTCCTCATTCACCACGATCCACATCTGGATGTCGTGGCGACGCATCATGTCGAGGAGCATGCCGTGCCGCTTGTTGAGCCAGCCCTCCCGGATGGCGATCTGCTGGGACCAGGGCGGCAGGGTGGGCAACTCGGGCGTGCGCACGGGGGCCGTGCGACGCATGGGGCGGTCTTGCGCCGTCGCCATGGCGGGGATGGCGAGCGCGAGGAGCAGGGATCGGGAAGTCATGCGTCAAGTATGCCACCGCGGACCCTCGAGGGGGACCGGCCGTTGACCCCCGCCGGTCGCTCCGGTAGCGTCACCCGAGATCCGCCCCCCGACACCCGACCCGCCATGCGTCGCCTTATCGCCCTCAGCGCCCTCGCACTCGCTCCCGCCGTTCCGGCCCAGCCGCGTGATCCGGGGGCTGCCGTCCTCGCGTCCCTCGATGCGAAGGCCGCGCAATACGCCGGGATCGCCAAGCAGATCTGGGGCTTCGCCGAGGTGGGGTACCAGGAGGTCCAGTCGAGCGCCTTGCTCCAGTCGCAGCTCAGGCAGGCGGGCTTCGCGATCCAGGCCGGGGTGGCCGACGAACCGACCGGCTTCATCGCCTCCTATGGAAGTGGCAAGCCCGTGATCGGGATCGTGGGTGAGTTCGACGCGCTGCCCGGCTTGTCGCAGGATGCGACGCCGTTCAAGAAGGCAGTCATTGAAAACGGAGCCGGGCACGGGTGCGGCCATCACCTGTTTGGCACGGCGTCCACGGCCGCGGCGATCGCCGTCAAGGAATGGATGCAGGCCAACAACATCCGGGGCACCCTCCGCTTTTATGGGACCCCGGCGGAGGAGGGTGGCTCAGGAAAGGTCTACATGGTCCGTGCAGGCCTCTTTAAGGACGTGGACGCCGTCGTCGCCTGGCATCCCGCCGATCGCAACCAAGCGGACGCCAACTCGACCCTCGCCAACGTCTCGGCCAAGTTCCGGTTCCGCGGGGTGTCAGCCCATGCGGCGATGGCCCCCGAGCGCGGACGCTCGGCCCTCGACGGCGTCGAGGCGATGACGCACATGATCAACCTGATGCGCGAACATGTCCCGCAGGAGACGCGCATCCACTACGTCATCACCAACGGGGGGCGCGCCCCGAACGTCGTGCCGGATTTCGCCGAGGTGTTCGTGTACGCCCGGCACAACGACATGCGCATCTTGGACGGGATCTGGGAGCGCATCATCCAGGCGTCCAAGGGCGCAGCGTTAGGCACCGGGACCACGGTCGAACAGGAGACGATCGGTGCGGTGTACAACGTGCTGGGCAACGAGTACCTGACGCGCGTGCAGGAGAAGAACCTCAAGCGCGTAGGCGGCTACACCTACACACCGGAGGAGCGGGCCTTCGCGGAGGAGGTCCGGAAGTCGATGACCGGCGACCTGCTCCCATTGGGAAGCGAGGCCACCGTGATTCCGTGGACCACGATGAGCGTGGACCCGGCCTCCACGGACATGGGCGACGTAAGCTGGACCGTGCCCACGGTGCAGCTCAGTGCGGCGACCTGGGTGCCGGGAACGGCGGCGCATTCGTGGCAGGCCGTGGCGGCTGGCGGGATGTCGATCGGCGCGAAGGGGATGATGGTCGCGGCGAAGACAATGACGCTCACGACGATGGATCTCTTCACCGATCCCCAGCACCTCGTGAAGGCGAAGGAGGAGTTCGATCGTCGTCGCGGTCCGGGGTTTGTCTACAAGACGCGGCTCGACCGGGACAAGCCGGCGCTGGACTACCGAAAGTAGGGCGCCGACTGGAGCCACCGGCGCTTCTCGCGCCCCCGTGCCTCGCATCGGGGGCTTCGAGACGACCGCCTTCGGTACATTCCTCTCCGAGACACCACGACCACCCACAAGTTCTCCGCGGAACCTCGGGTCGGCTCGCTGTCATTCCCCTCGCAACTGCTCCATGGCCCTGCTCGGCCTGAAAGACCTGACCCTCGCCTTCGGGGGGCCTCCACTCCTCGATCAGGCCACCTTCTCCATCGAACCGGGAGAACGCGTCTGCCTGCTGGGGCGCAATGGGGCGGGCAAGAGCACGGTCATGAAGCTGCTGGACGGATCCATCACGCCGGATCGCGGCGAGGTGGTCCGCCAGACCGGCGTCACCGTCGCGCGATTGGAGCAGGAAGTCCCAGCTGGCGTGTTGGGCTCGACGTTCGACGTCGTCGCCGCGGGACTCGGCGACCTCGGTCAACTGCTGGCCCGGTATCACCAGGCCAGCCATCGCGTCGCGGCGGAGGGGAGTGACGCGTCGCTGCGCGAGCTGGACCGGCTGCACCAAGCGCTTGATGCCGCCAGTGCCTGGCAGCTGCACGTGCGTGTGGAGACCGTCCTCGATCACCTCGGCCTCGATGCGGACGCACCGTTCGACGTGTCCTCCGGCGGTCGCAAGCGCCAGACGCTCCTGGCCCGCGCCCTGGTGCAGCAACCCGACGTCCTCCTGCTCGACGAGCCGACCAACCACCTCGATGCCGACACGATCGAGTGGATGGAGCAGCTCCTGATCGATCGCGGGACGACCCTGCTCTTCGTCACCCACGACCGGACCTTCCTGCGCCGCGTGGCCACACGCATCGTCGAGTTGGACCGTGGACGGTTGCGGGACTGGGGTGGCGACTACGACACCTACCTGGAGCGCAAGGCCGACGCACTGAACGCCGAGGACAAGGAATGGGCGGAGTTCGACAAGAAACTCGCGAGAGAGGAAGTCTGGATCCGGACCGGCATCCGCGCGCGTCGGACGCGGAACGAAGGACGGGTGCGTGCCCTCGAGGCCCTGCGCGTTGAACGACAGGGACGTCGCGACCGCGTGGGGACCGCGCGTTTGCAGGCGCAGGAAGCGGATCGCTCCGGCCGGTTGGTGGTCGAGGCGCAGGGGGTCAGTTTTGCGCGCGGAGAACGCGCCATCGTCCGTGACCTCAACACCACGATCATGCGCGGTGATCGCGTCGGCCTGATCGGCCCCAACGGGTCGGGCAAGACCACGCTCATCCGCCTGCTGCTCGGCGAACTTGCCCCGGACCGCGGGACCGTGAAGCTGGGGACCGGGCTGGAGGTCGCGTACTTCGACCAGTTGCGCGAACAACTCGATCCCGCGCGCACGGTGTTCGATAGCATTGCGGACGGCGCCGATTTCATTGAGCAGGGCGGATCGAGAAAGCACGTCCACGGGTATTTGCAGGACTTCCTCTTCCCTCCCCAGCGCGCAGGAACCCCCGTCGGCACCCTGTCGGGTGGCGAGCGCAATCGCCTGCTGCTGGCGCGGTTGTTCACGCGGAGCTTCAACCTCCTCGTGCTCGATGAGCCGACGAATGACCTGGATATCGAGACGCTGGATCTCCTCGAGGAGCTGCTCGTCGAGTTCACGGGCACGCTGATCGTGGTCAGTCACGATCGTGCGTTTCTGGACAACGTCGTCACGTCGACGTTGGTGCTCGAAGGGAAGGGCGTTGTTGGCGAATACGCCGGCGGATACGCCGACTGGGCACGTGTGCGCCAAGCCAGGATCGCCGAGACCGCGAAGCCTGTCGCGGCGCAACCGAAGGTCGCGGTCCCTGCCCCGGCCAAACGGCGCAAGTTGTCCTTCAAGGAGACGGCGGAGCTCGCCGCGCTCCCGGACCAGATCGAGGCGCTGGAGCGCGAGCGCGAAGGACTGTACGCTTCCCTGTCTGACCCGGCGGTGGCGCGTGACGTCGCCGCACTCACGCGCACGACGGCGCAACTGGCGTCGGTGGACGCCGCCCTGGCGGCACATCTCTCGCGCTGGGAAGCCCTCGAGACGATCGCGACAGAGATCGGGTAGTCATCCCGGAACGTCGCCCAACACCGCGCGAGCGGCGGACACCACTTTCGCGGCCCACCACGAGCGTAGAGCGCGACGCCGGCACGGCGGAAATCCTGACCGGTTAACACCCCGCGGCCGGCGCCCGTCTGACAGACATGAGACGCTCATCCATCCGCGCCCTGCTGTTCCTGTCGCTCGCCCTCGTTGCCGTCCCAGTCGTAACGCAGGCCCAGCGCCGCCGCGCGCGCGACGGGGATCTGCGTGCCATCCAGGTCAACGGTCGCGAGCGCAGCTACGTGGTGCGCGCGCCGCGCGATCGCTCCGGCCCGTTCCCGGTGGTCATCGTGCTTCACGGGGGCGGCGGCAACGCCACCAACGCCGAGATGATGAGCGGCTTCACGCGCCTCGTGGAACGCGAAGGGTTGGTCGCCGTGTACCCTAACGGGTCAGGCCGTCTCGGCGAACGGTTGCTGACCTGGAATGCCCGGCACTGCTGTGGATACGCCATGGACCAGCGCGTGGACGACGTCGCGTTCATCGATGCGATGCTGGACGCGCTGGCGCGTGAGCTCCCGGTGGACCTCCAGCGGGTCTACATCACCGGGATGTCCAACGGCGCGATGATGACCCACCGCCTCGCCGCCGAGTTGCGACACCGCCCCGCGGCGATCGCACCGGTGGTCGGTGCGGTCTTCGGGGACGAACCCTCGCCAGCCTCTCCGGTCTCGGCGATCATCTTCAACGGCCTGCTGGACACCAGCGTTCCCCCAGCCGGGGGTCTGGGGGATGGGGTTGGGCGACGGTCCTGGGACGGGACGCCTCCGAAGCCTAACGTTGCCCAGGGTGACTACTGGGCCCGCGCCGCGCGCTGCGCGCCCACTCCTGCGAAAGCCGAGGAGTCACGCGTGATTCACTGGAACTGGAGCTGCCCCGATGTCCTTGCGGTCGAGTTGCACCAGATCAAGGACAACGGCCATGCGTGGCCCGGAGGACGTGCGGGGCGTGAGCGCGCCAACGCGCCCAGCGATGCCATCGACGCGACCGCGGTGATGTGGGAGTTCTTCCGGACAAAACGGACCAGACCGTAGACGGCGGACGGCAGACGGCAGACCTTCCACCCACATGACCACCGCATCGTCGCTACCACGCTGGCGCCCGGCGTATCCGGGCCAGCTGCTCGTGCGCTTGCTGCGCGATCCACTCGCGCACCTGACGGACGTCGCACGCGCGGGAGATGTGGTGCACATCAGGACCCGCGGACGCGAGGTGACCTACCTCGTCAGCCACCCGGAACTCATCCGCGACGTCCTCGTCACCAACCAGCGGAACTTCAAGAAGGGACGTGCCCTCGAGCGCGCGAAACTCCTCCTCGGCGACGGCCTGCTCACCGCCGAAGGCGACGTGCACCGCCGGCAACGGCGCATGATCCAGCCGGAGTTCCACCGGCAGCACATTAACCGGTACGGCGAGTCGATGGTCGCACTAACCGCACGTCGCATCAGTCGTTGGGCGGATGGCCAGCAGCTCGACATGCACACCGAGATGTCCGCCCTCACCCTGGCCATCGCCGGGAGCACGCTGTTCGGTTCCGAGGTCGAGCACGAGTCCGATGACATTGCCACCGCGCTCGACGAGACATTCACGACGTTCATGCGAACGTTCTTCCTCCCGTTCGGCGACACGCTGTTGCGCCTTCCGCTCCCCAGCTCGCGACGTTTCTGGCGGAGCACCGAGCGCCTGCTGGCCTCGGTCGACCGCCTCATTGCCGAACGGCGGGCCAACCCGGGAGACCAGGCCGACCTCCTCTCGCTGCTGCTGCGCGTCCGGGACACCGAGGGCGACGGGTCGGGGATGACGGACCAGCAGGTGAAGGATGAGGCCCTCACCTTCTTCCTCGCCGGGCACGAAACCACGGCCAACGCCCTCGCCTGGAGCTGGTACCTGCTGGCGCAACACCCCGAGGTGGCGGACGCCGTGGCCGCCGAGGCGGCCGCGTTAGGGACGAGGCCGCTCACCGCCGACGATGTCCCGGCCCTGCCCTACACGCGGATGGTATTCGCCGAGTCGATGCGGCTGTATCCGCCGGCGTGGGCCGTCGCCCGCCGGTCGCTGGGGCCGTGCGAGATCGGCGGCTTCCCGATCCCGGCGGACGCGCTGGTGGTGCTGTCCCAGTGGGTGGTGCACCGCGATCCGCGCTGGTGGCCGGACCCGCACCGGTTCGACCCGGAGCGCTGGCGCTCCCCCGATCCCGAGCGGCCGAAGTTTGCCTACTTCCCGTTCGGCGGCGGGGCCCGCATGTGCATCGGGGAACACTTCGCCTGGATGGAGGGCGTCCTCGTCCTCGCGACGATCGCCCGGGACTGGCGCATGAGCCTGCCCCCCGGCGCCCACGTCCGGACGCAGGCGACCATCACCCTGCGCCCGCGCGGCGGGATCCCGCTCCGCCTGCACCGTCGGGGGATCCCGGCCGCTCGTTAGGCTACTTCAGGCCGCGGATCGCCTGCAGGAGTTCGTCCCGCGCGACGGACACGCGCGGCGACGGGCCAAACAACTGGACGAAGATCGAACCGCGCGGCGCCTGGACGATGACCGACACCAGGGTGTGGTTGGGACGCGCCGCGCCCGACTCCGGCCCGGTCCCGACACCGCGCGCATACGACCCCCGCCACTCGGCCACTGTCGTCGGGAAGGGCGCGTCGGCGAGGGTCGTGATCGCCTCGTATACGGACGCACCAGCCGGGGCACTGAACTGGCTCCGCCACCGCTCGATGTTGGCTTCGGGGGAGCCACCCTGCCCCGCCCCAAAGAAGTAGACCACGACCTCCGCGCGTTCGCCTCCTTCCGACGGAAGCACGAACTCCGCGACTCGCATGGACGACGAGGGCGTTCGCGACTCCCAGGTCGAGGGTACGGTCATGCGGTAACCGAGGACCTCGAAGCCCGGGGCCTGGGCGTCCAACCGTGAAATGCCTGTCGAGAGGAGCGTCGCCGTGACCAGGGCGCGGCCCGCGGGGCGCGCGAAGAGGGAGAGTATGGGCATGCCGCAAGCTGCGGACCTCCTGCGCACCGCGCCAGCGGCACCGAGGCCCGCCGTGCCCTTGCCCCGGGACCGGGGAGGGCCAACTTGGGTCGTCCCTTGCCCCTCATCGCATGTCGCGTATCCCGAAACGGTGGTCCGAGCTCGTTCGCGCGCTGTCCATGGCGTCCGTGGCGTCCATGGCTGCCATGGTGCTCGCCTGCTCGACACGTGAACGTGGGCCGGCGACGCCCGCCACTGAAGGCCAGGGCTTCGTCGCCGTCCCCGGCGGACGCGTCTGGTACGAGATGAAGGGCGGCGGCAGCGGGACGCCAATCATCCTCCTGCACGGCGGCCCCGGCGTGCCGAGCGACTACCTGCGCCCCTTGTTGGCCCTTGCCGATGATCGCCCCGTCTACATCTACGACCAGCTGGGCACGGGACGTTCGGACCATCCGGCCGACACGGCCCTCTGGCACACCGAGCGTTT
Source organism: Gemmatimonadota bacterium (assembly GCA_016712265.1). Classification (NCBI taxonomy): domain Bacteria; kingdom Pseudomonadati; phylum Gemmatimonadota; species Gemmatimonadota bacterium. The sequence goes on along the minus strand of JADJRJ010000028.1, from coordinate 588,752 downwards.
CGGGCGCGAGCTGCAGGCGCTGCGCGACTCGTTAGGCCTGGGCGAGGTCTACCTCTATGGACATTCCTGGGGCACCATGCTCGCCGCGTCGTACATGGAGGGAAAGCCGGGTGGCGTGCGCGGGGTGATCTTCGCCAGCCCCTGCCTGAGCGCGGCGCGATGGACCCACGATGCCGATTCGCTCGTGCGCCTCCTCCCCGACACCATCCAGCGGGCCGTGGCCCAGGCAAACGCGTCGGGCGACTACCAGGCCCCCGCCTACCAGCAGGCGGTGGCCGCGTACAGTGCGCAGTACCTGAACCGCACGCCGATGGACTCCGCGCTCGGCGCCGTGCTCAGCCAGACCAACATGAGCATCTACATGCAGATGTGGGGGCCCAGTGAGTTCAAGGCGACGGGCAACCTCAAGTCGTTCGATGCCACGCCGCGCCTGGGTGAGATCACGGTGCCCACCCTGTTCACCGCCGGGGAGTTCGACGAGGCCACGCCGAACACCACGCGATACTATGCGAGCCTGGTGAAGGGCTCGGAGTTCATGCTGATCCCCGGCGCCGGGCACATGACCACGATCGACAATCCGGCCGAGACCGTCCGCCAGGTGCGCGACTGGTTGCGGAAGGTGGACGTGCGCTAGGCGCGGCACGGGTCGCCTTGCCGAACAGCGGGATCCGGCGGGATCTTGGCGGGGTCCGGCCAACCCGCAGCCGCCTCATGGATACCGCCCGTCGCGACTTTCTCAGGACCTCCGCGTCCACCACCGCCGCCCTCGCCGTGGGTGTCCTCTCGCCGGAGGCAGCGACGGCGGGCACGCGGGACGTGGATTCAACCGCAGCGCCTGCTACAACGGCCCCGCGAGAAGTTGAGAAGCGACTGACGAGGGCGCACCCCATCCCGCTCGATCGGGTCAAGCTCACCGGCGGGCCACTCAAGCGCACGCAGGATGTCACCGCGGAGTACCTCCTGGCCCTGGACCCGGACCGGATGCTCGCCTTCTACCGGCAGCAGGCGGGACTGCCGCCAAAAGCTGAAGGGTACACGGGCTGGGACGGCGGTGGACGCAACCTCACGGGCCACATCGCCGGCCATCACCTGTCCGGGGTGTCGCTCATGTACCGCGCGACCGGCGACGCGCGGTTCAAGCAGCGCGCTGACTACCTCGTGAGGGAACTGGATGTCGTCCAGCGCAAGAACGGCGACGGATATGTCGGCGCACTCGAGGGGCTGCGCGAGGCATTTGCCAGGGTCTCACGCGGCGAGATCAAGTCCGGGGGGTTTGACCTCAACGGTCTCTGGTCCCCGTGGTACACGCTCCACAAGACCTATGCCGGGCTGCGGGACGCGTACCGCCATGCCGGGAGTGCGCTGGCGCTGCGCGTCGAGATCGGCTTCGCCGCGTGGGCGGAGGGGGTGATCGCCCCGCTCACCGACGCCCAGGTCCAGCAGATGCTCCTCACGGAGTTCGGCGGGATGAGCGAGGTGTTTGCGGACCTCTACGCAGACACGGGCGACGCGCGCTGGCTGCGTCTCTCCAACCGCTTTGAACATCACGCGATCACGCAGCCCCTCAAGCGGCACCAGGACAACCTCTCGGGCAAGCACGGCAACTGCCAGATTCCCAAGCTCATCGGGTCGGCGTCGCGGTACGCCTATACCGGGGAGATGGAGGATATCGTGGCGGCGTCGTTCTTCTGGGATCGCGTCGTGCGGCACCACAGCTATGCCAGCGGCGGGCATGGCCTGAATGAATACTGGGGTCCACCGGATGTGCTGGCCCCCCGGGTCGATGGACGCGCGGCGGAGACGTGCAACGTGTACAACATGCTCAAGCTGACGCGTCGGCTCTTCTCCCTGCGCCCGGATGCGGCGTACGCGGACTTTCATGAGCGCGCCCTGTTCAACCACATCCTGGCGTCGATCGATCCCACTGATGGGCGCACCTCGTACATGGTGCCCGTGGGCCGGAGCGAGCAGCAGGAGTACCAGGATATGCAGCGCGACTTCACCTGTTGCGTGGGCTCTGGCATGGAGAGCCACGCGCTGCATGGCGACGGCGTGTGGTACGAGTCCAGCGACACTGTCTGGCTCAACCTATTTGTCCCGTCCGTCGCCCGGACCACGGTGGGCAGGGCCGTCCTGGCCCTCGAGACCAACTTCCCGGATGGCGATGCTGCCACGATCCGCGTCACGATCCCGGCGCCGCGCACCTTTACGCTCAAGGTGCGGCGCCCACATTGGGCCGGCGACGACTTCCAGGTCCAGCTGAACGGGACGGTGCTCGCGCAGCCGGCCCTCGCCACCCTCAGCGACCCCGTGGCGGGGGGCCGCGCCGGCGGGCCCGGCAATGAAGCCACCGCCCCGGTGAGCACCTACGTCACGATCACGCGCACCTGGCGGACGGGAGATACGGTCACCCTCCGGGTGCCCAAGGCGCTTCACCTGGAGCCCACGCCGGACGATCCGAGCGTCACGGCGATCCTCTGGGGCCCGCTGGCCCTCGCGGGTGACATGGGACCGCGCATCACTCGCACCGACGAGAACGCACAGACAACACCGCGCCTGCCTGCGCCGGTCCTGGTGGCCGCGACGCGCGAGGTAAGCGACCTGGTCGTGTCCACGGAAACGCCCGGCAACTTCCTCGTCCGTGGGATCGCCCGTCGCTCGGATGACGACGCCCCGGCACCGGACGTGTCGCTCACCCCGTTCTATCGCACCCACCGCCGTCGGTACGCGCTGTACTTCGACCTCCAGACGCCCGACCAGTACCGGGATTCCCTCGCCGCCCAGCGTGCCGCCCGCGAGGCCTCGTCCCGGCTCGATGCGATGACGGTCGGCACCGTGATCGTCGGCAATCCGGAATCGGAACGGGCCGCGAACTATCGCAGCGAGCCGGCTGACCGCGCGATCGCCCGGAACGAGGGGCGCACCCAGCGGAACGGCCCGGGGTGGTTCTCGTACGACCTGCCAGTTGCCCGCGATGCGGCGATGTCACTCGACGTCACGATGTTTGTGGAGCCGGGCCTCCCCGCCCCGCTTGGTCCGTTCGAGATCCTCGTGGACGGCACCAGCGTGGGGCCGTATGTGCCGAACCACGCGGCCTCGGGGTTTCACCGCGTCACCTATGACATCCCGGTGGGCCTGACGCAGGGCAAGGGCACCGTGACCGTACGCTTCCAGGCGAACGCAAGCGGGCGCATCGCGCCGGTGTACGAGATCCGGAGCGTGAAGCGTTAGGCGGTCGACCGCGATGACGCCCCGCATCCGGGCCGGTCTCCTGGCGCTGTGCCTCCTTGGACCAGCGCACGCCGCCGGCCAACCGCCAGCGCGACCCGCGCCCGCCCGCCCACCGGCGGCCGCTCCGTACCGCGACGCGCGACGACCCATCCCCGTCCGCGTCCGCGACCTGCTCGGGCGCATGACGCTCGAGGAGAAGTTCTGGCAGCTGTTCATGTCGCCCTGGGACTCCACTGACGCGCCGGGATCGCTGGCGCACGGGATCTTCGGGCTGCAGGTGCGACTCGCTGGCCCGCCAGCCGACGTGGTGCGGCGCCAGGTCGAACAGCTCAACGCCCTGCAGCGCACGCTGGTCGAGGACACCCGGCTCGGCATCCCGGGGCTCATGTTCGAGGAAGCGCTCCACGGTCTCCTGGCCCCCCAGGCGACCGTCTTTCCCCAGGCCATCGGCCTGGCCGCGACCTGGGACACCGCCCTGGTCTCCCGCGTGGGTAGCGCAATTGCCCGCGAGAGCCGGAGTCGCGGGATCCGCGACGTGTTGTCCCCGGTCCTGAATGTCGCCAGCGACGTCCGGTGGGGACGAACAGAAGAGACCTACGGGGAAGATCCCTGGCTGGCGTCGCGCCTCGGGGTGGCCTTCGTGTCGGCACTCGAGGGGGCCGGTGTCGTTGCGACCCCCAAGCATTTCGTGGCCAACGTCGGCGACGGCGGGCGGGACAGCTATCCCATCGAGCTCAACGCCCGCATGCTGGAGGAGCAGTTCTTCCCGCCCTTCCGCGCCGCGATCGCCGAGGGCGGCGCCCGGTCGGTGATGACCGCCTACAATTCTGTTGCAGGCGTGCCGGCGACGCAGAATCGTGCGCTCCTGCGCGCGACCCTCAAGGAGGGCTGGGGCTTCGGTGGCTTCGTGGTCTCCGACATGTCGGCCACCAGCGGGCCGACCGTCCTGCACATGACCGAGGGATCCACGGCCGATGCGGCCGCGCACGCCTTTCGCGCCGGACTCGACGTGGTCTTCCAGGGCCGCGTGCACGAAGCGGCCCCATACCTGTCCGCCATCAGGCGCGGCCTCGTCCCGACGGCAGTGCTGGACGAGGCGGTCGCCCGCGTCCTCCGCGTCAAGTTTGCCCTGGGCTTGTTCGAGCACCCGTACGCCAACGTCGACAGCGCGATCCACTGGAACGATCACGCCGCGCATCGCGGGCTCGCGCGCGAGGCGGCGCGACAATCCCTGGTCCTCTTGCAGAACCGGGGTGCGCTCCCGCTGGCAGCGCGGGTGAACCGCGTGGCCGTGATCGGGACCGACGCGACGGAGGCACGACTTGGCGGGTACAGTGGGAGCAACGCGCAGGTAACCAGCATCCTCGACGGGGTGCGGGGCCGTGCGGGTCGCGACGCCATCGTGACGTATGCGCCAGGACCGGGGCGCCTGTCGACGGCCGTCGCGACCATTCCGGTGGACGCGGTCGCCAGCGCTGGCGCCCCAGGGTGGACGGGTTCGTACTTCGCCTCGCCAACACTTGCCGGCACACCGGTGTTTGTGCGACGAGATCCCACGATCGACTACTCGTGGACCCTCTCCGGCCCCGGACCCGGCCTGCCGGCCGACTGGTATGGCGTTCGCTGGGAAGGCACCGTGACGCTCCCCGCGGGACCTGCGCGCCGCATCGGGATCGAGGGCAACGACGGCTATCGCGTGTTTGTCGATGACACGCTGCGCCTCGATCGATGGCGCAAGGAGTCCGCCGGGACGCACCTCGCCACCCTCCCCCTCCTGCCTGGGACGCGCCACGCGGTCCGCGTGGAGTTCCGCGAGATGCGCGGCAACGGACGGGTCCGCCTGGTCTGGGATGCGCCTGAAAGTGCTGATTATCGGAGAGAGATCGACCACGCCGTCGAGGCGGCACGAACCAGCCAGGTGGCCGTGGTCGTCGCAGGCATCGAGGAGGGCGAATTTCGCGATCGTGCTTCGTTGGCCCTCCCCGGCCACCAGGAGGCGATGATCCGCGCCGTCGCAGGCACCGGCACCCCCACGGTCGTGGTGCTGGTCGGCGGAAGTGCCATTACCATGTCGTCGTGGATCGACTCGGTCGCCGCCGTCGTCCACGCGTGGTACCCGGGTGAGGAAGGGGGACACGCGGTGGCCGAGCTGCTCTGGGGCGACATCAACCCGTCCGGCCGGCTGCCCATCACCTTTCCCCTCGCAGAAGGACAGCTGCCGCTCAGCTACAACCACCGACCCACGGGCCGCGGCGATCGTTACCTCGACCTGCCCGGAGAACCGCTCTTTCCGTTCGGCTTCGGGTTGTCCTACACCTCGTTTGCATACACGGACCTGCGCGTCGATCCACCCGAGGCCCGGACGGGCGACGTTACGATCCGGTGCGTCGTACGCAACGCCGGCGACCGCGCGGGGACGGAGGTGGTCCAGCTCTACCTGCGTGACATCCTCGCGACGACATCACGGCCGGTGGCCCAGCTCGCCGGGTTCACGCGCGTGGCGCTCGCCGCGGGCGAGTCACGCGAGGTCACCTTTCGCGTGAACCGTTCGCAACTCCAAATGCTCGACGTGAACGGGCGCTGGGTGGTCGAGCCGGGGACCTTCCAGGTGATGCTGGGCTCGTCGTCACGCGACATCCACCTGCGCGGCACGTTCGACGTGCGATGACCGCTGTCCTCCTGCGGTCGGCCGACGCACCACGACCCCTCAGTCGAGCCCGGCCATCAATCGCAACAATCCATCCTGTGTCGCGTCTCGCCGCGCGACCTCGGCGTGTACGCGGCCCTCGCGAAGCACGACGATGCGGGTCGAGAGCGCCAGCAACTCCGGCAGCTCGCTCGAGACGAGCAGGAACGCGGCACCCTCCGACGCCCGCTCGTCAATCCAGCGATGCAGCTCCGCTTTCGCCCCCACGTCCACGCCACGCGTCGGTTCATCCAGCAGGATGATGTCGCTCCCCGCGGTGAGCCAGCGGGCCATCACCACCTTCTGCTGGTTCCCGCCGGACAGCGACCCGACGACCGCCTCGCGCCCACCATGGCGCACACCAACGCGCGCGAAGCTCGCATCCACGGCGACGGCCTCGGCCTCCAGGTCCACCCAACCCGCCCGGGCGAAGCGTGGAAGGACCGGAAGTGACGCGTTTTCCATGGCGCGCATCCCGAGGACGAGTCCCTGACGCTTCCGGTCCTCAGGGACGAGGCCCAGTCCGGCGCGCATGGCATCGCGCGGTGAGCCAGGGCGCAGCTTCGTGCCGCGCACGTACACATCACCACGGCATGCGCTGTCCAGACCAAAGATCGCCTGCGCCACCTCGGAACGGCCGGCGCCAACCAACCCGGCCAACCCGACCACCTCCCCGGCGCACACACGCAACGAGACGTCCGCGAAGCGCCCGGGCGAACTGAGGCGCTCCACGCACAGCCGCTCTTCGCCCGGCGGCTGCGAAGCGTGCTGTGGATAGTATGAACCCACATCCCGCCCGATCATCAGGCGCACGAGGGTCGCCTCGTCCAGCTGGCTCGCGGGCTGCGTGGCCACGTGCGCGCCATCGCGCAACACGGTGATCGTGTCGCACAGCGCAAAGATCTCGGGCATGCGATGTGACACGTATAGCACCGTCACCCCGCGGGCGCACAGCCCGCGGATCAACCCAAACAAGCGTTGCGACTCGGGGTCACCGAGGGAACTCGTGGGTTCATCGAAGACGATCACCCGCGCTCCCTGGCCGACGGCGGCGGCGATCTGCACCAATTGCCGGTCCGCGATGCCCAGCGCGTGGACCGGCTGGGACGGGTCGATCGTGGCGCCAGTGGCCGCGAGCAGGTCCAGTGCCCGGCGACGAAGCTCCTGCTCATCCACCAGCCCGCGCCGATGTGGCAGCCCGCCCAGGCACAGGTTGTCGCCCACCGTCAGGTTCTCGCAGAACGAGAGCTCCTGGTGCACCATCGCCACGCCAGCATCGAGCGCATGGCGTGGCGACACGAAGCGCACGTGTTGCCCGTCGAGTTCGATCGTCCCTTCGTCGGCAACGGCCAGGCCGGCGAGCACGCGCCCCAGGGTGCTCTTGCCCGCACCGTTCTCGCCGCAAATCGCGTGGCAGCTCCCCGCCGCGACGTCAAAGGAGACGTCGCGAAGCGCCACGATCCCCGGAAAGCGACGGGTGATCCCCCGAAACCGGATGCGTGGGAGACCCACCGCGGGATCAGCGCGGGAGTGCGAGGTACCGGGGATCCACATCCGTGAAGCCCCAATCCACCAGCCGCTGCGCCCACGCGCCCAGGTTGTCCTTCGTCACCTTCACCAGCTCCATCGGCACCACCGGCGGCACCTCCTTCTTGAGATACACATGGTCGACAATCGTTTTCACCGACATGTATCCCCAGTTGTAGGGCTGCTGGGCGAACAACACGGGCGCCAGCCCAGCTTCCAGGTACGCCAACTGCGCCGGAAGCGCATCGATGGAGACGATCTTCATCGTGTTCGCGTCCAGGTCCGTAAGCAGCGTCCGCGTGAACAACGCCCATCCGCCGATCATCGCGATGCCGTTGACCTCGGGATACGCGTTTTTCATTCGCAGCACCTCGGCCGCGGCATCTTGTGGGGTCTCGGCATGATAGAACGCATCCACGATGGTGATGCCCGGATACTTCGCGGCGGCCTCGCGCGCGCCCTTCACACGATTCTGCAGGTTCAGGGCGTTCTGGTTCCCGGCGATGATCGCGACCTTCCCCTTCCCGCCCATTTGGGTGGCCAACTCATCCATCACGTGGGCCCCCATCTGGACGTCGTCACCACCATAGAAGGAGAACCGCTTGGATCCCGGCACGTCACTGTCGAACGTCATCACGGGTACGCCACGGTCGACGGCTTCATCCACCGCACCGCGAACCTTCCCCGCATCACTCGCCGAGAGCAGGATGGCATTCGCGCCAGAGTTTGCCGCTTCCGCAATCCGTTGCGCCTGAACCGCCCCGTCCTCATTCGGCGGGGTCAACCACTCGATGGTGATGGTCACGCCCAGTTCCTTCGACAGCTCCGACGCCGCCACTTCCGCCCCGCGTCGCCCCGCGAGAAAGACGGGATTGGTGGAACTCTTCGCGATCATCGCGATGCGGAATGCCTCGGCGCGTTGCCCAGACTCTCCCCCACCGCATGCCGTGGCCACCACGGCGACCATGGCGAACGTGATGACCGGATTCCGCAAGACACGCATGAAGCCTCCGCGAGACGGGTGACGCGTGAACGTCACGATGGTGTGGAAAGTTTGTCAGCCAACCGCTTCCAGCCCCGCTGGTCCAGGACGACCGCGACGATCAGCGCCGTCCCGATGATGATCCATTCGTAGTTCTGGTCCAGCCGCAATGTCCGGATGGCCTGTCGCATGGTCACAATCAACACGGCCCCCAACATCGCACTGGTGGCGCTGCCCTTGCCCCCCGAGAGCGACGCCCCCCCGACCACTGCGGCCGCCACGACATACAACTCGTACCCGTTCGCATCCGATGAAGTCGCCGAACCGTAAAACGCGGCGCCGAGAAAAGCCGCGACGCCGGCGAGCAGCCCGGACAAGACAAAGACGCCGAGGGTCACGCGCGAGACGTTCAAGCCGGCAAAACGGGCAGCTTCCGCGTTGCCACCCACCGCGAAGATGTGGCGCCCTGCGACGCTGCGCGACAAATAGATACCGCCAAGGACGGTAACCAACAGCATCACCAGCAAGGGGACCGGATAGAGTGCCGTCCCCAGCCCCAGCGGCGCCTTGGCCACCGCCGTCAGGGAGGTCGGGACCAGGACGCTCTCCGCGCGACTCGTCACAAAGGCGACGCCGCGAATGATCCACATGGTCCCGAGGGTGATGATGAACGGATGCACGCCGAGTCCGATGACCATCAAGCCGTTCGCGACACCGCAAGCGAGCCCAACCGCCAGGCAGAGCGCCAGTCCGGCACCAACCGTCAGGACGGGGTCCATGGGTCCAAGGGCGCGCAACGCCATGGCCATCAAGACGCCGCTCAATGCGTAGACCGCCCCCACCGACAGGTCGATGCCCCCGGCGATGATCACGATGGTGGCGCCGACCCCCATGATCGCAAAGGCGCTTGCGTCGGTGGCCATCTGGATCAGCGTGTACCGATTCAGGAAGTTGTTCACCTCCTCGCCGCTCCGTGGATCCACGTGCGATCCGGCGCTGGCCGTCAGGATCGCGCCGAGCAGCAGCAGGACCATCACCAGGCCGAACTGCTGGGACCGCAACACGGAGCGACTCAGCCGACTCACGAGCGATGGCGCGGGGTCAGCTGGGGTCACGAGGGCGGCAAGGGGCGGAGGACGCGCAAACTTACGAGCTGCCGGGGAGGCGTCAACGCAGTCTTCCTCATATGGCGCGGCGGCCGCGCTCCCTGTAGCGTCTACGCCGCTCGACCTCACCGCCTCACTCCGCATGGCCCTCCACAAACTCGTCTCCAATGCTGGCGGCAAGGCCCGCGCCCAACGCGCCCGCCAGCTCGCCCGCCCCACGGCGTCCACGCCCCCTCGCGTCACCCTCGGCGTGATCGTCGGCAACCGCGGCTTCTTCCCGGGACATCTCGCCGCCACGGGGCGCGAAGAGATGTTGCGCGCACTCTCGGCGGAAGGAATCGACGCGGTCATCATTGATGCGGGAGCGACCAACCACGGGGCCATCGAGAGCCGGGCGGAGGCTCGCGCCTGTGCCGCACTCTTCCGCCAGCATCGCGAGCGCATCGATGGTGTGGTGGTGACGCTGCCTAACTTCGGGGACGAGCGCGCCATCGCCGACACGCTGCGGCTCGCCGCCCTCAACGTTCCCGTCCTCATCCACGCCACCTCCGACGACCCGGCGAAGATGAAGATTGATCATCGGCGCGATGCGTTCTGCGGCAAGATGTCGGCGTGCAACGTGCTGCGGCAGTACGGCATTCGCTATTCGCTCACGACCGAACACACGCAGCGCCCCGAGTCGCCAGGCTTTCGCGCCGACTTGCGACGTTTTGCCGCGACCTGTCGCGTCGTGAAGGGGCTGCGCGGTGCGCGCATCGGGGCCATTGGTGCCCGCCCGGCCGCGTTCAAGACGGTCCGCTACAGCGAGAAGATCCTTGAGGCCGCCGGGATCTCGGTGGAACCGATCGACCTGTCGGAGATCCTCGGGCGCATCGCGCGACTCAAGGACAAGGATGCCGCCGTGCAGGGCAAGCTCGCCGAGATGGTGGCGTACGTAGACACCAGTGGCGTACCCGATGCGGCGCTCCTCAAGATGGCGAAGCTCGGCCTGGTGATGGATCGCTGGATGCAGGAAGTGGAGGTCACCGTGAGTGCCGTGCAGTGCTGGACCTCGCTCGAGGAGTTCTTCGGTGTTGTCCCGTGCACGCTCATGAGCATGATGAGCAACGCCAACCTGCCGAGCGCCTGCGAGGTGGACGTAATGGGGACCATCAGCATGCTCGCGCTGACCCTGGCCTCAGGGAGCCCGGCGGCCCTGCTCGACTGGAACAACAACTACGGCGACCACCCAAACAAGGCGGTCTGCTTTCACTGCAGCAACCTGCCCCGCGACTTCTTCGAGGCGCCGGTGATGGACTACCAGGAGATCATTGCCGGTACCGTGGGTCGCGAGAACACGTACGGCACGATCGTCGGCAAGGTGAAGGCCGGCCCGATGTCGTTTGCGCGCTTCTCCACCGATGACCGCACGGGGGCGATCCGCGGGTACGTCGGCGAGGGGCACTTCACGAAGGACAAGCTGTCAACGTTTGGGGGCGCCGGCGTGGTGGAGATCGCGCACCTGCAACCCCTCCTCCGGCACATCTGCCGCGAGGGATTCGAGCACCACGTGGCCGGCACCTTCTCCCACGTCGCCGATGCGGTGCACGAGGCCGCCACCCAATACCTGGGCTGGGACGTCCTGAGGCACGCCTGATGACCATGGTCGCCGGAGTGGACTTCGGCACGCAGAGCGTGCGCGTGTCGATCGTGGACAGCGTCCGTCGCGTGATCGGCTTCGGGGTCGGCGAGTACCCGGTCAAGCGTGACCGTGACGATCCCGACTTTGCCACCCAGTCGCACGACGATCACATGCGCGCACTGGTGGACGCCATGCAGCGTGCCCTGGACGAAGCCGGCGTGGCCGGCACCAGCATCGAGGCCCTCGCCCTTGACACGACCGGGTCCACGGTCCTCCCCGTCGGCGAGGGACTCGTTCCGCTCGACGACTACTACCTGTGGTGCGACCATCGCGCCAAGGACGAAGCCGCACGCTTCACGGCGATCGCGCACGAACGACGCGAACCCGCCATCGACTGGTGCGGTGGCGTTTATTCCTCGGAGTGGGGCTTCGCCAAGGTGCTCCACTGGCTGCGGCACCATCCGGAGCGGCGACACGAGATGGTCACGGCCCTCGAGCACTGCGACATGATCTCCGCCGTGCTCTGTGGCGTCACCGACCATCGGCAGGTGCGACGCAGTGCGTGCGCGATGGGGCACAAGTGGCTCTGGAACGCCTCGTTAGGCGGCTTTCCCCCGGAGGCGTTCTTCGTCGCGGTGGACCCACTCCTCGCCGGTATCCGCGACAAGCTCACCAGCCCCACGTTGACCTCGGAGCACATCGCTGGGCACCTCTGCGCGCCCTGGGCGGACCGACTCGGACTCCGCGCAGGGATCCCCATTCCCGTGGGCGCATTCGATGCGCACTGGGATGCCGTGGGCGCCGGCATCGCCGAGGGCGACATCGTCAACGTGATCGGCACAGCGACCTGTGTGATGGCGGTCGCCGACGACACCGGCCTCGTGCCGGGAGTGTGCGGCGTGGTCGACGGTTCGATTCATCCGGCGATGATGGGAATCGAGGCCGGGTTGTCGGCCTGTGGTTACCTGTTCGAATCCCTGGCCGCACGCACCGGGCAGCGCGTCGGCGACCTGTCGAGGGAACTGGAGAGCTATCGTGGCGGCCAGACGGGACTGCTGCGTCTCACGTGGGACAACGGCGACCGCACGGTACTGGTGAATCCCAACCTCGGGGGCGTCACCTTCGGCTGGACCCTGAACTCAACGGCCGAGGACGACCTCTTTTCCGCCATCGAGGGGACCGCGTTTCACACGCGGATCATCCTGGAGCGCATGCGGGCGCATGGTGTCCCGGTTCGGCGGGTGATCCATGGCGGCGGGATTCCGCAGAAGAACGAGGCGTTGAACCGCGTGTATGCCAGCGTCCTCAATCTTCCGGTGCTGGTCCCCGAATCGCCGATCACCTCGCTCGGCTCCGCCATCTTCGCCTTCCTCGCCTGCGGCGCCTTTCCCTCGGTGCAGGCCGCCCAGGCGGCACTGTGCCCCGCATACCGCGAGGTGGCACCCAACCCGCGCGACGTGGCGACCTATGACCGCCTGTACGCCCTGTACCGGGAGCTGTACTTCGCGTTTGGGGAGCCGGAGTCGCCGGCCGTCAGCGTGGGGCGCGTGCTCCCGGAGATCCGGCGGATCGCAGCGGAGGTCCGGGCGGCGGCTCGTTAGGTGCGCGGACGCTGCCCGTAGTAGGCGCGGGCCCCGTGCTTGCGCAGGTAGTGCTTGTCGAGGAGGTGCCGGGCGATCGGCCGGGCGCCCGGCGCCAGGGCCAGGGTATGACAGGCCATCTGGGCGACCTCCTCCAGGTACGCCGCGTGATCGACGGCGGCCTGCACCGTCGCCCCCCAGGTGAACGGGGCGTGGTTCGCGACCAGGACGGCAGGGATCGCCATCGGATCGAGGGCCCGGAAGCGCGCGATGATCGCCTCGCCGGTGCGCCGTTCGTAGTCCGTGGCGACCGCGCGCGCGGAGAGCGGTCGTGTCACGGGAACCGCCCCGTGGAAGTAGTCGGCGTGTGTCGTGCCCAGGCAGGGAATGGCGCGACGCGCCTGCGCAAATGCGGTAGCGTACAGGGAGTGCGTGTGCGCGACCCCACCGATGCCAGGGAAGGCGGCGAAGAGGGCCGCGTGGGTCGGCAGGTCTGACGACGGCCGGAGCGAACCCTCGATGACCCGACCGTCCAGGTCGGTGACGACCATGCGCGCGGCCGTCAGACGATCGTACGGCACACCACTCGGCTTGATCACGATCAGCCCGCGCTCGCGATCCACGGCGCTCGCATTGCCAAAGGTGAAGTGCGCCAGCCCGCGCGTGAACAGTTCGATGTTCGCGGCACAGGTGGCCTCGCGGAGGGCGCGTGTGGCCCGACCACGCGCGGGGATTGGGCGCGTGCGGCGCGTCATGCGATCCCCGCCCGCACCTTGGCGGCGGCGATGATCGCTGCCATCGTCTCGCGGTGTCGCGTGAAGGTGTCGTCCACCACCTGCAGGGTCGGGATCGCGGTGGGATTGAGGCCGAGCGTGTCCGTCCGGAAGGTCGAGAATCCCCACTCGTGCACCCCCGTGCTGCCACGTCCTGGGGCCGGCGCGCTCAAGTGCGAGAAGAAGCGCGAGTACTTGCGCCACAGCGGCCCGTTCCCGGCGTGGTACACGCCAATGAACTCATGCTGCGCGTCGTAAGGCATCTCGCCCACGCCCACCACGCTGGGATACTTCTCGCGGAGGTTGCGGATGAGGCGTCGTGTGCCCTCGTGCATGTCGCCCGTGGTGCTGTTCACGTGCCCCCCGACGATATCGAGGAAATACGCGTCCACCCCGAACCGCTCGATCATGTCGGCAATGCGCCCCTCAAGGTACGTCCGCCACTTGTCCTCGCCGACGTTCATGTAGGTCAACCATCCGTCCTGGTGCCGGTCGTTGTTCCAGTCGACCCAGTCCAGGTTGTAGGTGTTGCCGTCGATCTTCTGCGTTGCCCCGCTGGCGATGTCCTTCCAGATGGGCTGCTTGCGGTTGGCGGAATTGGTGCCGTACATCGGCATCAGCCGAAAGCCCAGCCGGCGAGCCTCGGTGATCAGCGTGCGCAACCCGGCCTCCCCTCCCATGCGGGCAGGCACCTGGTAGTTGGGGTAGTCCCAGTAGTAGCGGCCGTCCCACGCCGCGAGGAACACCAGCACGCGCGAGGCCGGGATCTGCGTCGCCATCCAGCGCAGGATCGCCAGCTGCTGCGCATAGTCGTTGAAGATGAACCCGGTGTAGTGCATCCCGTGCAGCGTCGTCACCAGCGCAATGTCGCGCATCCATGCGGGGGTGTCGGTACGGGTCTCCCAGGCCGGGAGGTTGAAGGCGCGCTCGATGTGCGCCATGTGGTGCGCCACGGCCTCATCGAGGGTGGTCGTGTGGCCCAGCTCCCATGTGGGGACCACGACCCGGGTGTCGTTGCGCCAGGCGTCGTGCTCATAGATCGCCTCGGTGCGGAATGCGCGCTCGCCGGCCTGGAAGTAGTAGCGCTTGGGACGCACCCGCGTGTCGCGCGTGGTGAGGTAGAGGTGATCGGTGTCCGACACCTGCACCACCGCCAGCGGCGTCGTCATGCTGTGCGGCACCTGGGCCCCGTGCAGGTCGCCGGCACCGAAGGTGTACCCGCCGAGGAGGTCGCCATCACGCGGGTCGATCAGCGCCCCGCCGCCAAACGAGACCTTGCCGCGGGGCACATCGCGAATCACCGTGGTGATCGACTTGATCGGTCGCGACATCTCTGCCGTGATGTCCCACGTGATCGACCGACCGCGTCGCTGAAAGCGCACGGTGACCGTCCCCGGCGCCCTCTCCTGCCCTCCGGCCCAGGTCAGCCCCGAGCAGGTCAGTTCGAGGGCGTCGTCGTTCCCCGTCGCCCGCATCGTCGTGCGGTCCATCGCGTAGGTGTTCTCCTCCGTGAACAGGAGGACGCTGAACCGGTGATCTCCAAAGACGACCCCAGGCTCGGGGAAGTCGAAGGAGAACTTCATCAGGGAGTCGCCGCGCGACGGAATGAACACATCGCTCGTGGACGTCAACTCGACGATGTCCCCCGGCGCCAGGCGCTCGCGCACTGGGAGCGAGGCCGCCACAGGCGTGGGGATGCCGACCGTATCCGCCGCGGTCACGTCCGGGACCAGGGCCCCGGCACCAACCGCTCCTACGGTCTTGATCCAATCGCGTCGAGAGAACGGCTCCGCCATGTCTGTGTCGGGACGAGGAATCGCCAAGTATCAACCCGTGAGTCCGAGGTGTCGAGCCCGCCCCGGCGACCTGTCACGTCCCCTCGGCGTCGAACAGGTGACGGAAGAATCGCTCCGGCGCCTCAAGGAAGTCTCGCGTCACCCGATAGTGGTCCGTCTCGCGATAATCGATCGGCTCAATGCGCCCGCCGTCGAACCCCAGCACCGTGGACCCGGGGAGGGCGAGCAAGATCGGCGAGTGCGTTGCAATGATGAACTGCGCGATGCGCTGCGACGCCAGGCTGTTGAGGATGCGCAGGAACGCCAGTTGACGCTGCGGCGACAACGCCGCTTCCGGTTCGTCGAGCAAGTAGAGCCCATCTTCAAAGCGATGCTCGAACAGGGCCAGAAACGCCTCGCCGTGAGATCGCTCGTGAAAGGAACGGCCACCATAACGATCCCAGCGCGAACCAACACTCTCGAGGTAGGTACTGAAGTGGTGAAAGGTCTCCGCCCGCAGGAAGAAGCCGTCCACCTGGCGCTGGCGCCAGGAGAGCTTCAGGGCGCGGCCGAGGGTTGCCCCTTCGCCGCCCTCCTCGAACCGGTGGTCCCGACTGCCGCCCATCATCCCGAACCCGGTGCTCCAGGCAATGGCTTCGAGGAGCGAAGACTTGCCCGATCCATTCTCACCGACGAAGAAGGTCACCGGCGACGCAAACTGCAGGTCCAGCCCATCGGCCAGGATGGGCAGGGAAAAAGGATGCACGTCGGGCTGCACGCGATCGTCGTGCAGGCCGATGCGCGTGAGGAAGGGACTTCCGGTCACGCCGTGAATGGTCTTGACGCGGCTGCGCGGCGGCATGAGGAACGGGATGCAGAAGGAGACGGCCGATGAAGCTGCCTTTTCCTGCCCGGCGTGCACAAGTGAACGCGCCCGCAGTCATGAACGATGATGGCACGATCGGCCACGGCGAAACAGTTGAAGGAACGCGCCTGTTCGACCGTACCGTGTCCCGCGACGGGAGCCACCCGGGCACGCGCACACCAGCCGCGCTCACGGGTAGATTCAGGTCGTGACACACCAAGCCGCCCCCGGAATTCGCCTGCCACGCGCGGCGTACGGAGCGCTCCTCGGCGCCCTGCTGGCCTGCGCAGAGGCGCACGAGACGGCAGAGCCCCTCTCCGGGAACCCGTCGCTCTTCCGGTGGTCATTGCCGGCGGGCGTCGCGCCTCCATCCGTCCCGGTGGGCAACCCGATGTCCGCGGCGAAGGTCGAGCTGGGGCGTCGCCTCTTCTACGACACCCGGCTCTCCGGCAATGGCGCGTTTGCCTGCTCCTCCTGCCATCGCCAGGAGTTCGGCTTCGCCGACGCCAAGAACATCCCCCTCGGCTCCACCGGCCAGGCCCACACCCGCAACTCGATGGGGCTGACCAACGTGGCGTACCAGCGCAACTTCGGCTGGGCGGACCCTTCCACAATTTCCCTGGAGACCCAGGCACTCATCCCCGAACTCGGCGAACTCCCCGTGGAGCTGGGGATCAAGGGACGCGAGGCCGACGTCCTCGCCAGGCTGCGTACGGAGCCGGTATACCAGTCGCTCTTCCCCACCTCGTTTGGCGCCACGCCGGACCCGTTCACGCTGACCAACGTCAATCGCGCCATTGCCGCGTTCGAGCGCACGCTCATCTCGGCCAACGCCCCGATCGACCGCTTCAATCGCGGCGACTCCACGGCCCTTAGCGCAGCGGCACGTCGCGGGCTCAACGCTTTCAATGCGCTGCGCTGCACCCGCTGCCACGCCGGCCCCAACTTCTCCATCGCCTTCGAGCCAGGCGCCCCGGCGGGCGACGAGTTCGTCAACACCGGGCTCTACAACATCGGGGGGACGGGGGCCTATCCCGCGCGGAACGGCGGGTTGTCCGAGCACACGCGCCTCGCGTCGGACATGGGTCGCATGAAGGTTCCCACGCTGCGCAACGTTGCCGTGTCCTTCCCCTATGGCCACGACGGATCCGTCGGCTCGCTCGACGACGTCATCGGCAACTACGCCCGCGGTGGCCGCCTGGTCCCGGTGGGGCCAAATGCCGGGGACGGACAGCTGAACCCGTTCAAGGACCGACGCATTTCCGGGTTTGCCATCTCACCGCAGGGTCGGGCGGACCTGGTCGCCTTTCTCCAGGCCCTCACCGACTCCGCGTTCCTGGTGGATCGCCGGTTCTCAAATCCCTGGCGCTAATCGGGCCTAGCCGCGCCGCCGCTGCTGCCCTTGGCCCGGCCCACGTGGCGGGTTCTTGATCCGCTCCGGCACCTTGGTCCACTGCGCGGGGGTCAGGATCCCCTGCAGCTGCTTCAGCACCGCCTCCGACTCGGTCCGCACCGACTCCAGGCGCGTGGTCACCCGCGACATTACCGCCCCCATGTCCGGGTTGGCGCCGGCCGAACGAATCATCTCCTGCACCTCGCGTCCCAACGCCGCATTGCGTGCCGTCACCGTATCCGCGATCGGCTGGATGGCAGCGACCTGCTCGGCCGTCAGCTGCAGCGAATCCTTGAGCTGCAGGATGGCGTTGGCCGCGTTCTGGTTGAGGATGGCGGCGCCGGGGAAGTTGGCCCCTCCACCGGTCGCACCTGCCTGGCCACCAGCGCCACCGGCGCCACCGCGTCCTCCACCACGAATCAAGCCATTAAGCATCTCGCGGGCCCGGTCGGGGCCTAACGTATACCGGGCCTGCACGCCCAGCTGGAACGGCACCGTGATGCCGTTCGCCCCGCTGCGCGTCGCCCCGAAGCGCTGGTTCACCTCGTAGGTGTATCGATTGGTGGCTGGATCAAAGCCACGTACATACAGCAGGGTGTTGTCCTGGCCACGGAACTGGCCCCACCCGCGCAGGTTGTCACTGCCGTGCAGCCACTGGTCGAGGCCACCGAGGAAATTCACGGTCATGAACGAGACCGCGAGCCGCCGGTTGAGGCCGAGGAGGTTCGGGCGCCAATTGGCCTGCAGGTCCAGCGAGGGCTGCCAGATGCCGGTACAGCTGTTGCGGGCCGCAATGCCCCCCAGCTGGCGGTTGACGCAGTCCCGCGCGCCATTCGGCAACGCGGCGATGAGCGTGGACATTCCCTGGGCGAGGAGTGGGTCGCTCGTCGCGGCCGGATCAAACAGGAAGGCCCGGTCGTTGCGCGACCCGTCCCCATTGATGTCGGCGTTCACCATGGGAGTGAACGGCGAGCCCGAGGTGAGCCGTCCAAAGGCCGTGAACTCCAACCCGAGGTTGACGGGATAGTTCATGGTGGCGACCCAGACGTGCCGGCGCTCGTTGGATGACCGCGACCACTCGCGCACGTTCGGGTTCCCACCGGTCGTGGGACCGCCGAAGGATCCGCCGCCACCTCCGCCACCGCCAAACCCGCCGAAGCCACCTCCCCCGCCACCTGACCCCTGGTCGCGCGCACGGGCCCAGGTGTAGGACAGGTTGAAGTTGATCCCCCGTCCGGTGAAGCCGCCGAGCGACACCGTGGCCTGCCGCGCATCGGTCGCCAGGTCGGATCGCGTGACCAGCACCTGACCGAAGTTCGGGTCCCGGCGCGAGGCAAGGACCGTCGTAGCACCCGTTGCGGGGAATACGGTTTGCGCGGGCACGAACACCGGCCGGTCGCCTTCCGCGGCGAGGGCAAACTGCGGCGTCGTATTGAGGTTCGCGTCCACGTAGCCGGTCTGCGCGACCCCGCGCGAATACGAGAGGTCGAAGTTGAACGTATAGCGCTGCCAGAAGCGACGGGTGGCGCCTAACGACGACCGCCAGGCACGGGACGCGGCGAAGTCATCGCCAAACACGGTCACGTTCGGTCGCGTCGTCGGGACGAACTGGTTGCCCCCACCCAGGCACGAGGTCGGAATGCTCCCCGGATCGGTGGCGAAGCCGCCCCAGTCCGGCGTGGGCACAATGGCCCCGATGCAAATGAGCTGTGATTCGTTGTTGGGCAACCCGGTGGCGCCAGCCGCATTGGCCACGAGGTTGGTGGACGGCGCCGAGCGAAACTCACCGAGGCCGCCACGAATGGTCCATCGCGGTTGGCCGCCCCCGCCAGGACCACCGCCGAATCCACCTCCACCGCCAAAACCACCACGACCACCGCCACCTCCACCGCCACCACCACCGCCCTGACCTCGCCCGCCCGCACCACCGGCGCCGCCGCCCGCGGCGCCCTGGCCGCCAGCCGCATTGGGGTTCCCCTGCGTCGGCATCCCGATCGTCCAGGTGAACCCAACGCGTGGCGTCACCCGCACGTCGGTTGGCACCTCATCCGTGCGATACCCAAAGGCCTGCTCGACCGCGGGGTTGTACTGCGGCGTCTTGCCAAAGAACGATCCTTCGCCGCGCAGCCCATACGTCAGCTGCACCGCGCGATTCACGCGCCAGGTATCGCCGAGGTACAGGTTAACATTTGTGCCTTGCCCTTCGCGCAGGCGTGGCGTGAGGGTGCGCGTGAACATCGCCGGTCGTCCGGCCTCGAAATCCTCGAGGGAGTTGAAGGTGTAGCTCCCCCACCGATTGCTGGTCACATCCTGCGAGAACGCCGTGCTGCTCACCAGCATGCCGAGCTTGAGCCGGTGTCCGTCCGCGAGCCAGGATACCTCATTCGTCGCCTCGACGCCCGTGTTGCGGCCGGCCTGCGGCAGCCCGGTGTTCCCGCCGAAGGTCAGGGTGGCGATCCCGCTCTGTCCGTCCTCAAAGGCCGAGGTGACCTGGACGCGCCCGGCCGGGATCTCGATGAAGGGCGTCCCCTCGTTGCGATCGCGGGAGACATAGAACTTGAACTCATTGAGAAAGCGACCGGCGAAGTTGGAGGTGACGGTGGTCATCAGGCCGCCCCCCCAGCTGTTGTTGTTTCCCCCCGTTTGCGGCAAGGCCAGTGGACCAATGCGGGTGGGATCCTGGTCACTCAGGCGCCAGTCACCGCGTACCGTGATCGAGTGGCCGCCGTCGGTGAGGTAATCGAGGCGCAACATCCCCGAGACGTTGTCGGAGAGCCGGTCGTCGGCGAGCACGCTGAACGGTCGTACGCCGGCGCTGGTCAGCAGCTGCGTGAAGCGTGTCACGGAGTCTGGGCTCACGCCGAACCGCTGGAGCGTCAACGCATCGCTATTGGCGAGCGAGGTCACGACGTCATTCCGTCGCCGCAACTGGAGGGCCCCAAACCCGAACAGCTTGTCCCGCACCACGGGCCCACCGAATCCGCCAGAGAACTGGTTCTGCGTGAACCCCTGCGCCGCCGGTCCGGGATCCTCGCCCTCGATCGCGAGATCACGATCGCGGAGCGAGTAGGTGAAGTTCCCCTGCATGTTGTTGGAGCCGCCGCGGCTGGTCGAGGAAATCAACCCGCCGGAGAACTGCCCGCGCGAGACGTCGAAGTTGGAGGTCTGCACGCGCGAGGTGCGCACCGCTTCCTGCGGCATCTGCGCCGAGCCAAACGACATGCCGTCGAGCGTGATATTGTTCGCGTCCGGCGACAGCCCCGCGACCGAGAACGCGCCGGGGGTGGAGTCGCTCCCCGGGATAGCCACCAGCCCGGGGGCAAGCAGCGCGAGTTGGGTCAAGTCCCCTGCATCGATCGGGAGTCGCGCGGCCTGGTCCGTGTTGATCGCCCGCTCCACCGTCCCCGGCGTCGGCGCATCACGATCCCGCGGCGTCTCCTGCCGCGCCCGCACCTGCACCGCCGACAGCACGGTCGGGTTGGTCGTCAGCACAAAGTCGCGTACCAGGCGATCCTCGTCCGCGGTGCGCAGCACCATCGCCGCTTGCGGCGCCAGGCCTAACGAGCGCACCGTCACCTGGTACTGGCCGCCGCCGTCCGGGAAGAGCACGGTGTACTTGCCCTGCGCGTTGGTGCGCGTCCGGCGCGTGATGTTCGACTCCAGCGACAACACCTCCACCTGCGCCCCCTCGATGGGGAGGTTGCCCTCCACCCGGCGCACGACCCCGGTGATGATGTCGGTGGTCGCGCCGATCTGGGCGCCCAAGGTGGGGGCAACAAGGAACAGGCCGAGGACTGCGGCCGCGAATCTCCGAAGGCTTCTCATTGACGACACGTGCAGGGGGGAAACCGCTCGCAACCCGAGTGGGACGACAGGGCGCGCCGTTCGTTAACGCAGACCCCAGCGGACCTGTTCGGGCTTAACGGGAGGCCGCAAACCGGCGTCGTACCGGGCGAAGTGACGTGATCCATGTCCCCGAGAAGGAGCTGCTCCATGTTGACCCGACGCCCGCTGGTGGCTCTTGCCACCCTGATCCTCGTCCCTGCGGCATTGGCCGCCCAAACCCGACGGGCCCGCCCGGCGGACGCCCCACCCGCGCGGCGACCGGAACTCGGCGCCTCCCCGACCGAACTGCTGAATCGGCGTCGTGAGCTTGACCTCACCCCGCGACAGGTGGCGCGGCTCGACTCCCTGGAGCGCACGATGGTCACCCGCCGCCAGTCCCTCATGAACCAGGCGCGTGCGCTGCGCGACTCGGCCTGCGGAACGAGCGGCCGCTGCAGCGACAGTGCCCTCCGCACCTTGCGCGGCCGCATGGGCCAGCTGCGCAGCCGAGGGATCGACACCACGATGGGTCGTCAGGCGCTCGCGATCCTCGATTCCACGCAGCGTGGCCGTGTGCAGGGGATGCGCATGGCGCGGGCGCGCCAGGGGATGGCGCTGCGTCGTGATGCGATAGGACGCCGCAACGAGTTTGGCCCCCGGCGCGCCCCCGGACGTGGTCGCGTGGACGTGGGCCCGGGACGTGGCCGCATGGACGCAGGCCCGCGGCGGGGTCGCGGACCGGCAGAGGATCGTTGGATGCCTCGCGGTGGAGGCCGCATGTCTCCCCAGTGGCAACGGGGCGACACGGACGACCGGCCACGACGCCCCCTGCCGCCGCCACGTCGTCGCGGGGACGACCTCGAAACGCCCGCACGGCCTGACACCACGGGCTGACCCCCTTCCTTGGCAGGGGCGCGGGTCCCGGCGGTTGCCGGGGCCCGCGTGTCGTTCAGCGACCCCCGGCGATTTCGCGCTTCTCGAGGTTCGCTTCCACCTCCGCGCGCGAACGCCACGCCGGCCGCAACGCCTTCTTCGCAAACAGGGGCAGCTGGTCCACCCGGTGTTTCGATCCCGGCTGCGACCAGTTGCCGTACCCAATCAGCACCTGCGCCTTGAGTGGCGTCGAGAACTCCACGGCCGCGACAAACGAGTCGCCCATGGCCCCGGTGCCCTGCCGTTCGCGTTCCGGCATGTTGAACTCGACGACACGGAACACCCCCAACTGCCCGCTGCCGCCATTGGCCGGCAAGTCCACGTCGTCCCGGCGCAGGCGGTTGACCTCACCCCAGGCGACGTCGAGTGATCCATGCCGTTCCCGCACACTGCGCGCGGCGGCGCTGAGCGCCCGCGCGGCCGCCGCAGGATCGGCCAGCCCATCGGGGGTCTCCAGGGCCCGTTGCGCATCCCACGCGACGGCGAACGGGGGCTGCGGCCCCGTGCGCGCAGCGCCGGGTCGGTTGAGCTCGCGCCACCAGGCGGCGAACAACACCCCGCCACGCGACGCCGCATCGGCCGTATGATCCCACGCCGTGAGCACGGCCATCGCGGCCTTCGCCTCGGCGTCCCCATGGGCCGCGACCGCCGCCCCAAGGTCATCGAGCAGGCGATCGGCGAGTTCCATGCGGGTGTCGTGCTTGCGCGCCACCAGTTCGTCAAACGATATCTTGCCGGTCTCGGCCAGGAGTCGCGCCGAGCGCTGCGGGCGGAACGCCATGCCGCGCGGCGCCATGTAGGCCGGGTACTTCGCGGGGTCGAGGACGAGCGGGACGGTGGTCGTCCACGGGGGATCGTTGGCATTCTGCAGCCAGCCGCCGGCGGGGTTCGCCAACATCGGGAGGTCGGCGAAGCTGTGGGTCTTCGTCCACAAGGTGCCCGTGGAGTCCCCGCGCACGATCCCCTGCCAGAAGTCCCACCCTCCACGGGACCGCACCGGGGTGAGCCCGCCGAAGAAATGCAGGATCTCCCCCTGCCGATCGGCGTACATCGCGGTGAACATCGGCACCTGCATCTGCTGCAGCGCGCGCACGTACTGCGCCTTGTTGCGGGCACGGCCCATGTCCCACCACTGCTTCCACGCACCGCCCCGGTCAAGCCCAACGACGCGCAGCGCCAGTGCACGTCCTTCCTTCTCCCCGACCACGGGGCCATGCACGGACTCGCGGATGGTGAGCACCTGGGGGACCAGCCGCCCATCGCGACCCTTCACCTGCATCGTCTCGGTGCGCGTCGTGAATGCGCGTCGCACGCCGTCCAGGCGGTAGCCGTCGCCGTCGAGCGCCAACTCATAGAGGTCCTGCCCGTCGTGCGTGTTGACCGTGTGGGTCCACGCGATGTCGTCATTGAAACCGATGGTGATAATGGGCGACCCGACCAGCGTCGCGCCGGTGAGATTCATCCCGGGCGCCACGAGCTGCGCCTCGAACCAGGTGTAGAAGGATCCCCACGGCAAGTGCGGATTCGCCACCAACATCGCCTGGCCGCTCGCCGACTTGGCCGGCGCGATGGCCCAGGCATTCGAGCCACGCATCTCGGCCCCTTCGAGGGCCGCGGCCGCTTCCTCGGCCGCACGTATCCCGCCGCGCTCCCACGCGCGCACGGTGCCGCTGACGCGATCCGGACTCGTGACAAACGCGGTGGTGATCACCCGTTGGCCGTGGGCCAGTACATCATCCACGGTCACGGGAAGCACCACCTCCATCGAATCCGTGATCTGGTCGCGGTGCGCAAAGGCCCAGTCGTTCATCCCCTGGACGAAGGCATCCAGGTAGGACCTGAAGCCCGGCGCCTGCTGCGCGGACCACCGCGCCCCCCCGCGTGCCACGCCCATTCGGCGCACCCAACGGTCCATCGCTTCACGCTGCCCGCTCGGATCGCCCCAGTACTCGGCCGATCGCCCGCGTGCCTCACCATACAGCTCAAGGACGAGGTCGGCGTGCGCCTGCATCTGGGCCCATCCGAAGCCGTAGCCGAGCTGGCCCTCGGTTTTGGCATGGATATGCGGGACACCATAGGTGTCCCAGAGGATTTCGCCCCCGCGCTGCGCAGCGACCGGCACGGTGGCGATGGCGAGGAACAGCAACGCACGACGGATCACAGGAACCTGCCGGGGAGGGAAGGGCGAAAGATGCCGCCTCCCACGCTGGGTGCCAGACTACTTCACGAGCTCGAACGCCATCGGCGCCCCGGCGAAGCCCATCTTTACCACTCGCGGGTCCGTGCGGCTCACCCAGAAGGTCACCGGGACCTGCCCCCCCGCCACGTCCACCTTCCACGCCTCGAAGGTACCGGCGGGGACCGTGACCGACTCGCTGCCACTGACCGTGACGGTCATGACCTTCGAGGTCCCCTGCCCCGAGGCAAACACCGGGACCTGGAACGTCTTGCCGGCGCCTAACGGCAGGGCAGGAAGGAGGGATTGCAGCACGTTGTCGTCCACCGCTCCTGCGGGAACCGTCGTGTCGACCGCGATCGTCTTCATTCCCTGCGCCCCGGGGGTGGTCGCCGTGCCCTTTGCCCGACCTCGTCCGTAGGCGACATCGATCTTCATCGACTGGCCGCGGGCCTGTCCTTCCTGCTTGACCGACGTCATGGCGAGCGCGCGCGAGAAGTGCACCTCGGTGGACTGGTTCATTCCCGCGAGGGACTGCACGGAAACCAGCCGATACCCGGTTGCCGTTTTTTCGATGGTCTCCCTTATCCCGCCGACCTGGCGCCCCTGCACGGTCACGGCGAACGAATCAGAACGGGGAACGAGGCGGGCCGCGTCGAATTGGGATTGGGCGGCGGCGAGGGTTGGTAGCAGGGACAGGGCAGCGAATGCGCGCATGAAGGCCAGGTGAGTCGTTGGCCAAACCTACGCGGTCCGACGCCGCCCGTTTCGGGACACCTCACCCCGCGTCGACCCCGACGACCGGCGACACCTCCCCTCGCTGACCCAGGCGGCGCCGCATGTCGACTGCTGTCGTCTGGGCGCGTCCCGTGCGGGCCTAGGCAGCGAGCGCGGGCTGGCCCAGTATTGAGGCGTCCCGAACCGGAACGTCACGTGCTGCTCGCGTCCCTGGCGTTGGCCCTGCTTGCCCCAACTGCGGCCCCCGGCGTGGCCGCGATCGACTCCATCCAGATCAAGGAGTGGACCGTGCCGTGGGAGAAGACCCGTCCACGCGATCCGTACGTCGCGCCTGATGGACGCGTCTGGTTCTGCGGGCAGGCGGGGAACTACATCGCCGTCTTCGACCCGAAGAACGGCGACTTCAAGCGCTACGAACTCTCGGAGAACACCAATCCGCACAACCTGATCATCGACAAGGCCGGGATGATCTGGTACTCGGGCAACGTGAATGCCCACATTGGCAAGCTGGACCCGAAGACCGGGGAGATCACGCGCTATCCGATGCCGGACCCTGCGGCCCGCGACCCGCACACCCTGGTGTTTGACCGGGCGGGCAATATCTGGTTCACGGTGCAGAACGGCGGCTTCGTCGGCCACCTCAACACCACCAGCGGCAAGGTCGATCTCGTCAAGATCCCCGGCTCTGGCACGCGGCCGTACGGGATCATGATGAACTCCAAGGACCAACCCTGGTTCAACCTGTTCGGCACGAACAAGATCGGCATGGTCGACCCGAAGACCATGGCGCTCAAGGAGTACACCTTGCCGAACGAGCGGGCCCGGGGCCGCCGCATCGCCATCACGCGCGACGACATCGTCTGGTACGTGGACTACACGCGCGGGTTCCTCGGACGGCTCGATCCGGCGACCGGGGCCGTCACGGAGATCGCCTCGCCCGGCGGGATGAACTCGTTGCCGTACGCCTTGACCGTGGACGATAAGGACCGCCTCTGGTACTCGGAGAACACCCCGAACACGCCCAACAAGATCATCGGCTATGACCCGCGCTCGAAGTCGTTTGTCCCGGGGATCGATATCCCGAGTGGCGGGCAGACGGTGCGGCACGTCATCTATCATCAACCGACGAAGTCGCTCTGGTTCGGCACCGATGCCAACACCCTGGCCCGCGTGACCCTGCCATGAGCCGATGGCGCGCGATCGCGACGTGGCTTTGCGCCCCCATGCTCGCGGGGGCGCAACCGCTGGACCTCGCGCGGTATCACCTCATCGACCTCACGCATGAGGTCTCGGAACGTGGGCCGGCCTGGCCCGGCTCACGGGTGCCGTTCAAGCTGGATACCCTGACGGCCACGGCCACCACGGCCATGTTTCGCCTGCAGCTCAACGAACACTTCGGGACGCACCTCGATGCTCCCCGCCACGCCGCCGGCGCGGGGTGGACCAATGAACAGATCCCGCTTGATCGGCTGGTGGTCCCCGTCGTCGTCATCGATGTCACGCGCCAGGCGGCCAACACCCGCGACTATGCGCTCACGCCGGCCGATGTCGCCGCCCATGAGGCGCAGCATGGTCGCATCCCCCGGGGCAGCGCGGTGGTGCTGTGGACCGGCTGGGCGCGTTATTGGGAGACGACAGCGCTACTTTGGTGCCGTGACCACCGCAGCCCGCACGGTGCTCCACTTTCCGTCGTTTGGGATCGAGGCCGCGCGCCTGCTGACCGCCGAGCGAGGCGCCGCAATCCTCGGCGTGGATTCGCCCTCAACCGACATCGGCGCGGCCCCATCCTTCGCCGTCCACGCGATCCTGGGCGCCGCCAACGTCCCCGCCCTCGAAAACCTGGCCGACCTCTCGAACGTCCCGGCCACGGGCGCTACACTCATCGCACTGCCCATCAAGACCACCGGCGGGTCAGGTGGCCCCGTGCGCGTGGTGGCCCTCGTGCCTCGTTAGGCGCCACCGCCCAACCCGCGCGTCCCGGCGCCCCTCACACCACCGACCCGGACAAGGTGTCCACCCGTCCGGCCTTAACGCACCCGGCAGGCCTCGCGTCAGATGGGGTGAGGCGGGACGTTCCCGCCACTGACCGATACATCCCGGAGGATCCCATGCGCTCGACCCTGCTTGCCCCGCTCGCCGCCCTCGTCGTTGTCGCCTCCACCGCCAGTGCGCAGAACCCGCCACCGCGCTGCGATCGCATGCCCTGCGATCGCATGGAAGACGTCCGCGATCGCCGCGAGGATCGTCGCGACCGCGCCGAGGACCGCCGCGACCGCAAGGAAGACGTCCGCGATCGACGGGAGGATGTGCGCGACCGACGCGAAGACGTGCGCGACGCGATGCACAACGGCGGACGCCGGGACCGCCTCGAGGACGTGAGGGATCGTCGCGAGGATGTGCGCGACCGGCGCGAGGATGTGCGGGATCGTCGGGAAGACGTCCGGGATCGCGCCGAGAACCGCCGCGACCGCCGGGAAGACCGTCGCGATCGCCGGCCGTAGGCACAAAGGGGACGGAACGCCGGGATACCGGCGTTCTGCATCCCGCCTAACGCGCCTTCCAGTTCGCCAGGGCCTTCGCCTCGTTCTCCGCGGAAATCGCGACGCGCGGGGCGTTACGCCGTGCCGAAAACCGAACGCCCCGCGGGGATCGCCGCAGGGCGTTGAGACCGAGGGACCCGCCGTTCAGTCCTTTGCTCGAATCTCGGACCGCAGTGCCGCCGCACCGTCCTCGAACTGCATCGCCGGCGCCAGCTCTCGCGCCCCTCCGGGCATCACGGCCGCGACCGCGAGTCGCGTCAGCGATGTCACCAGGGGAATACCAAGCCCCGTTCCCGCGAGGGCCAGGTTGGCCGCGAGGACGCGTCCCGTCCAGCGGTTCACCAGCGCGCGGTCACGCGTCAGGATCAGGGCCGCGATCGATACCCCATTGATCACCACAAACGCCATCACGGACCAGCGAA
Source organism: Gemmatimonadota bacterium (assembly GCA_016712265.1). Taxonomy (NCBI): domain Bacteria; kingdom Pseudomonadati; phylum Gemmatimonadota; species Gemmatimonadota bacterium. Next base: position 560,579 of record JADJRJ010000028.1, on the reverse strand, counting down.
AGGCGGTCGACCCGATCCCGCCCAACCAGTCCATCAGCGCGGACTCCATGGCATTTCTCCGCTAGAGGATGCGGCCACAGGGGAACTCGGGGCCTACAATACGACGCGAAAAGCCCGAGCGCGAGGGGTCAGCCGCTGCGGAGCGCGAGCCTTATCCGCTTCTTGGCCTGGCCCTCACTCTCACCCGCGAGCCGCGCGTCGCACTCCACCGCCCCGAAGTACGCGCTCCCATGGATGACGATCCGCGGCGCCCCCGGTTCGGTTGGGACCGAGGGATCGGGCTTGTGGCTGAATTCGCCGGCGAAGGCATCGCCGTCCACCACCACCTCGACGCCGCTGGGCACCGTGATCTCGACCGATCCAAACAAGCAGAAGACTTCGATGTGCGACTCCCCCTCGGCAAGGACGGCCTCGCGGAGGTCGATCTCCGTACTCCCCATCACCGTCGCGATACGGAACTTGCGCGGCAACTCCCACGGGCCCTTCCGCTCGACCCCACTCATGACCGCCAGCACCCCAGCGCTGTCGCGTACGGCGTTGGCGGGAATGACGGTGTGTCGCACACGCAGGCGCGGGAGATTCATGCTGTCCCCGTCCGCAGGTCACCTAACGCTCCCCAGGTGGCGGCGAGCGCCGCGGCATCCGGCAGGCTCCCCTGCGCCAGCCGCGGGGAACCTCCGCCCTTGCCGCCGTGCGCCGGGAGCAATCCCTTGAGCATCTGGCCGGCGTCGATCCCGCTATCGGCCGCCGACGCCACGAGGACCGCGCGCGGCTCGTCGCATCGCGCGAGGTAGACCCCGCCGGGCTGCGAGGCAAAGGCGATCGCGAAGGCGCGCACCTCATCCGCCCGACCGACCGATCGAACCTCGAGGTGCCACCGGCGTCCATTCGCATCCGGCGCGGTACCCTCCCACGCCGCCCGGGCCCGCGTCGCGGCGACCTCGTCCTCCAGCTTGCGCCGCGCCTGTTCCGACGCCTTGAGCTCCGCGAGCTGACCGGCCACCAACGCCGGCAGTTCGTCGATGGAGGCCGAGGCCGCCGTGGCCATCCGCGCCAGGACCTCGTAGTCCGCGCGCGCGCGCCGCATGGCCCGATGGCCACAGAGGAATTCGATGCGGGCGTTCTTCTTCATCTTCTCCTGTCGCCGCAGGAGGATCCCCCCAATCTCGCCCGTCGCACGAACATGTGTTCCGCCGCATGCGGAGCGGTCCAGTCCCGCGATGCTAACGACGCGAATCGAGCCGGATCGATCGGTCGGCTTGCGCAACCCTTGCGCCGTGGCGGCCTCCTCAAACGTCACCGAGACGGGATGGTTCGCGACGATGGCAGCATTGGCCAGCTCCGCCGCCTCGACCATCGCCGACGGTGGCACCACCTCCGCTCCCAGGTCCAGGGTGGCATAGTCCGCCCCGAAGTGCACGGAGAGCGTCTCCCACCCAAACCGGTCCGCGAAGATGGCGGAGAGGAGGTGCTGCCCGGTGTGTTGCTGCATGAAGTCGAAGCGGCGGGCCCAGTCCACGACGCCCGTGACCTGCGCTGCGGCGAGGGGTCGCTCCAGCAGGTGCGCGACGCGGTCGTTGTCGTCCACGACGTCGACCACGGGGACGCCATCGAGGGTACCCAGGTCGTGCGGTTGCCCACCCGAGGTCGGGTAGAACGCCGACCGATCGAGCCAGACGCGTCGTCCATCCTCCGCACGGTCGACCACGCGCGCGGTGAACGTTGAGCAGTACGCGTCGGTGTAGTAGAGGCGCTCGGTCATCTGGCGTCCGGCGCTTCCGGCGATTCCCCTGCCCGGCAGGTAACACAGAGCATCGGCGCCCCAACCGCGATGGCGATGCGACGGACGAATGATCCATGCAGGTGCTCCGCGCACAGGATGCGCCGGCAGCGTTCACAGACCCCCCCCGTGTTCACCGGGAACGGCTTGCCGCAGGCGTCGCACTCGGTGCGAAAGATCGACGAACGAAAGAAGGGCATGCCTATCCGGCCCCGGGTTCGAGGGTCACGGCATCGCCCACCTGGATCGTTCCGTCATCGAGCACCTCGCCAAAGGCACCGCCGCCCCACGCCTCGCCCATGACCTCGCGCAGGCCGGGCAGCGCCTCGTCCATCCGCTCGCAGGGACGAGTTTCGCCGTGGATGCGAATCCGGCACGCACCGATCCGCAGCACCTTGCCCCGCGCCCCACGGAGGTCACAGCCGGACACGAGAAGATTGGCACGTCGGGCTGCTGGGTCGAGCGATCCACCGGTGGCGGCCATGTGCCGCTCCCAGGCTTCACGCTCGAGGATGGTGACCTGTCGCTTGCCGCCGCGGTTGGCGTTATCGCGCAGCCCCTGCCCGGCATCCAGCTCGGCCGCGACCCTGGAGTCCATGGGCCCGCCACGGAACCGCTTGATCCAGATCTGTTCGAGGTGGCCCATGAAGATCAGCCGCTGCCGTGCGGGGGGAGACTGGAGTCAACTTCGCGAACGAACCAGGCGCGGGCCCCGGCAAAATCGAGGACGAGGGCATCACCCGGACCGAATTCAAAGCGGGCCGTGGCTTCATGGGTAGTCCCCGGAACCTCCGTGCGGAGCAGGTCGCCGTCGACGCGGTATCGCAGTGCGACCAGCTGACGTTCCGACCCGACCTCGAAACTGTAGTGGAGGGTGTCCTCATCCACAAAGGCCATGCGCACCCCGGGCGCAAAGTCGAGCGACGGGTCGGCGCGGAGCAGCCGCCAGCCCCCGCGAAGGCTCGTCATGGGTGTGCTCGTCGCTGGACACACGACCGCCCACGATGCCGCGACGGGCATCGTGGGCGGAGGTGTTCCGGGGACTGCGAGATCAGGTTTGCTTCGTCTTGAGCCACTTCACGGCGGCCTTGAAGGCTTTTTCCTTGCCGCCGTGCGACGCATCGCCAAAGAAGGCGCGGTGCTTGGGGCGCCAGGCTCCTTCCTTGGTGCGATGGTACCCGACGCGAACGAAGTAGCCGTGCGTGCGGGTCGATTCCTGGTCGATGCGGCTCACGCCGGGCACCGATGACGCCGCGCTGCGCTTGGTCTTCTTCGCGGCCTTCTTGGCGGTCTTCTTCACTGCCTTCTTGCGGGCTGCCATGGGAGTTCGGGCTGTGGTCGCAGGAATGGGGCCGGCGACGCCGTGAGTGTTCGGGTCCGGCCCGCGGGGGCGCCGGCTGCCTGACGAGTCCGCATGGGGTGCGCGGTCGCTCGTCAGGCAACCGACGCCCGTTAGGCCTCGACGGTCACTAATGTGTCAGGCAGTTACGATTTTGTCGAGTGGTTAGGCCTGACGAGTGCCTGACGAGTACGCAGCCACCATCCGACGGCGCGCACCGGGCGTGTCGCCGGCATTCGCGAATGCAAACCAGTCCGACGTTTTTCCACGCCACGTGGAGAGTTGCTGCCTGACGAGTCACCGGGACACGCGCCTGCCTGACGAGGATGCGCGCGGAGCGGGCCGGGCAGCCCCAGCGATCAGCCCCGAGGGGTCGTGCCGTACTTCTCGAGGAGTCGCACGAGGCCCGCGTCGGGACGGCGGCGGGCAGGCAAGCACGATGGGTCCGCGCCATGCCGCAGCAATTCCTCCACTTCCGCCAGCGGCCGGCGGCGCGCCACCGCCACCATCAGTGGCGTCTCCCCGTCGGCGTCCGCCACGTTGGGATCGGCGCCGTGGCGCAGCAGCCAGCGAATCATGCGCGTCCGGTGCAGCCGCGTGGCGTACAACAAGGGCGTTTCCCCCTGGAAGGTCAGGTTCACGTTGGCCTGGTGTGCGCTCAGCATGCGCGCGGTGACCACGTCGTCATTCCATACCACCGCCCAGAAACACCAATCAGGGTTCGCCCCCGACTGGAGGAGGAAACGCGCCAGGCTCCGGTTGTGCCCGCGAGCCACCGCATGCCACAATGCACGCGCCGGAAACGACTCCCCACCATCAACGATCGGGTGCACGGCGTCAATCGCTGCCCCACCGCGCAACAGCGCCCGGGCCGTCGCCACCGAGGCGGCCAGCGGCTTGCGCGAGGATGCCGCCGTCGCCGCCGCACACAAGTGCAGCCCGGTCCGCCCGTGACGGTCGACCGCCTCAGCAAACTCCGGATTGCCTCGCAAGGCCTCGGCCACCACCGCCGCTTCCCAGCGGCGGGCAGCGTCGAGGAACCGTGCCGCGCCAACACGGGCACCGGGCCGACGAGTGGTGGGAGAACGCCTGGACGACATACCTAACGATGCGTGGCTGGTCGAGGGGACCGCCGAATCTACCCCCGTCGCGTCCCCGCGGCGAGAGCCGGCCACATCACAAGGGCCGCACCCGGACCGCCGTCCCGTAACACAGCACTTCGGAGACCCCCTGCATCACTTCTGTCGCATCGTAGCGCACGCAGGTCACGGCATTGGCCCCCAACCCTTCGGCATGCTCGATCATCTGCGCAAACGCATCGGCCCGGGTCCGTTCACACAGGTCGGTCATCAGGGAGATGTTGCCACCCCGAATGGTTTGGAACGCCGCCCCGATCGTCCCAAAGACGGACCGCGACCGGACCACGATCCCGCGGACCACCCCCAGCGTTTCCTCCACCTGGAAGCCGTCCAGGGTCGGGGCCATCGTCACTCGAGATGCCAACATCGTCGTCTCCTGTCTGGGTTCACGGCAGCGGGATCCGCAGCCGCACGTCGCTGAGTTCAGGCGCTGATCCGACATCCGCGAAACGCAGCACCACGGACGCCGTGTCGAAGTATGGAGCGCCGGTGACATGCCGAGGGTATCGCGACGCCGTCGCCTGCACCACCACTGTCACACGGGCGCTGTCGGCACTCCCGCCCTGGCGGTACACCGTCGCTGAGAACAGCCCGCGTTCGTCCACTTGCAAGGTCACACCAGCACAGGGACACGTCGCGCCGACACGAATGCTCCCCTCGATGCCATCCAGGGGATCCCCACGGGTACTGGTGACCGCCCCGGCCACGAGGGCACATCCCGTCACGTCGGCCAGCCCCGCCGGTCGCCCGCAGCGCGCGGGACCATTCACGTCACTTGGCGTCGCGGAGAAACAACCCGCAAGGACGAGCAAGCCCAGCGCCCTCATGCCCTCGAGCCCATGGCTCCGAGCACTTCCTTCAGCAACTTGCCCGCCACCGTGGCGGTCACGCCGTCGAGATCTCGCGCAGGATTGTACTCCACCAGATCAGCGCCGACGATCGGCACCTGGATGTCATGCAGCACCGTGAGCACATCCCGAACCGTGAGGCCCCCGGGCTCACGGTGTGACACACCCGGGGCGTACGCGGGATCGAGGGCATCCAGGTCGAGCGAGATATAGACGGGGTGCTTCAGCGATGGCCGCACCCCGGCGACCCAGCGTCTCATGTCGATCACGTCCACTCCAAACCGATCCGCCTGCTCCCGCTGGTGGCCGGTCATGGCCCGAATCCCCACCTGCACCAGCTCATCGGCGAGCCCGGCCTCCATGATCCGTGCAAACGGGCAGGCATGCGAGCCCCGGTCCCCCTCGAAGTGATCGTACAGGTCGTTGTGTGCGTCGAAATGAAGAATCGAGAGCGCTCCATGTGCGGCGCGCACCGCCCGCAGCACCGGCCAGGTGACCGCATGATCCCCCCCGAGCACCATCGGCCGGCCGCCGTCCGAAATGACGCGGGCCACCGCCGCCGTCATCGCGCCCCGCGCGTCACCCGAGAGGTCGGCGTCGCCGGCATCAGCAAAGGCTCCCGGAACGCCAATGTCGACCAGCGCCTCGGTCCACAGGTTGGACGCGTCGCTCCGCATCGCCGCCCGTATCAGCGGCGGCGCACCCGCCGCGCCGCGAAGGAACGACGACGCCTCATCAAACGGCAGGCCCAGCAGCGTCGGGGTCCCGGTGAACTTCGCCATCCCGGACGCTAGCATGCCGGCGGCCCTCCCGCCACCCGCGTTAGGCGCTCCCGGTCACCGCTGGAACACCCCCTCGCCGACCAGGGCGTAGGAGTCGTCATCCACCATCACACCAACCCGCACCGCATACCATTGCCCCACGGCAAGCGGCACAGGACCAAAACGCGACGTGTAGTCCGGCGGCGTCACGCCGTAGGTCACCCCTGGCGCGATCTTCCCGGTGTCGCCGCGAATGATCCAGTAGGTCTCCAGGTTATCGGGCGATGATACCTCGAGGTAGGTCGCCCCGCAGGCCGGGCTCCAACTGATGCGAGGTCCGCCCTGTGTGTCCACGCGCACGTCGAGCGACGGAACACAGGTCACGAGCGACCGGGGACGGGCCGGCTCGGGCGGCATCGCGTCGCCACAAGCGACGGCCGCCGCCACAGCGAGGGGAATGGGGGACCTCCACATGGCCACTCAAGGTCCTGCCCGGAGGGTCACCCGGCAGTGCGCCACGTCACAGGGACCCGCCCGCCGGAGCGCGATGGACGCACAGGAGGCGGCATCCATCCGTGCCTGCGACGGTCGGCCCATGGGTCGAGTCCGCCGCCGCGCGGTGATAGTCCCCGGCCGACAGCTCCTCGCCTTCCACCACGCAGCTCCCCGACACCACCAGCAGCTCCTCGATGCCGTCGTGCACATGCTCGGCGAGGGTAGCCCCCGCCACGGCATCGAACAGCAGGATCCCGCCCGGCATCCCCACCGGGTCACAACGCACGCGTATCCCATCTGCCAGCGGCAGCCAGGTGGCACCCACCTGTGGCGCCAGCGACGGCGGCAGCGCCTCGGTGCCCGCGGTCGCGAACTCGATGACGCGGGTCGCCGCATCAGCGCGCCACTCCCCCTCGAGGCCGCCCGCAGAGTCCCCCGCTGCAAGGCGTTGGGCTCCTGGCCCTCGAAGAGCACCCGCGAGGACATGCACGGCAACGTGTCCTGCCAACTCCGGGGCAGGAAGCCGGGCCCCAGCCCGCAGTGCCAGCTGACGCGTCTGGTACCGATCGCGCGAATCTCGAAAGAGGATCCGAGACTGCACGCCGTCGCTTGTCTCAAGCCAGAAGCCCTGCGTCGCGCGCAGGAAGGTCATCGGTGACGGCGTGCCCACGGCCAGGACCCGGTCGCGGAGCGCCGGCGGCGGCACCACGTGGGGCACCCCCGCATCCGGGCCGCTCATCTAGTCCACGCGTGCGATCACCGTCCGCAGCCCAAGCACGGCGAGACGGCTCCCGTTGCGGACGAGCTCCGCCATCACCGTGATCGAGTCGCCCGCCGTCCACCGCGGACCCTCGCGGAGCATGAACTCGACCGCCGTTGGGCCCCCCGGGCGCGCCGACTCCTCTGCCAGGGTGCCACCCCAGCTGTCCGGACCCCGCTGCAACCGCACGCGCCCCAGCGCGACGTCCGGGGGAATCGGCTGCGTACTGGTCAGGCGCACGATGGCGAGGAGCGGATCCCCGCGCTCCCCGGCCACCGGCTGGAAGGAGCGCCATGCCTCGACCTCGATGCCATAGTCCGCCGTCCCCACGGTGGCGCGGGCCTCCCCCTGGGCCGGCCACGAGCTATCGGGCATAGCGCTCCCGGTACCATTGGGCGCACAGCCCATCAAGGCACCAACCGTCAGGAGCGTCGCGAACCACCTGGATCGCCGCACCTAGTGGCGCGCGAACACGCTGGTCTTGCCGCTCCGAGTGAATGTCAGGACCTGATAAGGATCCTTCGCGCCACCGGGCACTTCCATCCCCGGGCTCCCACGAGGCATTCCCGGAGCCGCGATTCCGGCGATGGCCGGCTTTTCCTTGAGCATCCGGTGAATGTCGGCCGCCGGCACGTGCCCTTCGACCACGTAGCCGTTGACCACCGCTGTGTGGCAGGACTGCAGGTTCTCGCCGACCCCCCGCTTGGCCTTCACCTCCTGCAGGGCCGACTCGTCCAGGTCAGTGACACGCACCTCAAATCCCGCCGCCTTCATTTTCTCCACCCACGACTTGCAGCAGCCGCAGGTCGCCGACTTGTACACCTGCATGATCGGCGCGGCGACGGTCTCCGCAGTGGGGCCAGCCGCTGGTCGGCCGGCTGCGAGCGAAGCCGCAACACCGGCGGCGAGCGCGACGAGGATCGGGGTTCTCATAGGGTCACTCGGGATGAGGCACGGAGTCTCCTACACCTTAGCGCGGGGGACGTCCCGCGCAACCGGGGAATCACCGGCGGCTGAGCTGATATCCCACGGTCGCGCCGATCGACGGCCCGGCAATCGCCATCGCACCCAGCCCCCAGCAGATCACTCCGCACCGTTGGCCCCCATCATAGCGGGCATTGCCGAGTCGGGCAGTGAGGGCCGACACGCCAACGCCGGCCGCAGCGCCGACGAATGCGGCCGGGTAGCGCCCGCGCTCGCCGATGAGCGTTGGAGCGGCCGCCGCCGCGCTTGCCGCGCCCGCATAGGCAGCGACGAAGGCGACGCGGCGGATTCTTGCGTCGGACCACGTCGTGCGCTGCGCGAGTCGTTTCGCCGCCCATCCACTCCCGAAAAACCCGATCGGCGTCAGCAGGGCACCCGCGGCGAGCTGTGCGGTCACGCGCGCGCCAGACGCCCCCGGCAGTGGCTCCTGGCCTCCCGCCACCCGCGTCGCGAGCAACGCGACCCAAGCGGTCGTGACGAGGCTACGCACTCGACGGGATCACGGCCATGGTGTGCACCTGTTCCTTGTTCACGAGGATCCGGAGGTTGTTGCTCGACGGATCAGCCGGCACGAGAAAGAAGTAGGTCTTGAGCGGTGGGAACCGCATCACCATCCCGACAATCCGCTCCTGGTCGTGGAAGACGACCTCGATCAGCTTGGCCCCGCGGAGGCGCGGATCGGTCGCGTCCACGACCTGCGCGTCCGACTTCTGGGCGTCCCCCTCCAGGCTCTTTACAAAGAACAGGGCCTTCAGGTCACGCAGGGCGATCTCCACCATCTCACCTTCCAGGGTGCGCACATGGCAGGTGGGACGCTCCGGCGCGACATCGAGGCTCATTCCCTTGACGATGCGGCCGTCAGCATATCGCGCGACGATGGCGTTTGCAGCCATGGACTCCGGGCTCGGGTGAAGCGTAGGATAACGTCGGGGGCCCTCGACGCCTAGACAAAGATGGCGGCCTGGGCGAAACCCCGGAGACGAGCCGTCGGTAGGATGAGTCACCCAGTGCGCCCCGTGGAGGCACGACACATGGAAGAGTTCAAGGTCTCAGGCCAGAACCTCAAGAAGAAGCTCAAGGAGCTCATCCGGGAAGGCAACGTGCGCCGGATTATCCTCCGCAACCCGGAGGGCCGCCAGCTGCTGGACATGCCGCTCAGCGCCGGCCTCGTTGGGGCGGCGCTCCTCCCGTTCTGGGCGGCCGTCGGCGCGATTGCGGCCCTCGCCACCGACTATACCATCGGGGTCGAGCGTGACCCGGGCACCTCGGTCACCAAGCCGTAGCGATCAGCCGCGCAGGGCCTCGAGGCGCTGCTCCACGAGGCCCACCAGCTCGGCCATTCCCTCACGGTCGAAGATGAGGCGCGCGCCCGCTGCCGCGTACAACTCGGGCAGGGGTCGCGTCCCCCCCAGCGCCTGGAAGGCCCGGTAGCGCGCCAGCGTGCCGGCCGGGTCCTGCCGCGCGTCGCGCCACAGCTGCAGGGCCCCCAACTGCGCGATGCCGTACTCGATGTAGTAGAACGGCAGTTCGAAGATGTGCAGCTGCCGATACCAGCGCGACACGCGCTCGGCCTCCAACCCGGACCACTCGACGCCGGCCTCGAACTGCGCGCGAATCCGGAGCCACGCGGCGTCGCGTGCGGCCGCGTCATGCCCATCACCGGACGTGTAGATCCAGCGCTGGAAGGCGTCAACGCTCGCGATGTGACAGAGGCTGGTGAGCACATCCTCGAGCTGCTCGATTTCCACCGCCCGGGCCTGCTCCGGCGTGTAATACCCCGTCGGCTGGACCAACCATGGCGTCACGAGCAGTTCCATGCTCATGGACGCCAACTCGGCCGCCTCGTGCCCCGCACTCCGCTGCCACAGCCATGGCAACTGGTTGGCGGCAAAGTCGTGAAAGCAGTGCCCCGCCTCGTGCACCAGGGTATTCACGTCGTCAGGCACCCCCACCGCGTTCATGAAGATGAACGGCTGCTTGCGCCAGGCGAGGTTCGTGCAATACCCGCCGGGGGCCTTGCCCGGCCGGCTCCCCAGATCGAGTAACCCGTTCGCCGACATCTCGCGAAACCGGGCGCCAAGCTCCGGGTCCAGCCGGTCGAAGATGCGCTGCGCCGGCGCGACGAGTCCGTCCACCTCGGTGAACGGCCGCACCGGGTCGCGTGCCTCGAGCTGCACGAGCGTATCCCACGGCCGCAGCGTCGGCACACCGAGCGCCCGGGCCCGATGCGCCATCAGTCGCTCGACCACCGGGGTGACCGTGGTCGCCACGGCATCGTGGAACCGCGCACAGTCATCCGGTGTGTAGTCAAAGCGGTGCTTGGCGGCAAAGGCCCACGCCATGTGATCCGCGAACCCGGCGTTCGTCGCAATCTCCTGACGCAGGACGAACATCGCGTCGAACTGCGCGGCGAGCACCTCGCGTTGGGCGAGGTAGGCCTGGGCCCCGGTGCGAAAGGCCCGCTCGCGGACCGCGCGATCGGCGACCTTGAGGAACGGCTGCAGCTGGGGGACGGTCAGGGAAGTCCCCTCCCATTCCACCGCCAGTCCACCGGTCACCTTCTGGTAGGCGGCCACGTGCTCTTCCAGCCGCGTGAAGAGCGGGATGTTCGCCTCGCGAAAGATCTCGATGTCCGAGCGAAACTCGCGCAGGACCATCGACATGCCCGGCGGCTCCAGCCCGCTCTCCACCAGCCGCCGCGCCAGTCGCACGTGCTGTTCCACCACCTGCGGAAAGATCTCGGACGACCAGCGCAGGTTGGCCGCTTCGCGGGCCGGGTCCGTGGTGTCGCAGGTGTACTCGATCATGGCGATCGACGCCGCCTCTTCCACCAGGGACTGCAGCTGCGACCACGCGGTCAGCCACGCGGTGCCGTCGCCGGTGATGGGAGCCTCGGCCAAGGCATCGTAGAGGGGCGCCAGGTCGTCCCACGTGGCATCACGCAGGTCGGCGGGGGAGGTCGGGGAGGGGGTCGGCAGCGGCACGCGCGCAACTTAACCAGCTGTGCGGACCAGCAAGGTGCCGGATCGACGGCAACGCGCCGGTTCGTCCAAACCCGTCGTTCTGACCGGGCTCCAGATCGGGGAGGAAGGGGCCGATACTCAGCGCTGGCAGGTCCACCTTCGCGCCGTCAATGTCCGACATCTTCCTCGTCCGCCAGCCCGTGTTCGACCGGGGCGACAACGCCATCGGGTACGAGCTGCGCTTTCGGCCGACGGACGATGGCACGGACCCGTTCGCGCGGAGTTACATGAGCGGGTCGTTCGAGTTCCTGCGGTCCGGGCTCCCGGCCTGGGTACGTGCGTCACGCCAACAACTCGTCGAGGGGATCTTCAACACGCCGGAACCCCGGGCCCTGGTCGTCCTGGTCCCCCCGGACGTCGGCGTCGACGACGAGGTGATTGCCGCCGTCGGGGAGCTTGCCAAGCGGGGTGTTCGGGTCGTCCTGGACGAGTTCGAGCTGCCACGCACGGCGGGATCCCCCATTCTCAAGCTGCTCTCACTGGCCGCGATGGTGCGGGTGGACTTGCGGGTCCAGAACCCTGCCGTGCTGGGCGCGATGGTCACGGCGCTCAAGAAGCAGCAGAAGAAGGTGATTGCCGACCACGTCCTGGACGCCAAGCTCCACGAGGCCTGCCTCAAGCTCGGCTTCGACATCTTCCAGGGACCGCACTTCAGCCGCCCGGAGCCGCTGCCAGCGGCCGAGTTGCCCACGTCGACGGCGGCGGCGCTGCGCCTGCTGGCCCTCGCCCGTGATCCCAACACACCGGAGCGTGAGCTGGAGCGCGTGATCTCCGCCGATCCGGGGATCACCTACCAATTACTGCGCATCGTCAACTCGGCGGCGTTAGGCGGCCGCGGGATCACGTCGATCCCGCACGCGCTGCGCCTCGTGGGACGCAACAACGTCATTCGCTGGCTCGCACTCGCCTCCGCCACCTCGCGGACCGGCAAGCGCGGGGTCGACGACGAGCTGATCCGCCAGACGGTGCAGCGCGCCCGGTTCTGCGAGCAGCTGGCCCTGCCCAAGACTGGACTCGACAAGGGGACGTTGTTCTTGATGGGACTGTTCTCGCTCCTGGATGCGGTGTTCCGGATGCCGATGTCCGAGGTCCTCGAGCGGGTCAACCTGGCCGACGATGTGAAAGCGGCGCTGCTCGACCGCTCGGGGCCGTACGCGGACCCGCTGCTGGTGATCGAATCGTACGAGCTGGGCCTGTGGGAGAGTGCCGGCGAGGCGGCGCAGCGCATCGGGCTCGACCCGGCCAAGCTGCCAGGGCTGTACGAGGAGTGCGTGCAGTGGGCGACCGAACAGATGCCCACCGGCCAAAAACCCGCCGTGGCCCGCGCGTCGTAACGCCGGCCGCGCGCCGCACACGCGGCGCGCAACGCCTACTCGTAGCGCAGGGCGTCGATCGGGTCGAGGCGAGCCGCGCGGGACGCCGGGAAGAGCCCGAACAGGATCCCGGTCAGCGCACTGGCGCCTAACGCGGCCAGAATAGCGCCGGTGGGCACCGAGGCTTGCAAGGGCGTGGTGCTGCGGATCAACAGGGACACGCCCCATCCGACCACGAGCCCCACCATCGCCCCGATGGCCGTGAGCGTGGCCGCCTCCACCAGGAACTGCCAGAGGATGGTCGCCTTGGTGGCGCCGAGGGCCTTGCGCACGCCGATCTCTCGCGTGCGTTCGGTCACCGAGATCATCATGATCGCCACCACGCCGACGCCGCCAACGATCAGCCCGATCCCCGACAGGGTGATCATGACGAGGAAGAAGATGCCCGTCATGCGTCCCCAGGTCTCGAACAACTTCTCCTGGGTGATGATGGCAAAGTCGTTCTCCTGCGCTGGCCGCAACCCCCGCTGCGAGCGCAGCGTGGCCACGACATCGTCGATCGCCTCATCACGGGAGACGCCGGCGCGCGGCTTGACGGCCAGCTCGATCCAGTCGATCCAGATGTTCATGTACTTGTTCCCCGTGCTGAAGGGAACGTAGGCGCGCGGGCTGGGGGTGCCGAGGAATTCCCCGCCCCCCTCGAACACACCGATCACCTCGTATGGCGCACGGTTCACCTGCACGACCTTGCCCAGCGGATCACTGGCCTCGCCGAACAGCCGTTTCTTCATTTCCGTGTTGATCACGAGAACTCGGGCGGAATTCAGGTCCTCGGACGCGGTGAAGTTGCGCCCCTCGGTGATGTCGCCGCCGCTGATCTCCAGCCAGTCCGAGGTCGTCGCATTCACGCGCGCCCCGGGGAGCTGGCGATCGAAGTACTTGAACGAGGCCGACGTCCCGGACCCGATGTTCACCCCCTGCACCGTCTCCAGGCGCTTGAGCGCGGCCACTTCGCTCAGGCGGATCGGCGGGTTGTTGCGCCACTTGCAGGTGTCGTCGCTGCCATCGCAGGCCTCCAGCGAGATCGGAAAGCGGTTCACGCCAAAGGTGGTGGGACCGGCCTTCTCGAACTCCTGGGCCACCCCGCGGTTGATCCCGTGGATCGCGGCCGACATCACGACGACGACGAACACCCCGATAGCGATCCCCAGGATGGTCAGTGCCGCACGCACACGATTGCCGCGCAGCTGCTCGACGGCGATGCCGACTCCCTCGACGAGTTGCCCGAGTCGCATGGTCTACTCCTGCCGCAGCGCGGCTACCGGGTCGAGCCGCGAGGCCCGGCTCGCCGGGTAGACCCCGGAAATGATCCCCACCCCCCCACCCACCAGGACCCCCACCACGACCGACCACAACTCCACGCTGGTGGGCAACGGGGACACCGCGGAGATCAGGCGGGCCAGGCCAAAGCCGACCGCCACCCCGAGCGATGCCCCAACAATGGCAAGCGTGGTCGACTCCACCAGGAACTGTGACATGATGTCCCGTCGGCGAGCGCCCAAGGCCTTCCGCACCCCGATCTCCCGCGTGCGCTCCGCGACGGCCACCAGCATGATGTTCATGATCACGATCGACCCCACCAGGAGCCCGATCGCCGGCAGCGCAATCCCGGCCAGCACCAGGAACCCCTGGATCTTCTTCCAGAACTCGAGCGCGCTGTCTGACGTTTGCAGCGAGAAGTTGTCCTTCTGCGCCGGACGCAACCCGCGATGGCTGCGCATGAAGACCCGGATGTCCTCCATGGTCGCCTGCATCTGCTGGTCGTCCGGCAGCTTGACGATGATCCCGTCGATCACCCGCGGCGGGTTCACGAGCCGCCGCGCAGGAGTCTTGTAGGGCGCTACCGCGAACTTGTCCAGGGAGATGCCAAACGCGTTCCCCTGCTTCTCAGCCACCCCAATCACCTGGTACGGGATCCCGCCCAACATCAGCTCGCGCCCGATGGGGTCCAACCCGGGAAAGAAGTGGTTTTTCACGTCCTCGCCGATGACCACCACGGTGGACCCCAGCGCCTGTTCCTGCGCCGACGGCACGCGCCCCACGGTCACGGCCATGTTCTTCTGCTCGAACCAGGCCCCATCGGCCACGGTCACGCTGATGCTGCGCGGCCTGGCATACCGGGACTGCGCCGAGACGTTTGATTCCGAGTAATAGGACCAACTTGCGGACGCCGGGAGTTCATCCAGCACCGGCTGGACATCTTCCTCGCGCAGGCGCGGCCGCGAATTCCACTCGCGCCACTCGGCGTCGTCGATGTCACCCATCGTGATGTTGGGACGCCGCCGGACCTCGAAGCTGTTCTTGGGGATCAGCTTGCCGACCAGGTCGTCCTCCATGAACCGCCCCATCCCGTTCACGATCGACACAATCGCGATCAGGAACATCACGCCGATCGTGACGCCCAGGAGCGTGAAAAAGCTCTTCAGCTTCTGGGCGCGGATCTGGCTCAGGGCCAGGCGGATGGCTTCGAACAGCGGCATGGTCGGGGCCTACGCCACGGCTGCAACGAGGGTTTCACCTCCCGGCCCCGAGCCTCCTCAAACCGCGGCGCCCCCCAGGAAGGCTCCGGCCCGGCGGTTCCGAATTTGTCTCCGCCCTTGTCATCGCCGGGTCCCGGGTGTACCCTTTACCTAGCACTCGTGCCGCTCAGGCGGCGCAACACGTCCTCTAGACCCAGGGCCTGCCAGTCGCGCAGGCCCTTTTTTCATCCCCACCAAGGCAACAGCAATGCGCACAACGGGCACCGTCAAGTGGTTCAACGACTCCAAGGGCTTCGGCTTCGTCACCCCATCGGACGGTTCGAAAGACTGCTTCGTCCATCACTCGGCCATCCAGGGCAGCGGCTTCAAGTCCCTCACCGACGGTGAGCAGGTCGAGTTCGACATCGTTCAGGGCCCCAAGGGTCCCGCCGCCGAGAACGTCACCCGCGTCTCGCGTTGAGCGAGCGCGCTGTGGCTGAGGGCTGGCTTCCACCTCCCTTCCTCAAGACACACAGGGCCATCACGGCCTGTGCTCGGGAGCTGGAAGCCCTCGCGGATGCCGCCGTGGCAGAGGTCGATGCTTGGCACTCCACCGGCATCGCCGACAAGCCCGCAGCTCGTCGCTCCCCCAAGCGGTGCGTGATCCAGGTAGGACCGGTCGCCCTGTCCATCACCTGGCTCCCCTCCGTGGGTGGCGACATCGCGACCGGCGAACTGCTGGTCGTGGTATGGCATGGGATCCTGGGTCCCCGCCCGGACTACCATTTCGAGCGGGTCAGTTCCGGCCCGCCCCCCTCGGCAGCTCGCGAGGTGTGGCAGAAGGTCCTGCACCCGGGGGTCGTCGGGGCGGACAGCTGGCGCTGGCTCGAAGATGGGCAGGAAGCCGCCCATGGACAGACAGGCGCCCAACTCGCCGCGCGTTGTGTCGACGCGCTGCGTGACGCCTTTCACACGGTCACGGGCGATGCTCGACCGCCCGTGCCGAACAACGGAATTCAATGAAGCAGGAAAACATCGAGATGCAGGGCGTCGTCGCCGAAGTCCTGCCGTCTGCCATGTTTCGCGTTTCGCTCGACAACGGACACCAGCTCCTGGCCACCACCGCGGGCAAGATGCGCAAGCATCGCATCCGGATCCTGGCGGGCGATCAGGTCACCGTTGAGCTGTCACCGTACGACCTGAACCGCGGCCGGATTACCTTCCGCCACAAGTAGGCGTCGCGCCGGTTAGTCGGCGCGCAGGGAGGCCATCAGCTCCCCGGCATACCGCAGCCCGGCCACGGTGCGCGAGCCATGCCACGACAGCAATTCCCCATCCACCAGCCGAAAACGGCGCCGGGGGATCTTCGTCGCGTCCGCCAATGCGTCCAGGTGCCGTGTGGTGAACGGAAATGGCTCGCTGGACAGGAGGACCGCGTCGACCGCCTCGGGTGCCAACGCCTCCGACGAAACCGTCGGGTACCGCTCCGCCCCCGTCGCGAACACGTTCACCCCACCGGCCGCCGCGAGGATGCCCTCGATGAAGGTCCCGCCGCCGGCAGCCATGAGCGGCTCCCACCAGATCAGGTAGGCATAGCGGATCGGACGCTCTCCCTCGGTCGCAGCGGCGACCCTTGCCCCCTCCGCGTCGATGACCGCAGCCAGGGCGTTGCCGCGCTCCTCGGCACCCACGAGGGCGGCAATCTCGCGAACCATCGCCGATGTCTCCGCGACCGTCCGGGGCATGGAACTGTGAACCTTCAGCCCGGCCGCCCGGAGGACCTCGGCATCCTCCACCCGGTTCTCCTCCTCATTCATGAGCACGAGGTCGGGGGCAAGGGCGATGATCCGGTCGACCTTGGGGTTCTTGGTCCCGCCGACCCGCTCGACCACTTCCACCCGTCCCTGGGGATGGACGCAGAACTTCGTGCGCCCGACGACTGCGTCGCCGACGCCAAGGTCGAAGACGAGTTCCGTGAGGGAGGGACAGAGCGAAACGAGCTTCATGTCGGGGAACCTGGACCGGTCTGCCGAGGGTAACCGGACGGGGCCTCGCGCGGCAGGGAGTGCCGGGTTTTGGACCGCAACGGGGAGCCCGCGCCAGTCGTCCTCATCCTGCATGGCCGCCCCCCCTCCGTTCCCCCACGCTACCGGTCCCTCCGACGACGGTCATGACGCCATGGCCAGCCGTCGGTACTACGAGCGGGTCATGCGGGACCTGGACCAGGATGCGCCCCCGGCGGCGGTGGGCGCGCTCCTGTTGCAGACGGCGCGGGACTACATGGACTCGGGTCAGGCGACGGCAGCCCTCGATTGCTGTGAGGCGGTACTCGGTCTGGCCAACCATGAGGGGATGGCACCGGTGCTCGCCGAGCTGTACGAGCTCCGCGGCCGACTCCGCTGTGAATCGGGGGCGCTGGATGCCGCACGCGAAGACTTCATGCACCTGCAGCAACACGCGGCCCGGGCGAACATGCCCTGGCTCGTGGCCGTGGCGCACGAACATCTCGCGGCCGTCGCCATGGTGCGACAGGAGTGGGTGGAAGCGATCGGCGACCTGGAGCGCGCCACCACGACCTACCGTGAGCTGGACGCGCGCGAGGACCTGACCCGGGTGCTAGTGCAGCTGGCCACGCTGTACGTTGACCTGCGTCGCTGGACGGCAGCTGAACACGCCCTGGCGGACCTGCATGCGCGCGCCGGCACCGGCAGCCATCCGGCGATGGTGACGCGCCTGGAATTGGTGCGGGCGCAGATGGCCATCGACCGGTCGAACGCCGCTCGCGCACGTTTGTCTGCCGAACGGGCGCTGGAGCATGCGCGTCGAGCGGACGATCCCATGCTGCTGGCCGAGGCGGTGGCGATGTCGGCCCTGGTGTCGCGCGAGTTGGGGGACCTGCCGCGTGCCCTGCAGCTGATCGAGGACGCCGAGCGCCTCGCGCGCTCGCACAACGACCTGATGCTGATGGGCGAGCTGTCCTGCGGGCGCGTGGAGGTGTTGGCACGCCGTGAGGACCACCGGGCGACCCTGCAGGCGCTCAATCGGGCGTATCGCGAGCTGGTTCGACTCTTGGGCGAACCCGGGCCGATCGAGCGGGCCCGCCGCCTGCGACGACTGGAAGCGGAGTTTGTGCAGGTCACCCGCCGGTGGGCGCAGCGATTTGAAGGAACCGACCATGACACCGTGGGGCATGTGGATCGGGTCGCCGACCTCACCTGCGAGATCGCGCGTCGGATGGGGGTGGATCCGGCCTCGTTGCTGGGGTATCGCGTGGGGGCCTACCTGCACGACCTGGGAAAGACTGCGGTGCCCGCGGCGATCCTCAACAAGCGCGGACGGCTGACGCCCGAGGAATGGGCCGCGGTCAAGCGACACCCGGTGGCGGGGGCCGAATTGCTCGCCGGCACCGACCTCCCGTGGGAGGTGCGCCCGATTGTCGAGGGGCACCACGAATGCTGGGACGGCTCGGGGTATCCGCATGGGCGCGCGGGTGAGGAGATCCCGCTGGCGGCGCGCATCACCTGCGTGGCCGATGTCTACGACGCCCTCATCACGCGCCGCCCGTTCAAGCACGCGTTAGGCAGCGACGAGGCCATCGAAGTGATGCGCCGGGACGTGGGGCGCCAGTTCGACCCCGCGGTCTTTCGCGTGTTCGAGGACGTGCTGCGCGACGGCATCGCGATCCCCGGGGTGACGTCGCCCGCCAGCGTACGAACGGAGCCGACGGCCGAGGAGGAGCTGGTCGACGATCCGCTCACCGGTGTCGCCGAGTTTGTCTCCTGGGGGCGCCGCGCGGCGGGGTTGCTGGCTGCGCGACGCTCGGCCGCCACCGAGGCGTGCCTGCTCCTCATCGACGTGGACGACTTTGCGCGGGTGAACACGGCCTATGGTCGGCTGCAGGGAGATGACGTGTTGTGGGCGGTGGCCAAGGTGCTGCAGCGTGGGTTGCGCGCCGGCGACCTGATCGGCCGGCGCAGCGGCGACGAGTTTGTGGTGTTGTTGCCGGAGACGTCGCTGGACCTGACCCGCGAGGTGGCCGAACGCCTGCGCACAGGTGTGGCCGACTTGCGGTGCGCCCGTCGGGCGGCGCCCGACGAGTCGCTGAGCGTCACGGTGAGCATTGCCGTGGCGCAGGCCCCGGGGGACGGCGAGACAGTGGCCTCGCTCCTCGCCGCGGCCGACCGCGCGCACTTTGCCGCCTCGCGAACGGGGAGCGACCAGGTCATCGGGATCGGGGTCACCGGACAGGAGCCCAGCCGCGGACCCGCCGCGCTCGATTTTTCCGCGTTCACCGGACGGGAGGAGGAGTTGCGCCAGCTGGCCGCCTATCTCGACCAGGCGATGGGCGGTGAGCCACGCGCGGTGACGATTAGCGGGGAGGCGGGGATCGGCAAGAGTGCGTTTGTCAGACAGTTGGCAGCGGAAGCGCGACTGCGCTCGGCGTGGATGGTCACCGGACAGGCGACGGGCGATGGCGCGGCCGGCGCGTTGGCGCCGTGGGCGGGGGCAATCACCAGACTTGTTGAGCTGGGTGGCCCCGGGGACCGCGCGTGGCTCGCGCTCCCGGCGTGGCTCCCGGGCGTGTTTCCGCAGCACGATCCGTCGGCCACCGAGCCGTCGCTCCAGCAGATCCAGCAGGACATCGTGACCTTCGTGCGTCGGGCCTCGCGCACGCAGCCCGTGGTCCTGGTGCTGGAGGAAATGCACCTGGCCCCGGCCGCCAGCTGGGCCGTCCTCGATGCGTTGCTGACCGCGGTCGACGAGGAGCGCCTGTTGGTGATCTGCACCATGCGCCCGGAGATCCAGCCGGGGGCGGCCGAGTGGCGACGCCGCGTCCACCAGAACTCGCGGCACGCGAGCGTGGCGCTTCGGCGTTTTGGACTGGACGACGTGCGGCGATGGATCCGGGCCGTCTTTCACGACGCGGCGCCGGGCGACGATGTGGCGCGCTGGGCGTTTGAGCTGTCGGAAGGAATCCCTCGCCTCGTGCTGCACCTGCTGCGCGCCGGGTGTGAAGATGGCACGATCTGGTACGGCGGCACGCGGTGGGAGTGGCAGCCGCCCGCGGACGGGACGCCGTCCGGGGGGGTGGGGTGGGTGCTGGAACGACGCTTGGAACGCGTCAACGCCTCGACCCGGACCATGCTGTCCACGGCGGCCCTCCTGCACCCGGACCTGACCATTGAGCTGTTGGTGTCCGTGCTCGGCATTCCGGAGGCCGAGGCCCGCCGCGCGCTGGATGACGCCATGGGGGCGAGCGTCCTGGTGCCGGTCGCCACGACGGCCACGACGACGACCTTCGACTTCACGCATCCGCACCTGCGCGAGGCCTGCCTGCGCGCCACCCCGGAGCGCCAGCGGCAACATGTGCACGACGTCGCGGCTCGCGTGCTGGAGCTGCGCAGCCCGTCCGCGGTGGCCACGATTGCCGCGCATTACCACGCCGCGGGCAACGATGGTGCGGCCTTTGACTACGCCACGACATCTGCCGAGCGCGCCATGGCCCAGGGGGCGCACGACCTCGCCGTGGCGGCCCTGCAGGTGGCCCAACGGTACGCAGCATCTAATGAATCCCTCGCCACGGTGCGAGTACGCCATGCGGAGGTGGCGGTAGCGGCGGGGCAATACGGCCTGGCATCGTCGCTGTGCGACCTCGCCCTGGAGTGGTTGGACCGCCAGCCCACCGCGGCGGTGACGATTCGCGGGCGGGTGGTGCGGGAATGGGTCCAGTGGCGTCGCGGCCGCGGCGCCGCGCGTGCCGCCGAGGGATTCCGCGCGCTGGTCGACGAGGCGGCGAGGCTGGCGCCGGACACCGTGGCGACCACCGCGCTGGCCGGCGCCGACGCCGCGCTGGCCCGGGCGGCGTGGCCCGAAGCCATGTCGATGGCGCGGCGGGCAGCCGAGGCGGCGGAGGGGCGGGACGCGATCCTGGCCGCCGCGTCTTTGCGCCACGGCGAAGCGGAGCACGCCGAGCGTCCCGGCGCGGGCCTCACTCGCTTGCGCGACGCGTATGCGCGGGGGGAACGGGCGGGCGACACCGGGCTGCGCGCGCTGGGGGCGTTGACGTTAGGCACGGCCCTCGCTCGCGAAGCCGTCACCCCGGAAGCCGACACCCTGCTGACGCGGGCTCTGGAACTGGCCCGGAACGCCCACGACACGGCGCTCACCGCCGCCATCTCGCAGGCACTCGGTGTGCTCCGCGGTCGGCAGGGAGCCGCGCTGGAATCGCGCCAATGGCTGGGGGACGCGGAGCGCCTGTTCACCACCCTGGAGGACGAACCGGGGCGTGTGGTCACGCTGCTGCACGGCGCGCGCCTGCTCCGAGACCAGGGCGCCCGCGACGAGGCGCATCGCCAGTTCGCCGCTGCGGCGCGCCGCGCGAAGGAAATTGACCTGACCTGGGTGGAGCTGGCCGCGCTGTCGGGGACCGCGCTCTCCAATGGGGGGGCGGCGAGCGAGGAAGGTCAGGAGCGCTGGCACCGGGCGAGTGCCCTGATCGCCGACGCGCGGCCGGACTGGTGGTTCCCGGGACGCGAACTCGTCGATGCCTTCGCCGTCCAGGTGGCGCTGACGGGTGGGCAATCCGGGGCCGCGTTTGACCTCTTCTTGCGCGCGCGTCGACGCGCAGAGGAGCTGGATCCGTGGGGGGCGGCGTGGCTGGTCGCCGAGTGCGCCCCAGCGCTCGAAACTGCGGGGATCCGGTCACTCGCCGCGACGCGACGCGACGCCGCCGAACAAGTGAAGAGACGCGGGTTCGCGGCCCTCGCGGGGGCGCTGGGCTGAGCGCACCGCTCCGGGCGCACGGGCCTTTCATCGAACTGTCATCTTCTGCCGTATTACGCGATCCGGCTGGGAGCGGCAAGTTGGCCGGGTGTCTCCGCGTTGGATCGCCCTAAGCGCTCGATGGGCGCTGGTCACGGCCGGACTTCTCTCGCCGCTCGTGCTGCCGGCGCAGCCGCGCCGCGTGCGGCCGCTGCGCCCCGGCCCAATTCCCGGGGCGGAGATGGTGATCGAGTCCACGGACACGGGCTGCGAGGCTCCGGATCAGGTGGATGCCGGCCTGGTGAACGTGCGCCTGTTCAACCGCGGCGGCACCCTGCGCCACGTCGAGTTCATCAAGCGCGATCGGCTCACCCCTCTCGCCGAGGTCCGCGACCTGGTCCTGACCAACGATCGCAACGTGCCCTGGCTGCGTGCCCTCGGGGGACCTGCTCCGGCGAGCCCTGGGGGCGTGTCCTCCGCGACCCTGGTGCTCGAACGTGGGAATTACGTGTTGTCGTGCCTCTTCGCCGGCACACCGAGCCTTCGTCAGCCGTTCCCGGACGGGATCGTAAAGGAGCTGACGGTTACCGCCGGGGTGGGTCCGCTGCGTCCGGTGACTCTTCCGCCAGCGGAACTTTCCATGCGTCTGTTCGAGTGGAACTTCGCGGTGGAGGGGCCGCTGTTCGCGGGACGACGCACGATCAAGGTGGAAAACGCGGGCCGGCTGGAGCACAATGTCTGGATCGTTCGGCTCCTGCCAGGTCGCACCCCGGAGCAGGCCGCGAGCTGGGTGAGCGACCCACGAGGCGCACCGCCGTTCGAAGCGGTGGGAGGGACCACCGAGCTCGAGGCCGACCAGGAGATCAACATCACGGTGGACTTTCTGCCGGGCGAGTACGTCCTGTTGTGCACCTTGTACAATCCGCTGTCCCGACGTTCACATGTGGGGCACGGAATGATGAAGGTGGTGCGCGTGGTGAATTAGGGCGGGAGACGGCGGACGGCGGCCGGCAGCTTCTTGCCGAAGACGGGGGAGCGATGGGAGCGGCGACCCGGGTGGTAGCGACCGTGGTTGGCGCCTAGGTTCCCGGCAGCCTTCACCCCCCCCGTCCATGCGACGACTTTTCCTGGCCGCTCTCGCGGCACCCTTGGCGCTCCCTGCACAGGGCTACGAATTCGATTCCCTCACGATTGCGGCCCTCAAGTGGCGGCAGGTCGGTCCCGCGAACACCAGCGGACGCGTGGCAGACGTGGAAGGGATTCCGAGTCCTTCCAAGACGTTCTTCGTCGCCGCGGCCGCGGGGGGCATCTGGAAGACGACCAACAACGGGGTGACCTTCCGCCCGGTCTTCGACAACCAGCGCGTGATCTCCATGGGCGACCTGGCCATCGCCCCCAGCGATACGATGCAGGTGTGGGCGGGGACGGGCGAGCCCAACTCGCGCAACTCGATCTCGCCGGGCGGCGGCGTCTACAAGTCCACCGACGGCGGGATCACCTGGGCCCTGATGGGGCTGGAGAAGACCCAGACCATCGGCCGCATCGTGGTGCACCCCACGAACCCGAACATCGTCTACGTCGCCGCGTTAGGCGCCATCTGGAACGCCAACAAGGAACGTGGCCTCTACAAGACGGTGGACGGGGGCACCACCTGGGAGCTGGTGAAGTTCATCTCCGACAAGGCCGGGGTCGTCGACGTCGCACTGGATCCCTCGGATCCCAACGTCGTCTGGGCCGCCAGCTGGGAACGTGTGCGCGGGCCGTATTCCCTGCAGTCCGGTGGTCCGGGCTCCGCGCTCTGGAAATCCACAGACGCCGGCGCGACCTGGACAGAGATCAAGGGCGGTGGTTTCCCCGAGTCGACCAAGGGTCGCCTTTCCATCGCACTCTCGGCTTCCAACCCCAACGTGATCTACTCGATGGTCGAGGCGGACACGATGCCGAACCCCGCGCCCAAGGTCGGCCGCGGCCAGCAGCCGCCGCCGAAGAAGCCGGCGCAGGTTCGTCCGTCCGGGCTCTACCGATCCGAGGACGGCGGCAAGACGTGGACGCGCACCGCGACCGACAATACCCGCCCCTTCTATTACTCACAGGTTCGGGTCCACCCGAAGAACCCGAACCGCGTCTACTGGTCGTCGACGCCGGTGAAGGTCTCCAACGATGGGGGCAAGACAGCCATGAACGCGACCGTCGGCCTTCACGTCGACCATCACGCCATGTGGATCGACCCGGTCGACCCGGACCGCATGGTCGTGGGCAATGACGGCGGCATCGGCATCTCGTTCGACCAGGGCGGGAGCTATGTCTTTCCCAACACGTTCGCCATCGCCCAGCCGTACAACGTGTCGTTCGACATGGCCGTCCCCTACAACATCTGTGTTGGCCTGCAGGACAACGGCTCCTGGTGCGGGCCAAGTCGACGCAAGAGCGGGGTCATCACGAGCGCCATGTGGAAGGTGGTCGGTGGCGGCGATGGCTTCGTCACCCAACAGGATCCCACCGACCCCAACACGGTCTATTCCGAGTCGCAGGGTGGGAACATCGGACGCGTGAACATGACGACCGGCGAGCGCGTCGCCCTCGCCAAGCCCAACTGGCGCACCACGTGGATGATGTGGGAGGACTCGCTCATCGTCGCGCGCGGTGACACGATGGTTCCTGAAACCTCGGCCATGAAGAAGCGGCTCGCCGAGCTCCGTGCCCGCCAAAAGGCGGACTCCGCCGCGCTCGACCTGCGCTGGAACTGGAATACGCCGTTCATCATCTCGCCGCACAGCAACACCACGCTGTACATGGGCGCGAACCGCGTGATGAAGTCGACGAAGCGCGGCGACGAGATGTTCGCCATCTCGCCCGAGCTGTCGTACGCGGACACGATGAAGATTCGCATCTCCACGCGCACGACGGGCGGGATCACCCCGGACAACACGGGCGCCGAGACGTATGGCACGATCGTGTCGTTGGCCGAGTCCCCGCTGCGACCCGGCTTGCTCTACGCGGGCACCGACGACGGCCGCGTATGGAGCACCCGGAACGACGGCGGCGCGTGGGAGGAACACACGAAGAACTTCCCGGGCCTGCCCGTCAACGCCTACGTAAGCGAGATCGAGCCGAGCCCGCACGACTCGTCCACCTTCTTCGTGACGTTTGATCACCACCGCGCCGGCGACTTCACCCCCTATGTCTACATGACGCGTGACGGCGGAAAGTCCTTCGCGTCGATCGCCGCCAACCTCCCCACGGGCGGACCCGACTTTGTCCACGTGATCAAGCAGGACCCGGTGAACCCGAATCTCCTCTTTGTGGGAACGGACGTTGGCGCGTTCGTCTCGGCCAACCTGGGGCGTTCGTGGCAGAAGTTCATGACGGGGCTCCCCACCGTGCCTGTCAATGACCTCAAGATCCACCCGCGCGAACGCGAGCTGATCGCCGCTACGCACGGCCGCGCCGCGTGGATCGTGGACATCGCACCCTTGCAGCAGCTCAACGCCACGGTGGCGACCAACGACGTGCACCTGTTCGAGCCGAAGATTGCCCAGCAGTGGGGCGAACAGATCTACGAAGGCCAGTGACCGGGCGGGGCCTCGTACGGCCACATGTGGTACGCGCAGGCCGTGCCCACCTACGGCGCCGAGATCACGTTCCGCCTGACGACGCGCGGCAACAGCCCCACGCGCGTGGTCATCCAGGACGTCACCGGCGACACGCTGCGCTCACTCACCGGCCCCTCGGGGCTCGGCGTACACAAGGTCACCTGGGATTTCCGGGGCAAGGCGCCGGCGCCAAGGCCGCTGTCACCGTCGCAGAAACGCGACTCGGCGAATGCCGTCAACCGGCGCACCTTCGTCTTCGACTCGCTGGCGAAGGGCGGCATGGACACCACCGCGCTGCGCAACTTCCGTCGCATGATCGAGGGCGGGGACATGCTGCAGATGATGCAGTCGTTTGGTGGTGGTGCGCTCCGTGACGGCGGGCCCACGCCAGCCAGTGGCTTCGATCGCTTCAACGCGCGCCCCGGAGAGACGGCGGCCCCAGGTCGCCCAGGTGGTGCCGGCGCACCCGCCGGGATCACGGACCCGAACACCGCGTTCGGCATCATCCAGGCCCTGGCCCCACCAGGCGGAAATGCCTTTGCCATGTTCCAGCGACCCCAAGCGCCGCTCGTGGGGCCCGGCGAGTACCTCGTCTCCATCACCCAGAACGGAAAGACCGTGAAGCAGCGGCTCAAGGTCGAGCGCGCGAGCGGCTCTGGCGCCGCGAGCTCACCGTTCGAGGAAGAGAGACGGCCCCGCTGACCCTGGATCGGCGGGCCGCCCCGGATGCTCAGGGGCGTCCGCCGACCGGTGCCTGCGAACGCGCCACAGGGCGGTGTGGTGGTCGGGACGAACATCGAACTCCTCCACCAACCCCAGTTGCGGCCCGGCCCGTCGCGCGTGAAAGGTGCGGCGGACCGCCCGGTCCATGCCGTCCGAGAGGATGCCGTACGCCACCACGATGGCCACCAGGTACACCAGCGTTAACATGACACCCGTACCGTGCAGGGAGACCCCGGTACGTTACGAGGTTTGCCGTGAAAGTGCCGTGAAAATTCGCCGGGCGTGACTACCCCGCGTCTGGCTCGAGTTCGACGACCGGCAGGGACAGCACGAACCGACTGCCTCCGTACTCGCGGGGCTCGAACCGCACCTCACCGCCCTGCTCCACCGCCAGTCGTCGCGCGATTGAGAGCCCGAGTCCCGCGCCACCCACATCAGGCGGCACGCCGGGGGCTCGATAGAACGGCTCAAAGATGCGATCACGCTCACTGGCTGGCACTCCGGGCCCGCGATCCATCACCACAAACTCCACGCGGCCCGGCGCGCCGCGAAGCACCAGCTCCACGGGTTCGCCGGTGGGACTGTATTTCAGCGCGTTCTCCAGCAAGTTCACCAGGGCGCGCAGCGCCTGCGTGAAGTCGAATCGGCCCAGCAGCAACGGCGGACCGCCGACGCCCGCGGTCCCTTCCACGTGCGTGGTCACCCGTCCCTCACCGGCCAACGCGGCCACCTGTCGCAGCGCGGCGCCCGCGAGGTCCTCGGCCGCGTTCACCTCGAGCCGCAGGGGAAGTGCGCCGGCATTGAGCCG
Source organism: Gemmatimonadota bacterium (assembly GCA_016712265.1). Taxonomy (NCBI): domain Bacteria; kingdom Pseudomonadati; phylum Gemmatimonadota; species Gemmatimonadota bacterium. The sequence continues at coordinate 533,732 of JADJRJ010000028.1, read as the reverse complement.
CGAAAGGTCGAGCAGGTCGGCGACCAGTCGGTTGAGGCGATCCGCTTCTTCTTCGATCAACCCGCCTTCGGCGTTCCCGCGGTCACGCAGCCGTTCGGCCAGCGCCTTGATCGTCGTCAGTGGCGTGCGGAGGTCATGGGAGACGCCGCTCAGGAGCGCTGCCTTCAGCGCATCGGCCTCACGAAAGGCTTCCGCGCGCTCGGCTTCTGCCACGAGGGCTACCCGCTCGACGCCTAACGCGGCGTAGTAGGAGAGCGCACGCAGGAACTGCTCCTGGCTTGGGTCGAGCGTGAACGGCGCGAGGTGGGAGATGCTCAGCACGCCGACCAGGCGCCCACGGACCTGCAGCGGGACGTACAGGGCCCGCAGGGCGCGGCCCGCAGGCGGCCAGCGGTGCGTGACGGAGACACCAGCCGACTCGCTGGTCCATTTGGTGCCGTCCTGGCACTCCGCGGCAGCGGCCCCCTTTTCGGCGACCCAGGCGGCGAGACTCAGCGCGTCCGAGAGTTGCGTGTCGGCGGGTGTCGCGCCGTCGATCCCACGAAGGCGTGCGACCAGGGCGGGCGGCGCGCCGCGCGGCAGCAGGATGTCGCATCGCGCCACGTGCAGCGTGGTCCGAATCACCTCGAGGACCCCGCGCAGCGCCTCCTCGGCGCCGCCGGCACTCAGCGCCTCTGCACCCAGGGCCGCGAGCCGCTCCACTTCGGCCGTCCGTCGGCTCGCCGTCACGGCCCGCTCCTGCGCACGGGCGAGGAGCCGTGCCCCGACCAGCCCGGTCGTGAGGAAGGCCGCCAACACCAACCAATCCAGGGGATGCGCGACCACGAGGGTGTGGTAGGGCACCACAAAGAAGAAATTAAACCCGAAGAACGCGGCCACAGCCAACGCGATCCCGAGCCGCTGCCCGGCGGCAGCGCTCCCGCCCAGGACGACCATGAGGAGGGCGAGCGCCACATGCGCATTGTCGAGGTAGGCCCTGAGGGCAACCAGGCCGGCCAGCACCGCCACGAACACGGCCACCCAGGCGATGGTCACCCGGCCGCGCGCCGTCCCCTCTCGCCGGCCGTCGTCCGCGAACGGATCAGCCACTCGTCTCGAGCCGGTAGCCTACCCCGGGCTCCGTGATGAGGTACCGCGGGGTCACCGGGTCCTGCTCGATCTTGCGGCGCAAGTGGGCGATGTAGACGCGCAGGTACTGGTGCGCATCGCCGTGCACGTCGCCCCACACGGCGCGAAAGAGCTGGCGGTGCGTGAGGGTCTTTCCTGCGTTTGTCACAAGGGCCACGAGCAGTCCCCACTCGGTCGGCGTCAGGTGCACCGCCGCCCCATCCCGAAGCACCGATCGGCGCGTCACGTCAATCATCAGGTCCCCGAGGACCAGCGGCCCCTCCTCCGTTGGTGGATGCATCCGTGCGCGTCGCAGTTGCGCCCGAACCCTGGCGCGCAGCTCGCGCTCCCCAAACGGCTTGGTGACGTAGTCGTCCGCGCCGGCATCGAGAAGGGTGGCCTTCTCCTCCTCCGCGTGCCGCGCCGAGAGCACCACGATCGGGACCGTCGTCCACTGCCGCAACTCACGGCACACGGAAAGACCGTCCCGATCCGGAAGCCCGATATCGAGCACGATGAGGTCAGGCCGGAGCACGGCAGCAAGGGCGAGGCCCTCTGCGGCCGTGGGCGCTTCGTGCACCGCGTCGACGTCGTCCCGCAGCGCCGCGCCCACCACGGCGCGAATGCGGGGTTCGTCATCAATCACGAGGACCCGCGCCATCGAGCGCGAGTCAGCCAACGCGCGATGCTCGGGGTCAGGTGACACTCCGAAAGGTATGCGCACGACCGGACGGTCGCCGCGTGCGGACCGCAGCGGCGCCCCGACTTTTTATGCGTTCTTAACGCGCTTTCGGACCGAGTCGGCTTGTTGCTCGTATGCGCGCGCCGTACGCTGCATGGTCGGGTGTCGGACCTGCGATTCGGGTGGCCGGCGTTGTCCCGTCGAGCCCTTCCCGCGACATGTCCCCTCCTGTCCCTCCCGAGGCGTCCTCCCCGGTCCCCCCATCGACCGGCCAGGACGCCGTTGCGCACCACCCTGCAGGGGCTACCCGTCTCACCACACTCACGCTTGCGGCACTCGGCGTGGTGTTCGGCGACATCGGCACCAGCCCGCTGTACACCATCAAGGAGACCTTTGGCCACGCGTACGGCCTGACGCCGAACGCGGCCAATGTGTACGGCCTCCTCTCGCTCATCTTGTGGTCGTTGCTCCTGGTCGTGGTGGTGAAGTACCTGGTGTTCATCCTCCGCGCGGACAACCATGGCGAGGGCGGGGTGCTGGCGATGCTCGCATTGTTGCTCCAGGACCGGGTTGGTGCACGTCCACTGCGGGGCCGCACGATGCTCATCCTGCTGGGCGTCTTTGGCACGGCGCTGTTGCTCGGCGACGGCATGATCACCCCGGCCATCTCGGTGCTCGGCGCGATCGAGGGGCTGGAAGTCGTCACCCCCGCCTTCGCACCGTTTGTCGTCACGGCCACCCTGGCCATCCTCGTCGTCCTCTTCCTTGTGCAGCACCGCGGCACGGAGGGCATCGGCAAGGCCTTCGGCCCCATCACGCTGCTCTGGTTCCTCACCATCGCGGTCCTCGGCATCGCCGAGATCGCTCGTGAGCCACGCATTCTGGGTGCGGCCAATCCATGGCATGGGATCCGGTTCCTGGCCGACAACGGCTTCACCGCGTTTGCCGTGCTCGGGGCGGTGTTTCTTGCCGTCACCGGGGCCGAAGCGCTCTACGCAGACATCGGGCACTTCGGCACGCGCCCCATTCGACTGGCGGCGTTCACGTTGGTCCTGCCATCGCTGGTGCTCAACTACTTCGGGCAGGGCGCGCTGTTGCTGCGGGATCCCACGGCGATCAGCAACCCGTTCTACCTCCTGGCCCCTCGCTGGTTTCTCTACCCGCTGCTCGTGATCGCCACTCTGGCGGCCATCGTCGCATCCCAGGCCCTGATCTCGGGTTCGTTCTCCCTGGCGCAGCAGTCCGTGCAACTCGGCTATGCTCCGCGGTTGCGCATCATCCACACATCGGCGCGCGAGCGGGGACAGATCTACGTCCCGGAGATCAACGCCGTGTTGATGGTGGGCACCATCCTGATCGTGTTGTCGTTCCGCACCTCCAGCGCCCTGAGCGTGGCCTACGGGATCGCCGTCACCGGGACGATGGTGATCACCACGGTGCTCTTCGCGGTGATCGCGCGAACGCGCTGGCAATGGTCTCTTGGGCGTGTATTGGGGTTGACCGCGGTGTTTCTCACGTTCGACCTCGGCTTTCTCGGGGCCAACGTGCTGAAGATTGGCCGTGGCGGGTGGGTCCCGCTTGGCATTGCCCTGGGCTTCGTTGCCCTGATGACCACCTGGCATCGCGGACGCGAACTGTTGACGCAGCGCATGCGCCAGGCGTCGATGCCGCTCGAGCTGCTCTTGAACGACCTGCAGCGGCGTCGCCTTCCGCGCGTCCCGGGCACTGCCGTCTTCCTCACCTCGGATGACGAAGGCGCCCCGGTGGTGCTCCTGCACCACATCAAGCACAACCGGGCGGTCCAGGAACAGGTGGTGCTCCTGTCGATCGGCTCCGCCAATGTGCCCACGGTCGACGACGACGCCGGGATCCGATGCGAGCCGCTCGGTGTCGGCTTCTATCGTGTCCATGCGACGTTCGGCTTCATGCAGACGCCCATCGTCACGGACATCCTCAAGCGCTGCGTGGCGCATGGGCTGCACACACGGGCCATGGAAACCACGTATTACCTCGGGCACGACCGCCTCCTGCCCAGTGGATCATCCCGCATGACGTCGTGGCGCAAGCGGCTGTTCATCCTGATGGCGCGCAATGCGCGGTCGGCGTCGGAGTTCTTCGGACTCCCGCCAAATCGCGTGGTGGAACTGGGGGCGCAGATCGAGTTCTAGTGGGCTCGGGACTCACCCGGGGGATGTGGCGTGCGCGGCCCGGGGGCAGATTGGTGGCAACTCCACCACCGATCCTGCATGCGCTTTCCGACGCGTGACCTCGCCGCATTCCTCTCCCTGATCGTGCTCGCGGGCTGCACGGCCCCCGAGCCAGCGCCGCCCCCCCCAACGGCGTTCAACCTGGCGGTCGACTCGTTGGTCGCGCAGAGCATGGCAGATGGGAAGGTCCCCGGCCTGGCGATCAGCATCGTGCGCAACGACTCGGTGATTCACAGCAAGGGCTACGGCGTCGCGGATCTCGCGTCGCAACGTCCGATGACCGACACGACCCCGGTGATCATCGGATCGACGAGCAAGACCTTTACGGCGTTCGCGCTGATGCAGCTGGTGGATGCCGGACAGGTCGCTCTGGACACTGCCGTGCAGCGCTACGTGAAGGTGATGCAGGACAACGTCCCGGTCGACCCGCGGCTCACGGCGATCACCTCGCGGCACCTGTTGACCAACGTCTCCGGGCTCCCGTTGGGATTTTCGGGTGATCCGTACGGCACCGGTGCGGACACCAGCGCGGGCGCGCTGGAGCGTCTCGTGCGCGAGGACATGCTCGCCCGGCCACTCGACTTCGCTCCGGGAACGGGGTTCACCTACTCCAACCGCGGCTTCTCGCTTGCTGCACTCGTCGTGCAGGACGCCAGCGGCCTCTCGTACGAGGACTACATGGCGCAACGGGTGTTTGGCCCGCTGGGCATGCGCCACAGCACGGCGGAGTTCTGGCGCAGCGAGGCCATGGGGCGCACGCTGGGGTACCGCGAGGACACCACGGGGAAGCCGGTGCCGCGCCCGCCCGCAGCGAGTCGCGAGTGGACCGGCTCCGGAATGCTGACGTCCACGGCGGCGGATGTGGGGACATACCTGCGGATGTTGTTGCGTGGGGGCACGGCGCCCGACGGGACGACGCTGCTCTCCCAGGCTGGAGTCACCGAGCTGTTGCGCCCCCAGCAGAAGGGGGAGAGCGAGCTGGGCGGACCCACGACGTACGCGTTAGGCTGGGAGGTCAACGACATGGGCGGGATGTCGCTCACCATGAAGGGCGGGAGCGTGATCTCCATGGGCTCCCTCTTCGTGATGTTGCCGCAACAGAAGGTGGGGATCGCCATCGTCTTCAACCTCGTGGACTACGGCAAGGTCCAGCTCCTGCAGAATCTGCTCGCCCTTATGGCGGGTGCCCCGACGTCGCCGTATCAGGTCGCCCCGCCTGCGCCAGCCGTGCCCGGGACGAAACACCGGATGGCCCCCGCTCGCCTCGCATCGTTTGCCGGAGACTACATGACGCGATGGGGGTTGATGCGCGTGCGCACACAGGACACCATGCTCACGGCGTCGTATGAAGCCAACGATGTGGTGTTGGAGCCCGCATCTGACACCTCGTTCATCGTGCGGAGCGCGTTGCGCGAGCAGGAAGGCACCACGATCACCGTGCGGCGCTGCGGCACCACGACCTGCCTCTGGATGCGCGGAGATTCCAGTGGTGTGCGTTTGCCATAGTCGGCGATGAAGCCCGACGTCGCGTACCTCATCGCCATCGTCATGGCGGTGACGCTCCTCGGCAGCCTGGGCTGGCGCGCGTGGCCACACCGCCACCAGGCGACCGGCGCACCCTTCATGGTTTTCGTCGGTGGCGCCATTGCCTGGTCCCTCCTCGTCGGCGCCATGGCCCTGGCCACGCCCTCGGTCGCGCGCACGCTCCTGTTCCTCAAGTATCTGGCCATTGGGGTCACCCCGGTCGCGACCTACCTCTTCGTCGCGGTCTACCTTGGCCGACGCGATCGCGTGACCGCCGGCGCCTGGGGTCGATTTCTCCTGCTGCCGGTGATCGGATGGCTGGCCTCGTGGCGCGACGGATGGGGGATGATTGGTGACGTCACCTTTGCGACGTCGCACGGACTCACCGCGGTGTCCGACATCCGGCTTGGCCCCCTCTACTGGGTGTGCACGGGATACCTGTACGCCCTGCTGCTCGTGGCGATCGGGCGGTTGATTGGTGCCGCGCGTGCCGGCGGGATCCTGACGCGCGCCCAGGCGATGCCGGTGCTCGTCAGCCTCGTCCTGCCGTTCTTCTGCAATATGCTGTTGATCACTGGGGTGACGCCGCCGGAGTTCGACCCCATGCCGATCGGCATGGCCGTGGCGGCCCTCGCGCTCTGGTGGGCCACGTTGGGGAGCAACCTGCTGACCCTCGTTCCCGTGGCCCGTGGCGTGTTGGTGGACTCCCTGCGCGACGGCATCCTGATTGTGGACGCCGCCCGACGCATCATCGACGTCAACGCGGCCGCCGCCCGGTTGCTGGGACGCGAGGCGCACGCCCTGATTGGCCTCGAGGCACGTCCCCCCTTGCTTCCCGCGTGGGCCACCACGCAACTCAACGTGGCCGACGACGGTGCCGGCCCGACCGTGCTCCACGGCGACCGTCACTTCGACCTGCGGCGCATCGACGTCACCGTCTCAAGCGACCGGGTGGGGGCCTACATTCTCCTCTTCCACGACGCGACCGAACGCCAACGGCTGCAGGATGGCCAGGCACAGCTCATCGCCGAACTGCAGGCCGCCCTCGCCGAGGTCAAGACGTTGAGCGGCCTCCTCCCGATCTGCGCGGGATGCAAGCGGATCCGGGACGGCACGGAGACGTGGCAGCCCATCGAGGAGTACCTCACCCGCCGGACGCGGGCGGAGTTCTCACACGGGATGTGTCCGGAATGCATGGCGACCTGGTATCCTGAACATCCTGAGCTGCACCAGTAGCGTTCTCCCGTCCGACTCCCATGGCAGACACCGAATGGTGGCAGCGCGGCCCGGTGGCCGGCGTCCCCGACACCCTGCAACCGGTCGCGCATATCCTGCTGCAAGTGCGGGAGAGCGTGGAGGAGCTCGTCCCATCCCTCACGGTGGCTGAGTGGAACCAGCAACCGGCCGGCGTTGCCTCACCCGCATTTCATGTGAAGCACATGGCCGGGGTTATTGACCGTCTCTTCACGTACGCCCGCGGCGAGGCGCTCTCCGACGCACAGCGCGCGGCCCTCGCCGCGGAGCGGCACCCGGTGACGGAACCCGACATTGGCGAGATCCGGGCGGCGCTCGCCACCCGCGTGGACCAGGCGGTCGCTGAGCTCCGGACCATCAACCCCGCCACGCTCGGCGCCTTTCGTGGAGTCGGTCGCGCGCAACTCCCGTCCACGGTGATTGGCTGCCTCGTGCATGGCGCCGAGCATGCCATGCGGCATGTGGGCCAACTGTCCGTCACGGTGCGGGTGATACGGGCCGGCGGCTGAATGCCCGCCGGCCGTTGTGGCTCACCCGCCGGTCGCGCGCCGGAGCGCCGCTGATCCCCCAACCACCGGCAGCACCAACGAGGTCCCGTTGAGGTCGAGCGTCAGGGTCGTCCCCGGGCGAGGCCAGAGCGTGAAGTCCCGATCGCTGGAGAAGACCATCAGGCCGATCCGCTTGCCGGCCGGAATCACCTGGTCATCCGGCTGCAGGGTGAAGCCCATCTCCACGAACTCGCCCGGGACCAGCGGCTCGCCACGCGTGAGTGACCGGCGGTTCTGCAGGTCGGCCCATCCACGCGTGATGACGCTGAAGTTGGGTTGACGTGGGCCGGCGTCGGTGAACGGCAGCGCGACCAGCCAGACGCTAAAGTTGGCCGACGGGCGATCCGAGGCGACGCGCACGGTGATGCGCGCCGTCCCCGACAAGTGGAGCGGCTCGGTGAGTTCCGGGGTCGCGTAGACCAGCCGGTGCTCGGAGGTCGCCACCTTGGCGAGGGAGTCACCTGCAATCGCCACGTTGTCGACGAGGCGCTCGGTGCCCAGGCCGGTCCGCCGGGTCGTCGCCAGTGCGCCAACGGACCGGCCGCCGCTCACGGGATACAGCGTGACGTCGCGCGCTTCGGGGTTCGGCCAGGCCGCATACGGCGTCGGCTCCAGGCGATTGCTCCCCTCACGGACGATCCAGCTCTTCGGATCGCGCTCCACACCGTTGTCGACGTCGTAGAGGTATCGCGAGAACCAGCGGTTCATCATGTCCAATGGCGGCGCGCCCCCGTGTCCGCCCTGGTGGTAATACACGGCGACAGGTGTCCCCTGCTTCTGGAGTGCCTCCACCACCCGCACCGAGTGTTCGGGCATCACGTTCCAGTCATTCCAGGCGTGCGCCATCAAGACCGCCGCCTTGATCCCCTTCACCTGCGGCACGTAGTCGCGCCCCGCCCACCAGTCGTTCCAATCGCCGCCACGGCGATCGTGGTTGGCGTGCATCTCCTGTTCTCGCACGTGTTCGTTGCACCAGGCGCGTCGCGCCGGGTCACCCGAGTTGATGAAGTCGTACAGGAAGTCGATGTCTTCGCCCAACCACCCGCCGGGGTGGCGCACCAGGCCAAACGAGCGATAGTAGTGCCAGTAGGACGTATTGGGCGCGATGGGAATGATCACCTCGAGGCCGGCGACGCCCGTGGTCGCCGCCGCAACCGGCAACGTGCCGTTGAACGAGGTCCCCGTCATTCCCACCTTGCCGGTCGCCCAGTCCGCTCGCACCTCGGTCCCGCCCTCACGTTCACTGAAACCCCTCGCGCGACCGTTCAGCCAGTCGATCACCGCCTTGGGGGCCAGGGACTCGTTGGTACCGCCGACCGTGGGACAGCCCTGCGAGAGCCCGGTCCCGGGTGATTCCGAATGCACCACGGCAAACCCTCGTGGCACCCAGTCACGCACCTGCGCGTCACTGATGCGCACACGATCCGGTCGCCAGGCGATCTCCGGTTGCGACACGCGCGTGGGCGGAGGTGCCCCCACCTCCTGCTGGACATTCCAGAGGTGCTCCCGCGGTCCCGACGTACCGGCGAAGTAGGGACTCGTTTCATAGATCACCGGCACCTTGAGCCCTTCCGCCGTGGCGCCGGGACGCGTCACGTCCACATGCATGCGATCGCGCCGACCATCACCGTCCGAGTCAAACTCGGTTTCCACCCACAACCGCTGGCGAACCCAGCGTGTGCTATCCGCGAACGCGGGCACGACTTGCGCCATCCCGTTCTCGAACACGGGGCGCGCGGTCGACTGCGCCGCCAGGGGTGCAGGCACCACCGCGAGCCACATCGCCCACCCCGCGCGTCGCGTCCCCGCCATCACGCGGGACTCCTTTCCGGACCTCATGCGCCGCGAAACCGCTGCAGGAGGTCCCGTGTCTTCAGGATCCCGTCGTGCTCGCTCAACCGCCCCCCTTCGTACTCGATCCCGACAAACCCGCTGTAGCCGGCCGCCAGCACGATCCCCATCATCCGCGTGTAATCCGTCCCGGTTTCCACCCCGGCGTCGTCAAAGTCGTGGGACTTGGCACTCACGGCCTTGGCAAACGGCATCAACGCGGTGACCCCCTGGTACCGGTCATACCACTCCTCACACGTCCCATTCGCCCCTGACCGCAGGCAGAAATTCCCGAAGTCCGGAAGCGTCCCGCAGCGCGGATGGTTCACCATCCGCATCACGCCGGCCAGCCACTCCCCATTGCTCGAGAAGCCGCCGTGGTTCTCCACGATCACGTTGATCCCGCGCCCTGCCCCAAACTCGGTGAGGGAGCGCAGGCCATCGGCGGCCAGGCGCTGCTGCTCCTCATAGGTGCCGCTGCTCGCCGCGTTCACGCGAATCGAGTGACAGCCGAGTTCGGCCGCGCATTCCACCCAGCGATGGTGGTTGGCCACCGCAGTCGCCCGTTTGGTCGTATCGGGATCGCCGAGGTTGCCCTCGCCGTCGCACATGATCAGCAACGTGCGGACGCCCTCGCCCGCGGCGCGTCGCCGGTACTCGGCGAGGTACGCCGCATCACGCGCCTTGTCCTTGAAGAACGTGTTGACCAACTCGACGGCCCCGAGCCCGTAGGTCTTTCGGGCGATGACGGGAAAGTCCAGGTGATCCAGCTCGCGTCGCCCCAGGGTGCGGTGCAGAGACCACTCCGCGAGGGAGATCTCGAACCGTGGAGCCCCGGGGCGCACGATGCGTGGCCAGGCCACTGCCGCCGCCGCGAGGGAAGTCGTCTTGAGGAAGTGGCGGCGGTTATTCATGGTATCACGGCAGAAGTGGTCGGACGGGCACCGGCGTCCATCACGTGACGTGCTGACGGAAGAACGCCACCGTGCGGTCCCACGCCAGCTTCGCCGCCGCTGGGTCGAAGCGTGGTGTCGTGTTGTTGTTGAAGCCGTGTTGCGTACCGGGATACAGGTGTCGCTCGTACCTCACCCCCGCCGCCTTCAGCGCGGTCTCGTATTCCGGCCAGCTCGCGTTGATCCGCGCATCGTTCTCCGCTGACTGAATCATGACCGGCGCCTTGATCTTCGGCACGTCCGCGGTGTTGGGGGACGAACCATAAAACGCCACGCCCGCCGAGAGGTCCGTGCCCAGCTGCGTCGCCAGGAAATTGACCATCCCGCCACCGTAGCAAAAACCCACCGCGCCGATCTTCCCGCTGCACTCCGGCCGCGCCTTGAGGAAGTGCGACGCCGCGATGAAGTCTTCGCGTGTCTTGGCCTGATCGAGCTTGGGGAAGGCCTCGCGCGCCTTGTCCTCGTCGCCCGGGTATCCGCCGAGTGGAAAGAGCGCGTCCGGGGCAAACGCCACGAAGCCGTCGACAGCGAGGCGCCGGGCGATGTCCTCGATGTGCGGGTTGAGTCCGCGGTTCTCGTGGATGACCAACACCCCCGGCGCGCGTCCCGCCGCCGTGGGGCGGGCCACATAGCCGCGCATCGTGCCGTAGCCCTTTGGCGAGGGATACTCGATGTGCTCCTGCAGGATGCGCGCGTCGTCATGGGCGACGATTTGCGCCTGCAGGAACTTGGGGCTCAGCTGTTCGAGCAACATGGCGGCGGTCACGCCCCCCACCGCGTACTTCGCGGCCTTGTCGAGAAAGCCGCGGCGATCAAGACCACCGTGGACATAGGCGTCGAACAGGATCAGGAGTTCCTGGTCGAAATCGTGGGCGGTCTTCTGTTCCATGGATGTGGGGTCGACGGGGTGAAAGCCGTGTGGACGTCGGGAGCGGCCCGCGGGCACCGCTGACGTTACGGGCCGGCGCAAGGCGGCGCCACTCGCAGGCACCCATGTCACCGTCCGGCCCGGTTCTCCGATTCCCCGGTGTACCCTTCTCCGGAGAACACCGTGATTCCACGCCCCATTCCCTCGGCCACCGTCGCCCGGATTGCCTTGGTCGGCGTCGCCTTGGCCGTCGCCGCATGCAGCGACCCATCCACCCCGCTCCGACCGGCCCTCGGGGCCAGCGCGGCCGTCAATCCCGCCAGTGCGTTTGACGAGTTCATCAACGCACAGGGCTCGTATTGCGACGACGACACAATCCCCTGCGGCGCTCCGCCGTACGATATCGGGTTCATCCCCTGTTACGGCGACAACGATCCCGTCGCACCGTGCTTCATCGCCGACTTCGGCGGGGTGAATGCCAGGTATTGGGCGCGCAACGGATTCCGGCCAGCACAGCCCTCCTTCGCGGCCAACGGAACGGTGTCGGAGTTGCTCCTCCCGGATGGCCGTCGACGACTGAGGGCGAGCATTCGGAGTACCAACACGTTCACGGCACTCTATCCCAGTCCCCCGCCCCCTCCGCCCCCCCGGCGCCCCCCCCCCCGGCCGGGCCCCCCCCGCCCCCCCCCCCCCCCCCCCCGGCGCGCGCGGGCCCCCCCCCCCCGGGCGCCCCGGCGGCCTCCACCGTGGCTCACCTGCCGCGGATCACCACGTCGCGGCTGGTCGGTCGGCGGATCACCCGCTGAGACTCGGTGGTGTGCGGGGTGCGCGGGATCGACCCCGCGCACCTCGGTCCAACTTAACGCGGCCGCAGGATGCGCGTCCGATCCATGGGGGTTGCCGGCGTTGTGCGCAGCTGAAAGACAAGGCCGTCGAAATCGCGCGCCGGAACCATCTGCATCAGCTGCGTCGCATCGCGGGTGCGCGCGTCGGCATCATCGGGGACGTTGTATCCGCCCCACCACCGGTGCCCGTGCGGCGCCTGCAGCCATGCCTTCAGTGGCGAAGTCGCACGGACACTGCGCAGGTCGAGGAAGAAGTTCCCGATGCCTGCTGACGCCAACGTCTCTTCCAGCGATCCGGTGGCAGGCGCCGCGTGGGTGTACCGCCGAAAGCCCCATCGCCCACTGCTGTCCGGCGCATTGGCCTGAAAGCCGCCAGATCCGAAGGCAAACCCGACGGCGTAATAGGCGTCGCCAAGGGCAGTGCCGAGGTGCCCTCCCATCGCGAGATCCGGGGACCGCAGGTACTCCAAGGCACTCCGCTGGACATGCCCGTTGTGCGCCCACAACACGGCGCGTTCCCGTGCTCCCAACTGGGCCAGCAGGAGGTCGGCCATCGCGCGGTCGCGCCCCCCCGGGGTGCCATACATGGTGAGGTGGGCGCGCAGTTCCGTTGCCCGCACACCAAGCTCAATACGCTGCGAATGGTCTGCCATCCCGCGGGACAGCGCTCCGGCAACGCGCTCTGTCGCCGCCACCAACGAGTCAAAGCCGGCGCGCTGTCCCTGGAACATCCGCTGCGTCACCGGCGGGGCCGCAGCAACGAGGCTGTCGATCCGGTCCGCCAAGCCGGTGTTCATGGGACCGAGCAGCGCCCGGAGGCGCGTCGCGACCGCCTCGCCGTCCTGCGCATCCACCCCGATAAGGCGGACCCGGTCGCCCTGTGGCGCGCGCGCGTTCCAGTCCCGGAGGTCACGCAGCAAGGCGGCGTTTTCCTCGACTGCCCAGATCAACATCCCGAACCCCGGCATCGCGGCCGCGACGTCCCCCGCTCCTCCCTGGATCCATTCGTCGAGCAGGCGCGCGCGTGAGGCGCTCGCTTCGTACGCGACCACCCGAATCCCGTGATGTCGAATCAGCCACATCGTGGCGCGCCGCTTGAGGTCGAACGCCTCGTGTTGGCCGTGGGTGGCCTCGCCCAGGCCGATGATCCGCGCCCCCATTGTTGCCGCCCCGAGTGCGCGAAACGCGGCCGTGCTGTCCCCGAGGGGGCGGCCCGCGGCACGAAGATCCGCCAACACGGTTCGATCCTGCGCGGACGGTCCGGACGTGCCGACCAGACCGCCGAGCAGGCAACCGACGACGGCGATTCGAGTGGAGAATTCGGCCTTCATGACTCCTGGGGAGCGGGTTTCCCTCCCGCAGGGCCGGAGGGCGCCGTCTTCGACACCCGTGCGACCCATCTGGTTACGCGTTGTCCGGGTGACCGGGCGGTACATCCATAAGGCGTACCAGACTGGGTGGAACATCGCCGGACGACGTCGGTACTGCCTGAGATGTCCGGCGAGCCGTATCTTGAACGGCCCCAAGGCGTTTCGTCCCTCCGCGCACGCGTCGCATGTTCGCCTCCCGCCGTACCTTCCGACCGCTGCTGGCTGCTGTCGCCGTCCTCATGAACGCGGGCGGTGCGACGGCCCAGCAACCGCCGCGCCGGCCCCCAGTGCCGCCGGCGCGTCAACCCAACCGGACCCCCGCCCCACCAAAGGCGGACACGGCGAAAAAGCCAGCGGCCGACACCGCGGCGGCCAAGCCGGTGGAAGCGGCCCCGGTCCCTCGGGTCCCGATGGCGACCCTGTTCGGTACCGTCTTCGATTCCGTCCACATGGCGCCGCTCGCCGGTGCCCTCGTCTCGGTCGAAGGAACGCCACGATCCGCCACCACGACCGACAAGGGCGTCTTCCGCGTCGACTCCATCCCGCCGGGCACCTACAAGGTGCGCGTGTCGCACGTCCTGCTCGACTCGATCGGGATGGCGATGGTGACCAACGACATCGAGTTGGCGGACCAGGGCGTCGAAAGCATTCAGCTGTCGATTCCGGCCGGCCCCACGCTGGTGGAAGCCTCCTGCCCCGCCGCACGACGCGCGCTCGGGGCCGGGGCAATCATCGGGCGCCTGCTCGACGCCGACACCGACGAACCCGTGAAGGGTGGCCGGGTTTCGGTCGTTTGGGAGGAAGTCTCACTCAACGCCAACCTCCGCCGACTGCCCCGGCGACGCGACGCCCTCAGTGGCGAAGATGGCGTCTACCGCATCTGTGGACTCCCCCTGGCCTTTGAAGGCACCTTGCAGGCCGACCTCAAGGGGATCACCACCTCCGAAGTGCGCGTGAAGTTCGAGGGTGATGCACTGCTCGTGCAGGGCCTCAAGATCGGCAACGCGAACACCGTCGCGGTCGCCACCGGCGACTCCGCCGCCGCCCGCCAGAAAGAAGCCGCGGTAGGCAAGTCCTTCTCCGCCGCCACGTTGCAGCGCGGCCAGGCCGTGCTCACCGGGCGCGTCATCAACGCCGCCGGTGCCCCGGTCGTTGGGGCACGTGTCGACGTGCTCGGCACCCCCGGCATGACACTCACCGGCGCCGGGGGCGAGTTCCGCATCGACTCCCTTCCCTCCGGAACGCAAACGCTGGTCGCACGGCAGATCGGCTTCGCCCCGGTGGAGCAGTCCGTGGAGCTCACCACGCGAATGGCCGCGCGCGCAGAGGTGAAGATGGACCGCGCCGCCGCGGTGCTCGCCGAGGTGAAGGTCACCGCCGAGGCAGACGCCGGGCTGGACAAGGTGGGGTATACGCAGCGGAAGAAGCAGGGCTTTGGGTACCACGTCTCCGGCGACGACATCGCCAAACGTGCGCCCAACCTGCTGACCGACGTTTTTCGGACCATCCCCGGGCTTCGCGTCGTGCCATCGGGCAACGATTACGTCATCCAGAGCACGCGCAATGCGATGAACGGTTGCGTGAAGTACTGGATCGACGGCTCGCCGTGGGAGGCGATCTTCCCCGGTGACGTGGACCGCATCATTCCCCCATGGGAAGTCGGGGCGGTTGAGGTCTACAATGGCTCCAGCGTGCCGGCGCAGTTCCAGGCGCCGGGCCAGTCGTCGTGCGCGGCGATCGTGATCTGGAGCAAGACGCGGCTCAATGCGCCGACGGGGCGACCGCGACGGTGACCCGCGCGATGTCGGTGTGCCCCGGTCTTCGCCGTCCCGACCTGCGCCCTGAGCTGCTCGGGACGGCGTTCGCCCGATGACCACGCCGGAGCATTGGACCCGCCTGTCGGCGCTGGTCGACGAGGCGCTTGCCCTTCCGGTTGAGGCGCGGGCCGGCTGGTTGGCCCAATTGGCGGCCGTCGACGCGGCGCTGGCGGAACAGGTGGCGGAGTTTCTCGCCTCCAGCGATGAGGCATCACGCGACGGGTTCATGCGGGCCCCCGACGTGAGGTCCTCGCCGTCCGGGGGCGCGGCGGGGCTCGTCTGTGGTCCCTACGAGTTGGAGTCGCTGATCGGACGCGGCGGCATGGGCAGTGTGTGGCGCGCGCATCGACGCGACGGCCGGTATCAGGGGACCGCGGCGGTCAAGCTCCTCTCCCCCTCCCTGTTGGACAAGGCGGGCGACGGCCGCTTTCGTCGCGAAGGCGAGATCCTCGCGCGGCTGCGCCACCCCCATATTGCCCAACTGCTCGATGCAGGCGTCACAGCCGAGGGGCAGCCGTACCTGGTGCTGGAGTACATCGATGGCGTGCACCTGGACGTGTGGTGCCGGGAACAACAGCTCGACCTGCGCCGTCGCGTCGCGCTCTTCCTCGATGTGCTGTCGGCCGTCGCCCACGCGCACGCCAACCTGGTGGTGCATCGCGACCTGAAGCCATCCAACATCCTCGTGGACCGCGCGGGAAGCGTGAAGCTGCTCGACTTCGGGGTCGCCAAGCTGATCGAGGATGGCGCACCCGACGGGGGGGCGGCACTCACGCAGGATGGACGCCAGCTGTTGACGCCGCGATATGCATCGCCGGAGCAGCTAACGGCCGGCCCGGTGACGACCGCGACCGATGTCTACGCGCTGGGTGTGGTGCTCTTTGAGCTGCTGACGGGCGAGCGCCCGTACCGGCTGGCGCGGGAGTCCCGCGGGGCGCTCGAGGACGCCATCGTGACGGGGGAACCGCTCCGTCCCAGCGCCTGCGTCAGCGCGCCCGCGCAGCGCCGTCTGCTGCAAGGGGATCTCGACACGATCCTGCTGAAGGCCCTGCGCAAGGACCCGGGGGAACGGTACGCCACGGCGACGGCGCTGGCGGATGACCTGGCGGCGTGGCTCGAGCGTCGTCCGGTTCGGGCACGCCCTGACTCGTTGGGGTACCGTGCGTCCCGGTTCGTCCGGCGCAACGTGTTGGGGGTGACCGCCGCGACCGCCATGGCCGTGACGGTGCTCGCGGGTGCCACCGTGGCCCTGCTCCAGGCCCGGCGTGCGCGTGCAGAACAGGAACGTGCCGAGGAGATCACGCGCTTCGTCACGGGCATCTTTCGCGACGCCGACCCGTACAATGGAGACGGCACCGCGTTGACGGCCATTGACCTGCTGACCCAGGCCGCGTCGCGCGTGGACAGCACGTTGCGCGGGCGCGAGGACCTGCAGCTGGAACTGTCGGCACTCATCGGCGGGAGCCTCGCGAGCCTCCAGGCCTACGCGGCCGCAGAGCCGATCCTGTTCACGGTGTCACGCCGCCAGCAGGCGCGGTACGGCCCGACCGACCTGCGCACCATCGAGTCGCAGATCAACCTTGGGGGCTTGTACCGGTATCGGGGTGACCTGGACGGCATGGACTCGCTCATGACGCAGGTGCTGCGCGCGTTGCGGGCAAGTCCGACCCCCAATACTTCCCTGCTGGTACGAGCGCTGATCGACTCGGTCCACCTGGCCATTGACCGGGGACAGGCTGGTGCCGCCCTGATCTCCGCGCAGGCGGCAGACTCGCTCGCTGCGTTCCTGCCGGACAGCAACGAACATCGCGTCGCCGCGGCCCAGATGCTTGCCGTGACACTCGAAAGCGTGGGCCGCGACCACGCGGCGTCGCTGGCCGCCGCCGAGCGCGCGGTGCAGGTGACGCAGGCCTACTACGGGGGGCTCGCGTCACATCCACGCGTCATCGAGGGTCAGATGGTGCTCGGACGCGCTTTCGCGCGGCTGGGGCGGACGCGCGAGGCCATACGGGTCCTGCGATCCGCGGACAGTGCCGCGCATATCTCCATGGGAGCCGACGGCTATACCCGCGCCTTCATCCGGGGCAGCCTCGGCAATTACGAGCTGGAACTGCTGCGACACGGCGCCGCATTGGCCGAATACGAGGAGGCCGCGCGCATCCTCCGCGCCAACGGCGACAGCATCAGCGTCAGTGCATGGATCCTGCAGCTGAACTTAGCCAACACCTACGTGCAGTGGGAACGGGGACGCACCGCGTTGCCCGTGTATGATCGCGCCATCCCCGCGCTCACCCGTGAGTGGGGAGGTGGAAACCCGCGACTGACGGGGTTTCGTGTGGCGCAGGCGCAGGCCCTGGTACAGGCCCGACAGCTGGACGCCGCCGCGCGGCTCCTCGACGCGCTCGCGTCCGATACCGCCGCCGTCGCCCCTGCCGTCCGCGCGCGCTTCATGCAAGTGCGCGGGATGCTCGCCCTCGGCCAGGGACGTGCGCGGGACGCGGTGCGTCTTCAGGAAGCCGCGCTTGCCGCCGTGCCGGAGTCGGACCAGGTCACCAGCCAGCGCCAGCGCGCGCAGATCCTCGCGAACCTGTCCCGGGCCTGGCGCCGCGCGGGTGACCCGGCGCGGGCGAACCAGGTCGCCGCGGATGCGCGGGCGGCGTATGCGCGTGGAGGGGTCGACAGCCTGCCGGCGTTCATTGAGGAATCGCTGAGCGGCGGCACGAACTGACGCGGTCGCACGCAGGGCGCTCGATTTCATCATCGCGCTGGGTGCCCTCCCTTGCACGGTCGCGCGTGCTGTCGAACTTCGTACCTTGTCCGTGCATGGCCCGCTCCTATCGCCACCCGATCCGCCAATTCCTCCTCTTCACCCATCGTTGGATGGGGATTCCCGCGGCGCTCTTCCTTGCCGCGATGGGAGCAAGCGGGGCGATCCTCGTGTATGAACGCCCGGTCGATCGGCTGCTCGTCCCGCGACTGCACGTCGTCCGGCTCGGCACCACGCGGCTTCCCCTGGATTCGCTCGTCGCCATCGCCGATCGCGCAGCGCCGCGTCCCGTGAAGGCGGGCTGGCTCCTGCTCCCGCAACGGCCGGACGAAGCGGCACGCGTGCAATATCGGTTTCGCCACGTCTTCATCGATCCCTACCGCGGCACCGTGCTGGGGGAACGCGGGATGGGCGAGTCGGTGGTCAACCAGCTGCGGAACTTCCACCAGACCTTCTTCCTCAAGCGGGTGGGGCGTTTCATCGCCCTGGTGTGTACCGGCGCCGGCATCCTGCTCGCGTTGGGTGGCGTGATCCTCTGGTGGCCCCGCAAGATCGTGCGGTTCCGTGCGCGGACGTCCTGGCGACGGATCAACTACGACCTGCACAACGTCACGGGACTCCTCGGACTCGTGGGGATCCTGCTCTTCGGCGGGACCGCCCTCATGATGGCGTCCGGCGACGTGTTGGATCCCTTGTATCGGCGCACCTTCGGCGACGCCCCGAATCCGCAGTTGTTGCCCGGCTCGCCGCGGTCGGGTGAACCTGCGAGCCTCGACGCCATCGCGCGCGCAGCCGACGCTGCCGTCCCGGGGCCGATGCGCGAGATCGTCATCCCCGCCGACCCGCACGGCACCTATCGGGTGCAGAAGCAGGCGCCGGGCGAATACGGCTATCGGGCGCGCAACATCGTGTTTGTCGACGGCAACGACGCGCGGGTGCGTGGCGTGATCGACCAGAACCGACGGCCGATGGGGACGCGGGTCCAGATGCTCACCGAGGATTGGCACGTCGCCGCCTTTGCGCCGCAGTGGTCGCTGATCCTTGGCGTGGTCAGCTGCCTGCTCCTGGCGTTCACCAGCCTGACCGGGCCGTTGATCTGGTGGAAGCCGCGTCGCAAGGCGCCCCGATCGCCCTCGGGAAGCGCCGCGCCGGCTACGCCGCCTTCAGGTGCCGAATCACCGTGACCTCCCCGTGCGGCACGAGGCGGTAGCCGTTCCAGCAAGACAGCTCAATACGTGGCGCCGTCGGGCCCCACGCCTCCAGCTTGCGACGCAGGTTGTGGATGTGGACCTGCATGCGCGTCCTGGGCACGAGCCGGCACGGCACCTTCGGCCACGCCGCCTTGATGAGTTCGTGGTGCGGGACGACCTCACCCGGTCGCGCCGCCAGGAGCCGAAAGAGCGCCGCCTCGATCCGCGTGAGGCAGCAGCCCCCGCGGCCCTCCATGAACATCACCCCACAGATGCCCATGAAGGTCACTGGGCCGAGCCGGATCGTGGGGGTCGCGTGAAACCGGCGCTCCAGGACGGCCATGTGCAGGGCCCAACGCACCGCGCGGCGCAGTTCCATCCGACGCGCCCAGGGTGACACGACCCGGTCAGCACCCGCGGCGACAAGCTTCTCGTAGTCGAAGGCAGCCGGAGCCAGCGCGACCACGCGCGTGCGCACGTACTCCTTGAGCTCGCAGATCGTGGCCGCCGTCTCCCCCGGCAGCTCACACCCCATGATCACCAGGTCGGGCGCGGCAGACACCGCCATTGTTCGCACCATCGAGGGATCGGTGGTCGAGAGCGTGCGGTAGCGCCAGGCCACGGTGGCGCGGGCAACCGCACGGACCACGTCGGCGTCGGGATACGCAACAAGGACGGTGGTCACGGGCCTCCTGGGCGCAGGGGGGAGGGATGGGTGCCCGGCGCCGTACGCGACGAGTGTCGTCCCGGTTTCTGGCGTTGTGGTCGTCCGCCGAGGACCGTCGCCGACGCGAGGAATGCGATCCGCCTGTGCGCGCCACAAACGAGCCAAGCTCTTGCGGCACAGCGTGTTACGTCGCGCAGAAATTTCCCTCCTGTTTCTTAAAACGTTCTCTCTATAGGGGCACTCAACAGGGAGAACAACATGCGCGACGCGGAGTCCGACATCCTTGCGCGGGAGCACGGCAGACTGGTCGGCGACCAGGGCGGAGATTTCCGGCGATCGAGCGCGGTCGCCGGCGACCTCAATGGACCCTCACGTCGCGATGACGGACGCGTCGACGAGCCCTACCATCTGACGCGTCACTCGAGCGGGGTCGCACGCCGGGCCGGCGGAGTCGCTGAGGGCTCCGGCGGTTTGTCCCGGGTCGCATGCCTGTGCGCCGGTGACGCAACCCGAGTGACGCGCGAGGGGCACAGGGTTGTCGCAGTCGCCATCGGACGCTTCTGCCACCGATCCGGGTGCGCGCACGACGAGGACACTGCGTTCGGCGAGCTTCGCCGTGTTGCCCCGAGCTGGAGCGGAGGCGGCCGCCGACGCGACCGCCGCGCGCAGGACTCCAATGCACGCGCGCGACGGCGCCGCGACGTTGCCGATGGATCGATGGTCCTCGACGGGGGGCGCGACGGTCGCACGCGTCACCGCGTCGCTCCTTCCGGACCAGCACACCTTCTCCAGCGAGCCTCGCGCCTTCTGCACGGTACGCGTCGCGGGATGGCCTGGCGGCTGCGCGCACTTGCTCGGGGCGTGCACCGCGCGGTCGTGACCATGTCTGGCGTCGTCGCCGCGCCGTTCGCCTTGCTTGCGCGTCAGTTGCCTGTGCACCGCGGGCCGACGCGTCTCGCGCCCGGTCCGTCGCGTCGTGTGCCGCGCACGTCCGGTGTTGGCGCGACCCTCGCGCGACAATCCCACCGGGCGCCGCGTGACGCGCGGCCCTCGTCCGCTCGTCGCGCGCGGACGCATCGTGCGCGCGCGCCTCCGATCGGTGGTGCCATCGACCGGCGTGGCGTTTCCCCGGTCACCGCGCGCGGTATCCCCTTCCCCTTCACTGCATTCACCTTGCGCTTCCATCGGAAGCGCGCCTTCACTGGAGATCCATTGTATGAGAAAGAACCATGCACACACCCTGCGGGTGTTGACGCGCACCCGTGACTTCCTCGCCCGCACGCAGGTGACCAGCCTCGTCGGTGACCTGGAGGTGCAACGCAAGGAACTCGATGCCTTGATCACGCAGTTGGCGTCCTTCGGTGACCAGACCCGGATGCTGATGCAGGCATCGCGTTCTGGTACGCTCGCGGCGAGGCAACTCGCTCGGCGCCTCCGCCGCGTCTTCATTCGACCTGTGGTCCGTGCCGGGCGACGGATGACGGGAGCCGAGCTGGAGGCGCTGCGCGTGCTGACGATGCCGAGGACCGGGAACTTCGAGCAGTTGGCCAGCACCGGTAACGCGTTTGCGGACCTGGTGGACCGTCACCAGGCGCAGTTTGTCTCAGCGGGCTTGTCGTCGGATGCAGCGGCGAAGTTGCGCGCCGCATCGACAGAGCTCCTGGCCGCCGTCCACACGCGCTCGGCCGACCAGGGTCAGCGTGTGGCGAAGTCGCAGGGTGCCCTCGCGACGGCGACGGCCGGACACCGCCTGTTGCGGTTGATTGATGCACTGGTGGATCCGTCCCTGGAGTCGGACCCGGCGATGTCGGCGGAATGGCGGTCGCTGGTGCGGATTGGAGGGCGGACCGGCGGTGGAGAGGTCGCCGAGCAGGAGTCGGTGACCCCGGCGCCGTCAGGGCCGGCGGAGGAGTTGCGGGCGGCGTAGTGTCGCGGTGACCAGCGGGTCGAACGGGCAGCGGGAGAGGATCCCCGCTGCCCGTTCGTCTTGGCCGCCATCGTCCGGTCGGCCACCGAGCGCGTGGACCGACCTCGCTCACCTGGGCGCGACGGCGCTCCAGCGACTGACGGCGTCAGTTTGCAGTGCAGGTGATGCGCTTGGGGACGGGATGGTACGCCGACCGGTCTGCGATCCGGTTAGCGATGGGGATGGCAAGACTCCTCGATGAACTGCACCTCGCGATCCGGACCCGGCACTACAGTCGCCGGACGGAAAAGACCTACCGGAGCTGGATCGTGCGGTTCGTCCGGTTCTGCGACCTTCGGCATCCCCGGAAATGTGGGGAGGCGGAGGTGAAGGCCTTCATCGAACACCTCGCGGCGGGCCGGCAGGTGGCAGCGACAACCCAGAACCAGGCCATTGCGGCCTTGCTCTTTCTGTACCGTGACGTGCTGGGCCAGCCCCTCGGCTCGCTGCCGGCGGTGGTGCGTCCCAAGCTGCCCCATCGACTGCCGAACGTGCTGGAGCCGAGTGAGGTCGAGCGGGTGATCGCAGCGATGACCGGGACCCCGAGGCTCGTCGTGATGTTGTTGTACGGAGCGGGGTTGCGCCTCAACGAGGCGATGCACCTGCGGGTAAAGGACCTGGACCTGACCCGTCACACGGTGGTCGTTCGTGCTGGCAAGGGTAACAAGGACCGTCGCAGCATGCTGCCGGCGCAGGTAGTGCCGCTGCTCGCGGACCATGTCGAGCGCGAACGAGTGCGCCATGCGAAGCGCGTGAAGGCGGGTGGAGGCTACCATCCGTTGCCCGGTGCGCTCTCGCGGAAGTTGCCGGGCGCGCAGCTTGACTGGCGCTGGAGCTGGGTCTTTCCTGCGACGCGCGACACCTGGGACCCGGCGCACGCCCGGCCGTTGCGATATCCGTTGCATCCCAGTGTCGTCCAGCGCGCGATCACGGCGGCCGGTGTGCGAGCCGGCCTGAACAAGCGAGTCACGGCGCACACCTTTCGGCATTCGTTTGCGACGCACCTGTTGCGATCCGGGTACGACATCCGAACCGTTCAGGAGTTGTTGGGTCACGTGGATGTGTCCACGACGATGGTGTACCTGCACGTACTGGATCGGGGCCTTGGGGTACGGAGTCCGTTGGACGGTTTGCGGCTGCCAGGGCCCCCTTCTGGCGACCCCTGCAAGCCAACATCCGAGCCGTAGCGTCGCATTACGTCGTCGCCCGACGGCCCGGCGCGCTGGCTGTGGCGTTCGTGCCACACGCCTAAACCTTGATGGGTAGGGGACTTTCGCGCACTTTCCCCCTAAAGCCTGCGGCGTTATGTCGCAGCGTGTGAAGGCGGTGGTGAGCCGCGGCAAGCGGATACGCGGTCGTGACCCAATTCACGTTATGCGGCCTCGCCGACAGTTACTCACCGTACCTTAGTCGCAGCGCCGCGGTCCGCAGCTCCGTCGTCCTGTGGCACGCACGGATACAGTTCCCCGATCGTCCGCTGATTTCGCACCAGACAATCGCCGCTCCATGCGCACACCGGGCACGCTCTTCGTACTCCCCATTCTGTCCGCCTTCGCCTTGAGCGCCTTCGGGTGCGATCGCGCCCGAGTGGACGCGGTCGCGGTCCATCCGCTCGTCAGTGCGGCTGGTGCACGATCCGGATGCACCGTTTCCGCACCACCTGTATGTGTTCAATGCCGACGGCACCGGCCATCAAGCGAATCCGGATGCCGGCAATCCCCGCACGAGCGACGCGACGGCAAGGAATCTGGGCGGTCCGCAGCGACCACGTTGAGCAAGTGGGTGGAGCTCTCGGCCGACCGGGCGACGCGTCAGTACGCGGGACGCTTGGAGCTCACGATGGCGATCAGGGTGGTGGGGATTCCCTGACCGCGACCAGAAACCGTCAAGGTCTTCGACGCGACCGAGTGCCTGGGCCTTGCGCCGGCGACGCCGAAGCCGCTCAGCGGCACCCGGGTCACGCTGCCTTAGGCCGCATCGCTGGGGGCCTGAGCGACCGGCTCAGAGCATGCTCGCCGCATAACAGTGGATTGCTGCTGTCGCCGCGGTGGGCTGGCGGAGTGGGCCGGCGCCTTTCATTGTAGGGGCGGGTACGGCGCCGGCCCACTCCGCTCTTGTATGATGCGGCGCAGCAGAACCCGGACGTTATGCCGCTCCGCAGAATCGACCCTTCAGCCCTTCGTATCGTGACGCATCCCATCGCCGCTTGCATTCGCTGTGGTGGTTCCCTGGAGCCCGGCTTCCTCCTGGACCATATCGGCGGTGGCTCGGTGCAGTCGCAGTGGTTTGGCGGCGAGCCGACGCCGAAGGCGGCTGGGCAGGCTCAGTCGCGTGGGATCGGACGGCCGGTCAGTGCTCGTCGCTGCACCGCGTGTGGCGCGCTTGAACTCTTCGCACCCTAACGGATAGGCTCGCGGGAGCACGGCGGGGCGCTTCTCCAAGCGACGGACAGCGCAACATACTCCCCCCGACGCGGGCCCTATGAAGTAGCGCTGGCTCGTCTCGAAGCGACCCCAAATGACCGTCTTGCGCTCGCGTGGCCCGCGAATCGCCGCCCGTCCTTGGGTGCACTTGCCGTTACTACCTCGGGCTCGGGAACCGGCAGGAGGGCGGCAGGCTCGCGCGGGATGCCCTGACCGCGTCGTGCACAACAGCGACTCTCTCTTCTTCCCTGGCTGACAGCGTGCCCTACGTACTTGCGCGCTTCGACGCGGCATAACAATGTGTTGCAACAGGCGAGGCGCTGTGGTGGGCGGCTACGCCGCTGTCTTATGATACTGCCTCGCTGCTGAACACAGACGTTATGCGGTCAATACCCGGAGGGTGAGCAGCATGGCGAGATTCTCAAGGTGGATGCCCCAAGCGCCGCGGCAGGAGCGAGGTGCCACGCCGCTCGGATGGGTTGTGCTCGCGCTGATCATCGCGGGCATCGTGGCCGCTGTCCTCGCCTCGCCCGTGGCGCGCGGGGCGGCCGGCATACTCGTCGTCGGCCTGGCGGTCGCGGCGGTTGCTGAGCGGCGGAGCCGCGAGGCAATGCGGACGCTCCGCGTCGGCGAGGACATCGGGACGTTCGCTCGCGCGCTGGACCGCCGGGACCCAGCGTTCGACCCGTGGGTGGTGCGCGCAGTTTGGGACGCCCTGCGGGGAGGTTACGAGCGGGCGGGTTGGGAGATGCCGCTGCGGCCGGGGGGACCATGGAGGGCGGACCTCGGGATCGACGGCGAGGACCTTGAGTTCGATGTCCTGCCAACGGTGACAACGCGAACATTCCGGTCATTCACCTGGGAAGATGTCCACGCGAACCCGATGTACGACCGCGTCGACACAGTGGCGGATCTGATTCAGTTCGTCGCGCTGCAGCCCCGGCGTGCCGCTTAACGAACTGTTGCAGCCGACGGAAGCGCGGTCGTGTTTCCCGGGATCAGCCCAACGCGGTGGTCGCTATGGAGCGCGACGGACCCGTGTCGTTGCGCGTAAGTCAGCCCGGCTATCGGGAGTGGCGCCGTGACAACGGGATGGCCAAGCGCACATCACACTGCAGCGTCGTGCAAGCCCTGACAGTGACGGCCCTGCTCCAAGGACTTGAATGCGGCGCAATGGCCGCATAACAACGCGCTGCACAAGGCGGGCCATGGTGGGGTAGCCGTCCCGCCCGGGCCGCGGTAGGATCATGAGGTGTCGGCCCGGGCGGGACGGCAATTGTTCACATGGCCCGCATGTGAGCGCGGGACGTTATACCGACTGAGAGACTCCACGGTTCTTCACCAGCTGCATCTCTCTTGTCTGAGGGACTTCATGGTGGTCTTGGCGGCCGCGTTATCCACGATGGCGTCTCGGCCCTCCCGGACGCACGGTGCGCGTGGACCAACGCGACCTGTTTGATAGGAACCGTGTCCGGGGCCACCGTCGCCCCCACCGGGCGGCGGGTTGCACCGCGTCCCCGGCGCGTGGCGGACTACGGCGACTCCGGCCAGCGACGGGGGCCACCACCGCGGTCGAGGGTGCACGGGGCCGGGACCGACGGCGCCCCACCGACGCGCGGCGTCGGCCCCGTGGCGGTATAACCACACATTGCACCCGCGGGCGCGCCCGGCCAATCGGTGCTCGCCCCCGCGCCCCTCGGTCGGGCGGCTGGCGCCTCCGCGGGCGGAAGGCCAGCTTCCGGCGGAAGGACAGGGGCGCCAACCGCCTTCTATATCCTAGGGGCGCCCTCCGGTGGATGGCGCGCCCGCAGGTGAATGTGACACGTTAGCAGGACTGAACACCCTTCGGAGGATCCCTTTGGGCGAAGCGAAGATGGTGTCGCCACCGTCGCGCTGGAAGCGGATCGGCAGTCGACTCCTGCTGGCGCTGAACTCTGGCCTCTTCGTGTGGGCCCTCGTGGCGCGCATGCAGTGGGGTGACACTCCCGAGCATTCGACCGGCTTCGTCTTCCTCACCGGAGCGCTGTGCGCACAATCGCTGTGCGAGTTCGTGTCGTCATCTCGCGCACGCGGGGGCTTGCTCATCGCCGCGAGCGTGCTGATTGCAGTGGCCCTGGCCCTGATCGCGCGCTAGTGCCGAGCGACAGGTCGGCCCCCTGCCCATTCTATGACCCACCCAGATGAGAGGCAAGCCGAGATCGCTCGCCTACAGGCGGAGTTTGTGCGGATACTGACCGTGCTCGACGCCGAGCTCGCGGTGGTGGCGACGGAAGGCACGACGGACGGGTGGGACCCATCGCTGCTGGAGACCGTCCGGTCAGACCCGGGTGCCCGGGAACGTTTCGCTCAGATCATCCAGCGCTTCACCTTGGAGGCCGAGGCGAAGCGCGAGCGACAAGCGCGCGGGGTGCACGAAGCATCGGACCTGGAGGGACGCGCAATGGCGGCAATCCGCCAGGGTGAGGACGCGATTGCCTACAACCTCCTGCGGACACTCACAGAACGCCGTGGGGACCTCGAGGCTGGAGCTGAGGCACTGACGGCGCTTGACGCTTTGGTCGCCGCGGGTCGGCGTTTGCTGGACGATGCTGCGCCCCGGAGCGACATGAACGCGCGTGGCGGACCGTGATCATCTCCGACGCCAGCGTCCCTCGCCGTCGGCCGCGCTCCGAGAGGCTCGCGATGCCTGCTAACAGACTGTTGCAACAGTCAGTCGCCGTGGTGCATGCTCGCTACGCTCGCTCTATAGGAGCGCCTGCAGTTGAACAGTAACGTTAGGCATCGCTTCGAGGGATGCCCCGACTCGTCGCCTTCTGGCTGCGTTCAGCGGCACGGGCATGACCCGAGCGAGGCGGGCAAAGGGCCCGGGCGCGTTCTCCGGGGCCGCTTACCGCCGGCGCTGGCTTGACGGCCCGACTGGGCGGCTCTAGCGTGCAGGCATGGAACTTCTGAGCCGCATCTCGATCGACCCGGCGATCCGATTCGGGAAGCCGTGCGTCCGGGGCACACGCATTTCGGTGGGGGACGTCCTCGGGTATCTCGCCGGCGGGATGAGCGAGGCGGCCGTCCCATGGGACTTTCCTCAGCGCACGCACGACGACATCCTGGCGTGCTTGGCCTTTGCAGCGGGGCGCGAGCGCCGGGTCATGCCCGTTCCCGCGGCCTAAGTGGCCGTTCGGCTCCTCTTCGACGAGAATCTGTCGGCACGTCTGGTCCGCGACCTCGCGCCGGAGTTCCCGACTCGCGTGACGTCGTGTCCGTGCTTGTGCCCGGCCGTCGGACGAGGCCATCTGGACGTACGCCGGCGCTCACGGGTTCGTCATCATCACCAAGGACGAAGATTTTCAGCGGTTCAGCGTCTGGCGCGGGTTTCCGCCCAAAGTGATTTGGATCCGGCAGGGGAATGCGTCGACGGGAGCCGTCGCGGCCCTGCTGCGGGCAGTATGACGCAGATTCGCGAGTTCGTGGCACACCCGGACGCAGCGTTTCTCCCCCTCGGACGACTGCCGGGCGATGCCTAACAGCGTGCAGGAGCGGTCAGCCGCATCAAGGACGCGGCTTCGCCGCTTGGTGATACTGCGTCTGCCGCTCAGCACAGGTCGTTATCCGGCGGCGGGGAGGGGGCATGCGCCCCGGCGCTATTCACCACCACGCGTTTCGAGAGGGCCTCGGGGGAGTACGAAATGAGCGTCCGCATTCCTGCGCGTTGTGATAGCTGCGGCTACACCTTCCAGAGTCCGATCGCCGTTCCGCCCGGCATGCGGAGTTCGGCGTTCATCGGCAACAAGACACAATGCCCGCGCTGCGGTGGGGTGGCTCAGATCGTCGACACGACGGTGGATGAGCAGGGCAGGGTAAAGTTCCTCCGAACGGCGTTCAAAGTCCTTCGCACACCAGAGGTTACTCGCGAAGACTTGCGTCGCCTCGAACGCCTCCTCCGGGAGTCGCAGGAGAAGGAACAACAGCAGGAGGTCGTAGCCGCCCAGGCAGCCGCGATACGCCCCGAGTTTGGCCGGCTGCTCAAGCCGAAGACCGCAGGTGATTTCTACCAGATGCTGGGCGTACTTCTGATGCTCGTGTTATGGATCATCGACAAGTTTGGCGATCCCACGATTGAGATCAATCAGACGATCATCAATCAACTCGTGCAGGGGCCCCCAGCTGCAGTAGAGCCTGCCCTCCCACGGAGCGCGGGCCCGTTCCATCCACATGCGACTCCGCAGCGGCGCCAGAATCTCAATGCCGAGCCGACTACTTCTCCCGAACGGAGGCGCAAGGCGGTGTCACCCAAGCGAACCATGCGCACGAAAGCATGGAAGAACGCCCGCTGCCGCTGTGGGTCGGGCAAATCACAGCGCTCATGCTGCGGATGATGCGCCGGATAACATCGCGTGCAGCAGTCAGCCGTGGGGTCTGCTCGCTGCGCTCGCTTCATAGCGTCGGCTGCAGCTGACGCTTAACGTTATACAGTCAGTCCCGAGACGTAGGCCGCGTGGGGAATGGTGCCACCACCTTGAGCCCGCGCACGAGCGAGCGGAGCGCCGCAAAATCCTGGTCGCGGGTGATGAGCGTCCAGCCGACCTCGCGTGCCTGGAACGCGAGCAACACATCATTCTGTCGACTCGCGCTCACGCTGCTGGCGCCGCTGCGCCCCAGCGCTGCGCCGGCCCGATGCCATGCGTGACGTGAGGGGGCGAGAAGCGCGCGCGGCGCTCGAAGGTGCCCACGAGCCCCTCGTCGAGGGCGCGCCGGGCGCGCTCGGTCCGCGCCCCGGCGGCGAGTTCCGCAACGACCACGCTGGACAGGACGGTCAGCGGGAGGGCCCACGTGAGAAAGGCCTTCAGCTCCTCCATCTCGTCGGGTTGCCGCAATGCGTCGACCACGACGTTCGTGTCGAGCGTGTAGATCACCCCGCGCGCCGCCCGGTCTCGACCGACGCCGGCCCCCCGCCGCCACGAGGGAATCGAGTCCATCGAAGACCTCCGTCCGGAACACGACGAGATCGAGGGCGGCATCGACGGCGGCGGTCTCCGTGTCTGTCCCCAAGGCGCGGCGGGCGGCGTCGAGCTTGCGCTGATCCATGAGCATGTTCTTGCGCTTGAGCACGGGGCGGGTCGACGACATTGGATAGGGGTGAGGGTGCGGCGAAGGATAGGGCGGCATACAGCTTCCAGCAAGCCGTCGGCTGTATAACAGTGGGTTGCTGCCGACCCCGCGCGGGGCTGGCGGAGTGGGCCGACGCCCTTCATTGTACGGGCAGGGCACGGCGCCGGCCCACTCCGCATTGTTTAGAGGCGGTGCGGCAGAACCCTAACGTTATGCCGCAGTCGAGTGAGCTGTCGCGTACGCCCTGGTTGAGTGATTCCTTCTCGTATCGCATCGGCTCATGCTCGGCCGACTCCTTGCCAACGCCCTCGCCGCGCTCCGACGCCTTGAGCTGCACTGGCGGTGGGAGAGTCCCTCGCCCCGCGCCTCGGCGGTCCTGACTCCGACGGGCGCGGCCGTCGCTGCGTTGCGCCGGGGGACTGCCGTCCTCGCTCCCTTGTTGGAATCCCACGGTTTCCGACTGCAGGCTCCTACTGAGGGCCGGGGCTCGGGCGGCCCGTTCGCCTGGACGACGTTCGTCCGAGGCACTCGCGCACTGGAGCTGCATCAGCGCTTCGGCCTCGGGATCGTGCTCTACCGCGACGCCGCTGTCTGGCTGGAGCACGGGGGGTACATGCGGGCGCTTGGGGCAGATCCCACGGAGGTCCGCTATCCGGGCTTCGACGCAGATCCCCTCGCGGCCTATGCGGCCGTGCTTGCGGACTTACAGCGCTACGCCGCCGAGTTCCTGCGCACGGACGCCCCCGTCTTGCGCGCGGCGGGCACCGCGGCAGCGGAGAGTCGCGCGACGGCCCATCGGTCGGAGCGGAGCGCGTGGGCTGGTGATCTTGAGCGTCGCGCCCGGGCCCGTGATGCCTTCCGGGCGAGACGGTATGGAGAGGCCTGTGCCGAGCTCGAGGCGGTGACCGATCCCGAGCTGCTCATGCCGAGTGAGCGGGAGATGTGGCGCCTCGCCGCGGAGCGCGGTGCGCCGCCGCGAGGCACTGACGCGCCGGGTGCGGCATAACAACGCGCAGCATAAGCCGGGCCGTGGGGGTGGCCGTCCCGCCCGGGCCGCGATAGGATCATGGGGTGGCGGCCCGGGCGGGCCGGCATTTGTACAGATGGCCCGCATATGAGCGCGGGACGTTAGCCTGCACTGTGGCCTGATCTGGTACCTTCCGTGCCACCTATCGAACCGAAGGACGACATTCGACCACGCCTGGAGAGTGAGGCACGCTGGGCAGCCGCTTGGCGCACGTTCGCGGTGGTCTGCGTCTACGTCGTGCTCGAGGTGCTCTGGCCCGAGTCGGTCCAGCGCCTGCCACTTCATATCTTCCTAGCCCTGGCCGGCGCGTGGGCAATCCGAATCGGGGAGACCGGGGGCGGCCCGGTCTTCGAGCGTGCCGACCATTCCTCGAAGTTCCTCGGACTACCGATGCTCATCGGCGGCGTGTTGACGCTCCTTGATTTGTGGGCGTTGGTGAGCCCCTCGTGATGCGGGTGCGCGCGAGTTGATCTAGTGCAAGGGCGAGGTCGGGCGGAGCGACCAATTCAGCCACGCGCATCTCACTGACGCGGCATCGAGTGGCCCCGGAGCACATCTCAGCGTGGGAGCCCCTCCGAGGACGATGTCGAACGCAGGACTGCGCAACGTACGAAGTGGAGAGCGTCGACCTGCTCATTCCAGAGTGCTTCGCAGGCGGAAGTGCGCGGACGCCCCAAGAGCTCGGCGGAGCGGGTGCCTTCGCGCGTGCAGGCTAACAGATGGCTGCACAAGGCGGTCGCTTTGGGCTGGCCGTCCCGCCCGCCGCATGATATGGTAGGGCGAGGTCTTGCGGCGGGCGGGACGGCTTGATCGGAGCGCCCGCTTGTGAGCCATGGACGTTAGGCAGCAGGCGGTCGTTCTCTTCAAGGCAAGGACCCTCTGAACATGCGGTGGTTGGTGGTACCGATCCTGGGAGCACTCGCGTGTAGGAACAGCTTGGCCGACATGGAGGCCCGTCTCCCCGCCGTGGGCTCCAGCACGCCGACGTTCGACTATCCTCCTGGAGGGTGGTCGCTTTAGCAGTCGAGACCTTGCGGGCTCGGTCACCGTGCTGGCGCTTTGGTCGACCACGTGCGGCGCGTCCAGACTGTCGCTCGAGGCTCTCGGCGCTGCAAGCGAGCCTCCAGGCGACGCACGCGCGGGTGGTAATCCTAGCCGGGGACACACAACGGGCTGACGTGCAGCGGGTACTAGATAGTGCTGGTGTCGCGATTCCGGTCGCGCTCGCTGGAGAGGCACTGGCCGGGAAATTCGCCGTCGGGCGTCGGTGGCCGTGGCAAGAGGTCGCTCTGCCGAGTTTCCTGGTGCTGGACTCTGCCGGTGTGGTGCGCGGGCGCGTGGTGGGCGTCGAGCAAGAGCGAGAGCGTCGCCTCGACCGGGTGCGCCAAGCGCTGGACGCTCTGGCGAGGTAAGAGAGAGATGTGACGCGGTAGGGTTACCTCCTGACGGACCCGGCGAAAGCACCCGCCGATGGGACGCGCGTAGTCCCGGCGGCACCCGCCATGGCCCACCCGGTGAGGGCCGTCAGCCCCCGACGATGAGTCACCGGAGGGCAAGGACAGGCCTGTTGGCTGCTGCCTAACAACCCGTTGCACTTGGCGGACCTGCCTGCGGTCTTGCCGACCCGCCCCGTCCATGGTAGACTAATCAGGGAGGCGGCCCGAGCGGGTCGACCTTGGTTTACCCGGTCCGCAAGTGAACGGGAAACGTTAGGCAACCCTGAGGCTGATAGCGGCATGAGGGAGGAGACCGTTGCCGGGGCCGCGCCACACGGAAACGAAGCGCGTGCCGAGAGTGCCCGCGCCTTGCGCGCGTATATCGGTTCTGGTATAGTCCGTGGTGCACGAGAAACCTGTCCCTTGGGTGGGCAGCTCTCACGCGGACCTTCGGGCCCTTCCGGCCGAAGTCCGGCGCGAGCTCGGATACGACCTCCGCCAAGTGCAGCGGGGGCGGGAGCCGCGCGATGGAAAGCCAATGGCCACCGTGGGTGCCGGGGTGTGGAGATTCGGGTCCGGGTCGCCGGAGCCTTCCGACTCTTCTTCGTGGCCAAGTTCGCGGAGGCCGTCTACGTCCTGCACGTGTTCCAGAAGAAGTCGCAACAGACTCCCCGGCTCGATCTCGAGCTCGGCCGGGCGCGGTATCAGGCGGTGCTGCGCGAACGCTCGAAGGGAGGCAAGTAGGCATGGCCGTGCGCATGCGTCGTGGCTCGGGGAACGTGTTTGTCGACCTGGGGTTCCCGCCCGAGGAGGCGGCGCACCTCCTCATTCGCAGCGATCTGATGATCACGCTCAATCAGGCGCTCGAAGATCGCGGCCTGACCCAGGTCCGGGCCGCCAAGGTGCTGGGGGTGTCTCAACCGCGGGTCAGTGCGCTCCGGCGAGGCAAGATCGAACAGTTCAGTATTGATGCGTTGGTCGAGTTGCTGGCCCGGCTCGGGGTCGCAGTCACCGTACAAACGAAGAAGCGGAAGCGGGTTGCCTAACAGAGCGTTGCATTTGGCGGGCTGAGCGGCTGGCCAACCCGCCCGGGCCGCGGTAGACTTGCTGAGGGGCGGCCCGGGCGGGTCGGCTTGGTTGAGATCGCCCGCAAATGAACGCAAACGTTATGCGGTCTCGCTATGGAGGTGCCTGTGGACGAGAGGATCATAGAGACCATCCTTCATTGGGTACTGGGCGCGACGCTCGGATCAACCGCCCTCTTCTGCACGACGTGGGTGGCGGTGACACTGATCCGACGGCGGGAGCGGACCCGCGAGCTCGAGGAGCTGCGGGAGCGCGTACTGCGCCTTGAGGAGGCGACGGACCATGTGGTCGGGCGCCTGGTAGAGATCGGCGACGTGCGGCCGTTGCCAGGCCCACGCCGAACGCCAGTGCCGGAGGTCCGGAGCACGCTCTCTTTTCGCACACCACACTGAGCGGCGAGCCGGAGCGTGGATGCGAGTAGGGATGGCGTCGATGGCGCGCCGCACGCCCGGCTCTGTCGGAGCCCTTGGCTGGGCCTGGCCCCCTTGGCGCGTGTCAGTAACAGGGGGACTGCGTGTCAATCGGTCGCCCCTCGCACAAGATCACGGTGCTCGACTCCGCTTCGAGGCAAGCCGTTGCGACCGGTGCGCGCGTCATCGTGGTGGCAGGAGGTCAACTGGACACGGTCGTGCTACGCGACAACCAGCCCAACGCAATATTAGCCATGGCGCGTGACGGCCCGGTGTCGTTGCTCGTGAGCCAGAGCGGCTATCGGGACTGGCGCCGTGACGACGAGGCGCGCATCACACTCCAACGTCGTGCAAGCAGTGACAGTGACGGCCCTGCTCCAAAGGCGTGAATAAGGCGCCGTGGCCGCATAACAACGCGCAGCACAAGTCGGGCCGGTGTGGGGTAGCCGTCCCGCCCGGGCCGCGGTAGGATCATGGGGTGCCGGCCCGGGCGGGACGGCAATTGTTCAGATGGCCCGCATGTGAGCGCGGGACGTTAGCTGTTCGCCACGGACAGTGGCCTTGACCCCGGTCGCGGTCGTGCCGATCTTACCGGTAAGGTTCACCGGGAGATCCCTCCATGAGCACCGCCGCTACGACGACCCTCTCGTCCAAGGGACAGGTCGTCATCCCTGAGGATATCCGCCTCCAGCTGGGGCTCGAACCCGGGACCCAGTTCGTCGTGATCGCGGACCGGGACGTGGTGATCTTCAAGCGGCTGGAGCCGCCGTCGCTGCGCGAGTTCGCGCCGCTCATCGCGCGGGCCCGGCAGGTCGCCAAGCAGTCGCGCCTGACCCCCAAGGACGTCGCCCAGGCCGTGAAGCGCGCCCGCGCGAAGCCGTGAGGTGCGTGCTCGACACCAACGTCCTGATGTCGGGGATCTTCTTCGGCGGCGTCCCCGGCCGCGTGTTGGACGCGTGGACGTCGGGCCGCATCGAGCTGATCCTGTCGCCCGAGATCCTGGCCGAATACCGCACCGTCGGGGAGGAGTTGAGTAGGCGCTATCCGGAGCGCGGCGCGGCGTTGACCCCCATCTTGACCCTCCTCGCCCTGAACGCGACCATCGTCGCGGCGCCCCCGCTCCCCTACGCCGTCAGCGCCGATCCGGACGATGACAAGTTCCTCGCGACCGCCCGTGCGTTGAGCGGCACCGTGGTCGTGTCTGGCGACCGCCATCTGTTGGCGGTGGATGGCTGGGACGGCGTGGAGGTGCTGAGTCCCCGGGCCTTTGTGACCCGGCATCTCGCCCCGGGCTGACAGCTAACAGAGCGCAGCACAAGACGGGCCTGGTGGGGTAGCCGCCCCGCCCGGGCCGCGGTAGGATCATGGAGTGGCGGCCCGGGCGGGCCGGCATTGGTTCAGATGGCCCGCATGTGAGCGCAAACGTTAGGCAGCAACCCTGTGAGTGGAGCTGATGGAGCCTATCCAACCCGGCGCATACTACTGGTGCGCAAAGTGCGCAGAGTGCGATGCGGTAGCTCCGCTGAGACGTGCGGAGAGCCTACTCCCGTGGATCACGGCGCCAGAGGAT
Source organism: Gemmatimonadota bacterium (assembly GCA_016712265.1). Taxonomy (NCBI): domain Bacteria; kingdom Pseudomonadati; phylum Gemmatimonadota; species Gemmatimonadota bacterium. The sequence continues at coordinate 499,079 of JADJRJ010000028.1, read as the reverse complement.
CTTGCTGCGGGAGACGTCAGGTGCCCACGGTGTTCGCACGCGCTCAAGGGGGATCTCCTCCGGTTCTTTCGTACGGTGCCGGTACCGGCCTCCCCCCAGAGTGCACTGTTTGCGGACAAGCCCGGTAGCTACGAGGTGGTGACGCGTGCGAGCCGCCCGATCGTTGAGCCGGGGCACGACCTTGAGGTCGAAGTTCTGATAACCGGATACGGCCGCATAATGTCCTCGAAGCTCATGTTCAGCGCGTCTCCTGGCATCATCGATGAGTCGGCCTCGCGTGTCGCTCACTCCCTTCGCCGAGGCGAGCTCACCGGTGAGTTCTCATTTGGGGGCCGCACCGACGAGACGAGCGACGGCGGGGCTTTTGGATTGGCAGGCATGAGAGCCGATCACTGGCAGTGCCCTCCTACTCTATTCGTGGACGCACGCACGCCCGTGCTCGAGGAGCCTGGGACGCACTGTCCCGTGATCCTGACCGAGAGACGGCCTCACGGCAATCCACCGTTCAAGTGGACATTCCGCCTGCGACGGCAGGCACCTCCGGGGATTCACAGTGTGCGATTCTATTTCACATACTATGACGGGGAGCGGTGGCGGACGTCCGTCAGCGACGTGGCGTTTCATATCCTTTGCACATTCGAGAGGTACGCCGGAGTGCTGACCATTGCCGGCGTCGCCCTAGGCCTAGCAGGGCTCGGCTCCCTGGTGCTAGACTTCCTGACATTCCGGCGCGGCGGGTAGCTGCCTAACAGTGGGTTGCTGCCGTCACCGCATGCGGGCGGCGAAGTGGGCCGGCGCCTGTCAGCGTAGGCGCAAGGGGTGGCGCCGGCCCACTCCGCTTTGTTGGGGGCGGTGCAGCAGAACCCGGACGTTATGCTGCCGGTTGGGGGTCGCCAGCAATCAGGATGTGCCCAGGGGGGGTCCTCCCAGCGGCGGGCGTTGACGGCAGTGCGTCAATGGCGTACCATTCCACATGCGCTTCATCGAGACGCCCGTCTTCACGGCGAGTTTACGCCGGACGCTGGATGACGCGACGTACCGGGCGCTGCAGCTGGCCTTGCTCCTCCGCCCCGAGCAGGGCCCGGTGTTGGTCGGCTCAGGCGGGCTGCGGAAGCTGCGGTGGGGCACCGGCGATCGGGGAAGCGCGGTGGCGTCCGGGTGATCTACTACTGGGACGCCCCGAGTGAGACGTTTTACATGCTGTACTTGTACGCCAAGAATGAGCAGGGCGATCTGACGCCCGCGCAACTGAAACTGCTTCGACGGATCGTCGAGGAGGAGTTCCGATGAAAGACGCCGCGTTTCAGGGCTACTGACGAGTGTGCGGCAGGCGGGTCGGATCCGACGCGGGAAGCAGAAGCCCAGCCGGGTCACGGTCTTCCGGCCAGCGGACGTGAAGGCGGTGCGGGACAAGCTGGGCACGTCGCAAACGGAATTCGCGCTGATGATCGGCGTCAGCGTGGCCACGCTTCGCAACTGGGAGCAGGGCCGACGCACGCCAGATGGACCGGCATTGGCCTTGCTCCGGGTGGCGGCCCGAAATCCCCAGGCAGTGGCAGCCGCCTTGCATCAAGGCACGCGCCGCGGCGCAGCATAACAAAGGGTTGCAGCCGGCGAGGGCGCTATGGTGCGCGGCTTCGCCGCGTCGTATGATAGGCCCTCGCGTCTGAACCCAGACGTTGGGCAGCCAGTTGACTCTTGAGAGCACACGAATGATCACTCCGCTGCAGTACGTGAAGAACGCGGGCGCTCCCGATGCCTTGGTAAGGGCACTCGCAGCGCTTCTTGCAGTGCTGGCCATCTCTCCGTGGCTCGGCGCGGTCAAGATCGGAGGGGTCGAGATTGCCGCTGGCGTTGTTCCGAAGTGGATGGGCTTCCTTTCGGCAGTCCTTTTTCTGGCGAGCTTTGCTCCGGTGCTACCACACAAGAAGCCGCCCTCGGAGGCACAACAAGAGGTCAATCACAGACTGGCCTACCTGCACCTGCAATTGGGAGAGAACCCACTCTCATTGGGCTCCGCATTCCGCGCCAAGAACGCGCTAGACGGGAACGGGGCATTCCGGCCTGCGTTCGCGGCTTTCGCGGATGTCGCGATCGAACCGCTCATTACCCAAGCGTCGAAGGATGCCCGCTTGGTGCAGAACGTGACTGGGCTTCGCCGTATCCTTCAGCAATTGCCTGGAGATTATCGGGATGTTGACCCAGTGGAAGAGTCTCTCGGAAGACTCCTTCGCCAAAGTGCGGCTACCCTACCGATGTTCGTTCCTTGAAGCGCTACGCGGTGGGTCTACAATACCCCACCACGAGGCAACTGATGGAGGCGCAACCACGGTCGTCCGCGCGCTGCTGCCCAACAACACGTTGCTGCAGTCAAACGCGGAGGAGTGCGGTAGTGGCGGCTGCGCCGCCACATTCTGTTGATAGCGTTTGCAGCAGAACGTGAAACGTTAGACCGCCTAGGGAGCAGGCGAGCGTCGCGGAAGGCTGGCGAAACCCACCGGATGGGTTTAGCGTACGCTGGTGCCGACCGTGCTCCAGGTCCAGGGCTTCCGGGTCCGAATCCTCCTCCCGCCGCGCGAGCACCCGCCGCCCCATGTCCACGTGACGAAGGGTGACGGGGAGGTCGTCATCCTCCTGCCCGGCGCGGCGGGCGTCGTCGCGATTCGCACCGTGCACCGCATGCGGGCGGCGGACGTCGTAACCGCCGTCCGGCTCGTGGAGGCCCACGTCACGCAGCTTGAGGCTGCTTGGAGAGCGTATCATGGCTAATGTCCGATTGAGTGACGCCGAGATCCTGGCCCAGATTCCGGCGGCCCGCGTGCGCGAGCAGACCGCCCGCCGCCGGGGCCACCGCGCGAAGGCGGCCCGGTTCGACCGTGCGAGCGGACGGGTGGTGGTCGAACTGTCGAGCGGCATCCTCTTCGCCTTTCCGGTGACGCGGATCCCCGCGCTGCGGCGCGCGACCCCGCTCCGGCTGGCCGAAGTGTCGGTCTCCGCGTCGGGCAGCACCCTCACCTGGGAGAGCCTCGACGTCGATCTGAGCGTCGCGGGGCTGCTCCTGTCCGCGGTGGATCCGAGCGAGCGCGCGCGGCATCTGGCGTCGCTCGCCGGGCGGGCCACCTCCGCCGCGAAGGCCGCCGCGGCCCGCGCGAACGGGCGCCGGGGGGGCCGTCCCCGGAAGCTGGCGGTCTAACAGTGTGCTGCAGTTGTCGGGCGGGTGGGGTGGCCGATCCGCCCCGCGCTCCGTAGACTATCCAGGGCCCGCGCGGGGCGGCTCGGCTTTGTTGAGAGCGCCCGCAACTGAGCACTGACGTTAGCTGTCCAGCACGGACAGTGGCCTTGACCCCGGTCGCGGTCGTGCCGATCTTACCGGTAAGGTTCACCGGGAGATCCCTCCATGAGCACCGCCGCGACGACGACCCTCTCGTCCAAGGGACAGGTCGTCATCCCTGAGGATATCCGCCTCCAGCTGGGGCTCGAACCCGGGACCCAGTTCGTTGTCATCGCGGACCGGGACGTGGTGATCTTCAAGCGGCTGGAGCCGCCGTCGCTGCGCGAGTTCGCGCCGCTCATCGCGCGGGCCCGACAGGTCGCCAAGCAGTCACGCCTGACCCCAAGGACGTCGCCCAGGCCGTGAAGCGCGCCCGCGCGAAGCCGTGAGGTGCGTGCTCGACACCAACGTCCTGATGTCGGGGATCTTCTTCGGTGGCGTCCCCGGCCGCGTGTTGGAGGCGTGGACGTCGGGCCGCATCGAGCTGATCCTGTCCCCCGAGATCCTGGCCGAATACCGCACCGTCGGGGAGGAGTTGAGTAAGCGCTATCCGGAGCGCGGGGAGGCGTTGGCTCCCATCTTGACCCTCCTCGCCCTGAACGCGACGATCGTCGCGGCGCCCCCGCTCCCCTATGCCGTCAGCGCCGATCCGGACGATGACAAGTTCCTCGCGACCGCCCGTGCGTTGAGCGGCACCGTGGTCGTGTCTGGCGACCGCCATCTGTTGGCGGTGGATGGCTGGGACGGCGTGGAGGTGCTGAGTCCCCGGGCCTTTGTGACCCGGCATCTCGCCCCGGGCTGACAGCTAACAGAGCGCAGCACAAGACGGGCCTGATGGGGTAGCCGTCCCGCCCGGGCCGCGGTAGGATCATGGAGTGGCGGTCCGGGCGGGCCGGCATTGGTTTAGATGGCCCGCATGTGAGCGCAAACGTTATGCCGTCAGAATGAACACTCACGCCCGCCTTAGTCGTGGTGAGCACTTTGGAGGCGTGTCCGCATCCGCATGAGTAGCCACCACCTAGTCCTGCGCGGGCTTCTGGCCTTCAGTGTGCCGCTAAACGCTTGCCGTGTTGCGGCGCAAGTGCCGCGACTTGAGCTGGGTGGGGGGCTCCACGGACAGACGGTGGGAGGAACGTTTGGGACTGGGATCACCCTGGAGCTTGGAGTCCGGCTCGGCGTGGCGGGCTCTGTCGCCATACGGCCTGAAGTGGGTTGGTCCTATTCGCCCAACGTGGAGAACGACGCGGTCTCCACTAGCGGCGGTGGTATTGGCGGCCCGGGGGGATACCGGCACTTGGTTATGCTCGGCGGCAGCGTTGTTCTCAGCCGCGCCGTGATGGATCGAGGCCACTGGTACGTGTTGGCGGGAGCCGCGCGGATCGACGGCTGGGGCTTCGAGGATCAGGCCGCTGCGGCACACCGTCGCGGTCGCATCTCGGGATTGGTTGGCGTCCGACGCCCGCGTTCCCGCGCCTTCTCGCGGAAGTGCGGGCGCGGTATGCCCCGTGTGGCGCAACGCACCGGTCCGCTATGTCAGTGGCGTCCTAGCCTCGGCGTTGTGATCCGTGTCCATGCGGGGGGCCTGCCATGGCCTGCGGCATAACAGTGGGTTGCTGCCGCCGCCGCCGCGCGGCTGGCGGAGTGGGCCGGCGCCCTTCATTGTATAGGAGGGGCACGGCGCCGGCCCACTCCGCTCTCATTTGATGCGGCGCAGCAGAACCCGAACGTTATGCCGACATTCCCGGATCCGAGTGAGATGAGATGAGCAAGGTGTTCGTCAGCATCGGCCTGAGCCTCGACGGCTACGTGGCGCCGGAGGGGATGACGATGAGTGACCCGCGACACATGAACTGGGGCGTGAAGTGGGGGGCGCTGATGGCCTGGATCGTGAATACGCAGCACTTTCGCGAGGCCTTGCAATTCGGAGAGGGCGGCGAGACGGGAGAGGTCAATGACCTGGTCCGCGCCACGACGGAGCGCATCGGAGCCAACATCATGGGCCGGCGGATGTTCGACCAGGGAGAGGTCGCGTGGCCCGAGGACGCACCGTTTCGCACGCCGGTCTACGTGCTCACACACCAGTCGCGCGAGCCGTGGGTCCGACCGGGCGGCACCACTTTCCATTTCATTGGCGAAGGCCCACTGCAGGCCCTCGACCTGGCGCGGGCTTCCGCGGGGCGCCGCGATGTGCGTATTGCTGGTGGCGCGGACGTCATCCAGCAGTATCTGAATCTGGACCTGATCGACGAACTGGAGATTGCCTTGGCCCCCGTCCTCTTCGGGGGCGGCCGGCGGCTCTTCGAGCATGTGCGCGATCCGGGGCCGCGGTTTCGCATCGACCGCGTGCTGGCAGGCCCGGCCGCGACCCACGTGCGCTACGTGCGGGCCTGAGCCTCTGCCATGCGGGGCGTTGGCCCAGCAGGCTTGCGGTAATACCGGAGGATGAGGGGCGGCATAACAGAGCGCAGCACCTGTCGGGCCGTGGGGTGGCCGTCCCGCCCGGGCCGCGGTAGGATCTTGGGCAGGCGGCCCGGGCGGGCCGGCAATGGTTTGGATGGCCCGCATGTGAGCGCAAACGTTATGCTGCCGGTTGGGGGTCGCCAGCAATCAGGATGTGCCCAGGGTGGGTTCCTCCCAGCGGCGGGCGTTGACGGCAGTGCGCCAATGGCGTACCATTCCACATGCGCTTCATCGAGACGCCCGTCTTCACGGCGAGTCTGCGCCGGACGCTGGATGACGCGACGTACCGGGCGCTGCAGCTGGCCTTGCTCCTCCGCCCCGAGCAGGGCCCGGTGTTGGTCGGCTCGGGCGGGCTGCGGAAGCTGCGGTGGGGCACCGGCGATCGGGGGAAGCGCGGTGGCGTCCGGGTGATCTACTACTGGGACGCCCCGAGTGAGACGTTTTACATGCTGTACTTGTACGCCAAGAATGAGCAGGGCGATCTGACGCCCGCGCAACTGAAACTGCTTCGACGGATCGTCGAGGAGGAGTTCCGATGAAAGACGCCGCGTTTCAGGAACTACTGACGAGTGTGCGGCAGGCGGGTCGGATCCGACGCGGGAAGCAGAAGCCCAGCCGGGTCACGGTCTTCCGGCCAGCGGACGTGAAGGCGGTGCGGGACAAGCTGGGCACGTCGCAAACGGAATTCGCGCTGATGATCGGCGTCAGCGTGGCCACGCTTCGCAACTGGGAGCAGGGCCGACGCACGCCAGATGGACCGGCATTGGCCTTGCTCCGGGTGGCGGCCCGAAATCCCTGGCAGTGGCAGCCGCCTTGCATCAAGGCACGCGCCGCGGCGCAGCATAACAGAGGGTTGCAGTCGCCGAGGGCGCTATGGTGCGCGGCTTCGCCGCGTCTTATGATAAGCCCTCGCGTCTGAACCCAGACGTTATGCCGCCACAACTTCTGGAGATGCCGCGAATGTTGGCGCAGATCACTCGATATGTGCGACGAGGCCTATCGCGAAGGGCTGCAATCTTAGGAGCTATTGCGGGCGCAGGATGCGGCGGCGGCGCTCCATGGGAAAGCCTGGAGGTACCTGTCGGAACGCCTCGTACGGCTGTGGTGAGTCGCGATATTTATGTGCCCTTCGACCGCGCCACTTTGCTAAAGGATGCCGAGCTTGCGTACGGGCCGCCGGCAAGTGTGGGACACAACTCAGAGAGCTCCTCTAACACGGTGTTTGACGAGTACATCGGTGCCGTTGGGCGAGTGCGCATCTACGACGAACTGGTGCAGACCGAAGAGGGCATCGACGGGTCCAAGTGGTTGGAAGTGTATCCGGGAGCGCTGTACGTCGAGGATCTGGTGAATGCTGAATACCTTGCGAAGGTGAAGCGCCACGAAGGCGACTGGAAAGTATCCATCCGACCTAAAGATCTGTCCTGGTACCTGACGCTGACGTTGACAGGTCGCGTGGTGACTAAGATCATCGACTTGCCTCCCCAACGCTGAGGCCGCACCGGCTCCACCAGGCGCGATGTTGGTCAATGCAGTGCAGTAGCCGACCCACCAATGCCACTGGACCCTTGCGGCCACCGCCTCGGCAGCCGCGTCTGTACCGTTGACCGATCCCGAACTGAGCGCTCACTGTGAGCTTGAGCTGCGGCGCATCGTCGGAGAGCGCCCTGGCTGAAGGCGGTCAAGCAGCACGTCGGGTGCGGCATAACAACGCGCAGCATGTGCCGGGCCGTGGGGGTAGCCGTCCCGCCCGGGCCGCGGTAGGATCATGGTAGTGGCGGCCCGGGCGGGCCGGCATTTGTTCAGATGGCCCGCAAATGAGCGCGGGACGTTAGGCGGACTGAGCGTGGCTTGCTGCTGATGGTGGCCAGCGCATGGTTGAGCTCGGCATAGCGTGGCTTGACGCGACACACGCGCCTCCACATGTTAAGCAGCAGTCGACACCTCAACCCGACCATGCGCGCCGGTTGATGCGTCCTGTTTCGCTCTCCGCGTGAGCGACCTCATGCGAGCCAGGTCAAGTGTAGTCGTACTCTGCTTGGCCGTCGTCGCAGCAGGCTGTCGGGACGCGACCATGCCCGAAGGTGAGTGGCGACGGTGTTTCGGCGCACGAGAGTACGCTCCCCGTCGGCGTGGGTGGCAGTGATCAAATGGCCGCCCCCTCTCCGGGCAGGTGAAGAAAGGAAGCTGCCAAGAGATGGCAGAAAACTGGAAGTGCCGAACGGCGGACGGTTCCCGCACACTAGAAGTCATGCCGAACAAGAGATGGTGCACCACCTGGAACGGCGCAATAAGCGCAGCTTACCGGCCATAATGCTTAGATGCACACGATCGTATGCCCAAGCCACCTGTAATACCGACGCTTAGAGCGCGACCCTTAGTGGTCCTCGATGGGCGCATCAAAGAGGCATGGCCATCACTACGTGAGGCGCTAAATAGAGCGACCCGGTTGATTGACCTTAGCGAGCTGAGCGATTCGCAGTCTCTGGCGCCGCGGCTGATCGTCGAAAAGGGAAGCGTAGCGCAGTCGCGAGCCGCCATGCGACAGGCACGCGGAGGTAATGATGGAGTACCGGTGTTCATGGTCGGCAGTCACTGCGTAGGGTCGCACACGCGCCTTACCGCCCCGCTGCTATCGGAGTAGACGACGTGTTCCTCAGCGATGGGCCAGCTGACCTAGAGCGAGCGCTCTCTGCTGTTTGTGGGACCGCCGCAGTGATTCAGATGGCCGGACTGGTGCAGGTCGAGGCGGCTGCGAACGAGACACTGGGCTTGCAGGCAGCGTCTTGGATCGAGCGAAACGCGCACCGCGTAAGACGTGTATCCGAAATCGCGGCTCACTTCCGCGTGTCCCAGCGCACAATCGAGCGGGCCGTCGCCGACAGCACGCGGCACACACCGCGGGCCATGCTCACGAAGGCGCTACTCGCCCGCGCCGCCGCACTGCGCGACGCCACCCGCCTTCCGTGGAAGGACGTTGCGTCGATTCTCTCTCTGGCGCCGAGTGCGCTCGCGATGCGCAGACGGCGCGCCAGCGCGGGGCCGCGCAAGGCCGCCGGGTAGCGGCATGGACGCTTACAGAGCCCAAGTGTCGCGTACCGATAACAGCTGTCGCATACTGCCAGTTGCGTCGCTCTTCCGCGAGTAGCATTTGTGGTGCGCCGAATCGGGGAGACCGGGCGCAAGGGGCGCCTTGGGCCCCCCCAGCGGCCCCAACCTTCACGCAGGAGAACCAATGAGACGCACGCTCTGGAGCCTCGGCATGCTTGCGATCGCAGCGGGCGCGTACCTGTCACGCCCACCCCTCCTCGATGCGCAGCCCACGCCGTGCGGAGGGCACTGTACAACCGGGGCGCCTTGCACCGCCGAGTGCTGGTATTGCAAGCCGAATCCCGAATCAATCGAGCATGAGTACTCCTGCCAGAAGTAGGCGGCGTTTCCTGGGCGCCGTGAACGCCTGACAGAGTCGAAAGGAGCCACGGATCCGGGAGTCAGTCCCGTTCGTGGCTCCGCACGGAGGAAAGCATGCCAGCGAACGACAGAATGACGAACCGACGACCGAGGGCGGGGCGTGGGCTAGCTTCCATAGCCTGTGCGTTTTCCACCGCTCTTGCCGCAGCGACCCTGGTGCTGAGGGTGCTCGACGTGCCAATGCTGACGGTTCGGCTGAACGACGACACAACAGCTCGGTTAATCAAGGATTCTGAGCTCTACGGAACCGCCGGAGCCCGCATGGGCGACGCTCGTGCGCGGGTCGCCATCGTACTGTTTTCGGACTTCACGTGTCCCGCGTGCGGAATTGCCGCCGCCCGATTCCGAGACGCGAGGTTGCGCCACCCCACCGAGCTCGCGGTCGTGTACCGGCACATACCGCTGAACGACAGGGCTCACGGAGCTGCTGTTGTTGCAGAGTGCGGGCGCCGAGCCGGTCGCTTCGAAGAAGTACATGACGCCCTGTTCCGCGATGCGAACGCGCTCGGTGCGCGTAATTGGTGGTCCTATGGAAAGGAGGCGGGGCTCTCGGACTCCGTCGCATTCTCCCCGTTGCCTTTCAAGCGATGAAGCATGGAGGAGTGTTGCAGACGACGTTAGGGCCGCCGACAGTCTGATGATCGATGAGACTCCGGCCTTTGTGTTGGGAGGTCGACTACGCGTGGGAGTCCCTACGCCGCAAGGGCTCGAGTATCTGCTACGTAGAGAACTGCGTCGCAAGCGATGATCGTGACCGGCGATGGTCTCTCGACGGGAAGCGACAAGGGTCGGGCTCCATCAGCCACTCTCGATCTTACCTTGAGGAAGTCCCAGAGGCGAGCATCATGACTACACGCGAGCACGGCGGTCGTAAACCGCGGTGTGTTGACGCACGCATATGTGAGCGAACGCTGGGGCCGGCGAAACATCTTCTGGTAGTGGCAGTGCTCGTGGGACTCGGTGGCGTTGGGGCCTCGACGCAGGAGCCGAAGCGGGGAACGGCTGCTGCCAGTGGCGTCAAGAAGATTGGGGTGGCTTCGGATTCGCGGCCGAAGGCAAGGTGGATGGTGAGCACGACGACACGTCTCGTGATTGGAGGCGACACTGCCACCGGGGTCTACAGACTAGAGGGCGTATCGTACGCCGGGCTCCATCGCTCTGGGGCCATCGCGGTCGGGCTCCTGAATCTCGGGGAGCTCAGAGTATATGGGCCAAATGGGCGCTACCAGAGGACTATTGGCGGATTCGGAGCCGGTGAAGGCCGGTTCCGGGCGCTCTGGCGCGCCCATATCAACGGCGACAGCATCATCGGCTTCAACGGCAGAGACGTCGGACAGGCCTTTAGGTGGGACGGGCGGTATCTCGGAATTGTGACCCGGCGATCCTTTGGCGGCCGAGACCTGCTCATGCCGCGTACCTTCCCGGGTGGTGCGACCGCTGGAGTGGTCCGGTTCGGCGGCCGTGGACTCCGACCCAGGCATCGGCGACAGCGTGCTCATGGTTGTGGTGGGCCGGAGCGGCGGGGAGCGAAGTATCGGAAGCATGCCATGGAGGGAATGGGTGACTTCGCAGGAAGGCAAACTCGTCCCTCTTACTTTCGGCCCCGCGCTAGTCAGCGCCACCGTAGGTGACCTTCTCTGCTTTGGCTTCTCTCGGGCGTATGAGATCAGGTGCGTTTCTGAGAGCGGTGAAGAGCGCGTTCGTATCCTTCGGACTGCGCTTGAACGTCGGCGCATCGCGATCCCTGACACGCTGCGCTTCTTCGCAGCGGTTGATAGCGCCAACCCCTGCCCAGGGTGCGGCTGCGCGCCAGTCGGCACGGCGGACTACGGTCTTCGCGGATAGTACAGCGGCGTTTGGGCGGTTGATTGGGACGCCCGACAGCCTACTTTGGGTCGGGCCCGCCATGCCCGAGGATGCAATGGCGCTGCTCAATCCGCTACCCATGGCTCCCTCACGATGGCATATCTACCACGTTGCCGGAGGGTGGATCGGAGACGTTGACCTTCCGGCGGGCTTCAGGCCACTCGCTGCGGAGAGAAGCAGCGTCATAGGCCTCTCCAGATCTAGCAAGGGGCAAGAGGTCATCACACGACTTGCCCTCATCGCCGTGGAACAATAGACTGGCACGCCGGCAAGCTGAGCTCTGGTTCGGCGGCGGTCACAACAACGGACGCAGAAGGTATCACTGGCCTATCAGCGATCACGCGACGAAGGAGTTCTGTTCGTCGCCTAACCGGCACTAAGGGGTCCGAGGACGGAATGCTACATCGTATCGGTAACAGGCGGTTGATCGTGGCAGGAGCCCTTGGATGTCTCGTCGGCGCGAGCGTCTCCTGCGACGTGAGTCGCCAGCGGGAGATCAGAATGGCAGTCAGAGACTCGGCGGGATTATCGGTGGCGACAATCCGCGGCGCCGCGCATGAGCTGCCAGTCTGGAGACTCGTGCCTACTCCGCTTCACGTGATTACGGGCGCCGAAAGCGGCGATTCAGCCGCGCTTTCTCCGGTTGGAGCTATGCGCTGGTTGCCTAGTGGCACCTTCGTCGTTGCCGACCTCGGGGCGAGTCGGTTGCTAGTGTTTGATTCGACGGGCACCTACCGCGGGGCCATGGGAAGGATCGGCGACGGACCCCAGGAATTCCGCGGACTTGCTGCCATTTCCGCAGTGAAGGCTGACACCTTTGCGGTGTTCGACGGACGGCGGCGCCGACTGACCTACTGGCACCCGACTGCGGGCTACCTTGGAGCGGTAGCGCTGGTGGGAGATGACACCGAGACCGGCTGGCCGGAAAACGGCTGGGCGTGGGGTGATAGCGCACTGGTTGTTCTGCAAATGATGCTTACGCCTAGAGACTCCGCACCGCGGGGGCCGGGCGTCAGACCATGGCGGATGCAGGCTCAGTTGCGACTGATCAATCGCGCCGGAGAGCTTGTGCGCGCGGGGCCAACTTTCCAGGGAACCTACACGGGTCTGACCGAAGAAGGCGATATGCGCTTGCCATTTGCCAACACACCGTTTGCCGCTCTCGGTGTCCGCCGAGCCTACTTCGGATCTGGCGAGGATTTTGCACTCTCCCTGGCTGGACAGCACTTTCTCTCAGGCGGGTTTGCTCGAGTGGCCGGAGGCCCGTGAGCGCCTTACTGCTGCCGAACTCGCGTCGCTTATCTCGGAGACGAGTGCCGTATTGGAGGTCAATCTTCCGGCGGCAGAAGTAAGGAAGCGTCTCGCGCAGCCTTTTGCCCGCGAGATTCTTCCGGAGTTTCGCCCGGCGATGGGCCGCGTGTTGGTGGATTCCGATGACCGTCTCTGGATCGAACGGTTCGAGCCTCTTCGGCTGGGGAGCCGCTGGCAAAGACCCGGATCGCGTTGGACGATTCTCGACAACGAGCTTCGGCCCTTGGCGTTGATAGCGTTGCCCGAAGGGGCCCGGTTGGAGGCAGTGCGCGGAGATCGCGTGGCCATCGTCCAGCGAGACTCACTCGATGTTGAGTCGATTGCGATCCACCAAATCGCTCGGAATTGACATCGACCCGGCGTGGACCTCAGCCACGAGGGGAAGCGGCACGTCGGCGGCACTACGTCACCACGTTTTCGGTTTGTGAACGGGAAGCCCGTCAAGACGCTGACGCGCTGAAGTGTGGTCGCTCGCAGGCCGCGCGGCGCCTCTAGGTCCTATCTCCAGTCCTCCGCCGTCAGGGTAAGCTCCCCTCAAGCGCGGCACCCTTCGACGCCCGGGCGGGCATTTGTTGCGCGCGTGCTTGCAAGCATGTGCGGCACTTCTAGTCAGCCCTGGACGCCGTCGGACCGGAAGCGACGCATCGTGTCCCAAGCGTCTCTGGAGAGAGCTCAGGCGGTGCAAAAGAAGTGCTGCCTAACAGCACCTTGCACTTGTCAGGCCGCTGCGGCCTGGCCAACCCGCCCGGGCCGGCGGTAGACTCGACGGGAGGCGGCCCGGGCGGGTCGGCTTGGTTGGAGGGCCCGCAAGTGAAGGTGAAACGTTAGCGCGACGGATGATTCAGATGAACGAAGCTTGGTCAAAAGCAGAGGTGGTCGCGCAGATTCTGTCCGCCGTTGGCACGCTGGCGGCGGTTGTAGTCGCGCTCCATCTGGCGCGCCAACAGGGTCGTGCGAGGGTGCGAGCGACCGCTACACTGGGAACCCTGCTGAGCCAAGGCTCCCTAGATGGACAGGAAGTATTGAAGGTCGGAGTGGTAAACATCGGGCACCGTGATGCTGTCGTCGAGGCAATCGGATGGCGCATCGGGGTAGTCCGAAGAAGGCACTTCTTTCAGACGCTCTCGTCCCATCCGCTCGCTGGAAAGCTCCCGTGGAAGCTCGCGCCAAGTGAGCGCGCGACCTTTCTTTTCGACTGGGCGACATATGTGTTGAAGTCCTCGGACTTGCAGCGGGCACTCTCGGCGGGAGCATGGCGATGGCCGAGAGTCATGAGACTGACCATCACGTTGTCCACCGGTGAGTATCTGACCTTTCCGGTCGATCCGATGTTGCGAAACGCACTTCGAGGTGCCTCGCTTCCGGTCCAAGACGCGGCGCAAGAGCCTAAGCTGCAAGGTACCAATGCCGAAGGGTAGAGGCGCGCGGTGCTGTAGTGCATGAGGCCACCAGGCAAGCGCCGCTTTCGCCCGGAAGACGCGCGCTAACAGCGCGCAGCACAAGACGGGCCTGTGGGGTGGCCGACCCGCCCGGGCCGCGGTATAGTGGGGGGGAGGCGGCCCGGGCGGGTCGGCTCTTTTTGAAGGCCCGCATGTGAGCGCGGGACGTTAGGCCGAACTGAGTCATGCGCATTGCGTTTGGCATCTTCCTGCTGAGTATCGCGACCGCTAGCCGCGCCGACGCCGCCTGCTGGTGCGGCCTTGGCGCGGGCGCGCCGTTGCGGCCGACCGCTGCCCCGATCCTGTTCGTGGGGAGGGTACTGGCGATTGACTCCCTGGCACGCGAACGCCGGGTCCGATTTGTGACTGACTCTTCGTGGCGGGGACCGCTCCCGGATACGCTCACGGTCGTCGCAGGGGACGATGCTCCGTGTGCCTACTTCCTCCCCGGCCAGAGCTACGTGGTCGGAGCCGTGGCTACGCCGGGCACCTTGCGGCTCCCCCGCTGCGCGGACGCGTGGGCGGTGTCGTCATGGGTACAGCAGCGCCTATCGGAGGTCGGGCCGGCGGTCTGGCGAGCGCCGCCGTTTGGGCGCCGTCTGCTCGATCAAGGAGCCGTCCAGATCGGCCAGCGGGCGCCACCGGTGCGCGACAGTCTTGAAGTCCTACTCTCCTTTGGCGCAGATACGGTCGAATTCACGATCGCCGATCAGCCGCTTCCCCGGCAACCGCGGCGCGTGGTGGAAAAGCGCTTCGTGCGACTGCCACCTGGCCTGTACCAGTTTCGCATCCGTTGGAGCGATGCGACGATCACGGAATCCTATGTCGACCTGAGCTGTGAGCGTCACGCGCCCGGCGCGACGTGCTATCTGATACGCTTCCTGGACCGCCCCGCGTAGGTCGGCCTAACAGCACGCAGCTCAGGTCGGGGCCGTGGGCTAGCCACCGCACCCGGCGGCCTATAGTGTAAGGGCAAGGACGGCCGCCGGGTGCGGCGGCTTTATGAGAGGCCCCGCCTGAGAGCGTGGGTCGTTAGACAGCACTACACTGAATTGGTGACCACCCGCATTCGTGCGCTCGACCGAGCCTAGTTGACGATCCCCGAGGACGGAGTCACCCTTCCACCGCGCACTAATGCGCCTGTGCGTCCCCGCTCACCCTGGCGACGATGGGCAACGGTGGTCGTCAGCGTCGCCGCCGTCGCATTCATCGCGCGGGCGCTACGGCGTGATGGGCCTGCCGCGCTCGAAGCATGGCGCGCGGCGTCCGTCCAGTGGCGGTGGATCGCGGTGGCCCTGGCCTGCGCGTTTTCCGGTCATGCGTGGTACGTCCTTGGTTGGCAGCGATTGCTGCGTGATCTCGGTGTGCGCGCGTCCTTCGTGGCGCTGGCGCGTTTGTTCCTCGTGAGCAACCTCGGACGCTATCTCCCGGGCGGCAAAGCGTGGCAGATGGCGATCATCGCTGCGATGGCGACCGACTCCGGATTGCCGCCGGCCCGCGTGGCCGCGAGCTCACTCGGGCAGGGCGTAGTGGGCATGGGCGTCGGCGTTCTTGTCCTCGTCGCCGCGGGTGGCTCCGCGCTGGGCGTGTCGCCGGTCTTGTTGGCGTTTTCGCTGGCGGGCGTGGTGGCGCTGCTGCTGGGACCCGCGTCCGTTCGCGCACTCCCACAGCTGGCGGCTGGGATCGAGCGACGCGTCCCCGGAATCACCACCGTCACGGCGCGCACGATGTGGACGCTGCTCTGGACGGCGACGGCCAGCTGGCTCCTGTGGGGCGTCGCGCTGTACGCACTCGGTCGCGCGGTCCTGCCGCTGGCCGGCCTGTCGCTGGTCACGAGCGTGACCGCTTGGACCGGCTCCTTCCTGGCCGGGCTCCTTCTCGTCATTGCGCCCGCCGGGCTGGGTGCGCGCGAAGGGGTGATGCAGGCGGTCCTGGCCCGCGCCGTGCTGCCCGCGAGCGATATTCTGGTCGTCGTGGTGCTCGCACGCGTGGGCGTGACGCTGCTCGATCTCATCCCCGCGCTACTGGTACTCGCGTGGCGACGTCGCGGGACATCGCGCGCCGCCGCCCACGACCACGCATGACGCCCGTGCTGTCTAACCCCGGTTGCAGTTGACAGCCGATCTGTTGATTGCGCGCTGCGCGCGCTTTATTTGATTCGGCTGCAACTGAACCTTATCGTTAGACAGGCCATTCAACTCACTACGATCGCACTCACCCCTTGCGAATGCTCTCGCCCACGCGTGCACTCTCTCTACTGGTAGTCACCAGCAGCCTCTTCGCCGGAGAAGTGCAGAGCCAGACAGCGCCTCCAGGGACAGGGGCCGGGCGGTTCCTTGCGGAGTGGCTATCGGCCTACAACGGCGCGGACACCATCGCTCTGGCAGTGTTGAAACGGCAAGCGCCCGGTGTCGAACTGCCAGTCCCCTCTTCAGCGCTGGGGGCCTCTCGGCGTTTCATCCTCGACCGGGTGATCCGCAGTAGCGACCTGCATGTAGAGTTTCTCCTCAGAGATACCGTTTCGCCGAATCAGCAGCTTGGTGTAGTCGCGGTGGAGCCAGATGACCCTCTCCGCGTGAGCAGCTTCTTCCTCACGGCGATACCTGTCGGCCGGGACTATCGTGAGCTTCTCGTATCGCCTGAGGAGAACGAGCGAGTCGTGGTCGGTGTTGCGGATGCGCTCCGGCGGCATCACGTGCTACCATCGCTCGGCGGTGCACTCGCCGACAGCGTGAGTGCCCGTGCCGCCCGGGGAGCGTACAGCAGCATCTCTTCCGCCCGCTTGCTGGCTGACCTACTTACTCGTCAGCTGCGAGACGTGAGCGGAGACCGTCACTTACGGGTGGACTTCAGCGTACCTGCATTTCCCGCGGACTTCGATGTGGCCCCGACGCCCGAAATGGAAGCCCGGCGGCGCCAGCAACTCCGTCGTGCGAACTGCGCGTTCGTGCGCGTCGAGCGACTGGATGGCAACATCGGCCTCGTAAAGCTTCGCGTATCAGCTGCAGGCTCTGAAGCGCGCGACTATTGTCGGCGAAGTCACTGGCGGCGGCGCACGGCCATCGCGGCTTCGGCGAGTCACAGATCACTTCGCGGTCAATGTCGCCTACGCGCGGATGGTGAACCCCGTGACTGGCACGGATTGGGAAGGTGTGGGCGTCCAACCCGATGTGCGAGTGCCGGAAGGTGAAGCGTTCGAAGCCGCGCGTCGGCTGGCGACAGCGCGACTCTCGAAGCCGCGCTAGGGAAGCTTCAGTGCCTAGGGCTGTCTAACATCCGGCTGCACTTGGCAGCCGATCAGGGGTGGCCGGCCCGCCCCGGGCACGGTAGAATGGCAAAGGCTGGCCCGGGGCGGGCCGGCTATATTGCTTTCGGCTGCAAGTGAGCCGAAACGTTAGGCAACCCTGAGGCTGATAGCGGCATGAGGGAGGAGACCGTTGCCGGGGCCGCGCCACACGGAAACGAAGCGCGTGCCGAGAGTGCCCGCGCCTTGCGCGCGTATATCGGTTCTGGTATAGTCCGTGGTGCACGAGAAACCTGTCACCTGGGTGGGCAGCTCTCACGCGGACCTTCGGGCCCTTCCGGCCGAAGTCCGGCGCGAGCTCGGATACGACCTCCGCCAAGTGCAGCGGGGGCGGGAGCCGCGCGATGGAAAGCCAATGGCCACCGTGGGTGCCGGGGTGTGGGAGATTCGGGTCCGGGTCGCCGGAGCCTTCCGACTCTTCTTCGTGGCCAAGTTCGCGGAGGCCGTCTACGTCCTGCACGTGTTCCAGAAGAAGTCGCAACAGACTCCCCGGCTCGATCTCGAGCTCGGCCGGGCGCGGTATCAGGCGGTGCTGCGCGAACGCTCGAAGGGGAGGCAAGTAGGCATGGCCGTGCGCATGCGTCGTGGCTCGGGGAACGTGTTTGTCGACCTGGGGTTCCCGCCCGAGGAGGCGGCGCACCTCCTCATTCGCAGCGATCTGATGATCACGCTCAATCAGGCGCTCGAAGATCGCGGCCTGACCCAGGTCCGGGCCGCCAAGGTGCTGGGGGTGTCTCAACCGCGGGTCAGTGCGCTCCGGCGAGGCAAGATCGAGCAGTTCAGTATTGATGCGTTGGTCGAGTTGCTGGCCCGGCTCGGGGTCGCAGTCACCGTACAAACGAAGAAGCGGAAGCGGGTTGCCTAACAGAGCGTTGCATTTGGCGGGCTGAGCGGCTGGCCAACCCGCCCGGGCCGCAGTAGACTGGTGAAGGGGCGGCCCGGGCGGGTCGGCTTGGTTGAGATCGCCCGCAAATGAACGCAAACGTTAGGCCGAGCTGGATAGGAACTCTTCCGTCGGAGGTGACGCATGAGGCGAGGACTGGGAGCGATGACTCGAGGGGCGTTCGCCGCGCTGGCGGTGATCGGGGGCGTGGCGGGTGCGCAGGCACCGGCATCCGGGGCCTGGGTGGCGCGGGCGGTCCGATGGCAGGCGACGCCCGCGGCGCCACAGCCGATCGGCCTCCGGGAGCCGACGCGAGCGACTATCGGCGCGCTGCCGATGCGCGCGCGACCGACCTCCGCCTTGAGCTCGTGGCGGACGGCGACACGGTCGCTGCCCGACTCTCCAACGCGCACGAACCGGACGATGGGCGGTGGCGCCGCGAACTCGTCGGGCGCCGCCAAGGTGATTCGCTCACCCTGACCGAGACCAATAGCACGCGGGGCGGCCCGTTGCTGAAGTTGCGCCTCAAGTGGACCGGCATGGACTATGTCGGGACGCTGGAGCTGCCGAGCGGTCTCCTCGCGTCGCGGCGATCATCAGGGGCGCAAGTGCCCGGGGGTGCGCCGGGGCGTATGGCCGAGGTTGTGCCGACGGGCAAGCGGCTTGCGGTGACGTTTCGCCCGGCCGGGAGCGCGCCGTAGGCGACCGTCGAGCCTGTGACGCCGCGGCCGGCCTAACATGGCGCTGCACAAGGCGGGCCAGGGCGGTGGCCGTCCCGCCCGGGCCGCGGTAGAATCTTGGGAAGGCGGCCCGGGCGGGCCGGCATTGGTTTAGAGGGCCCGCTTGTGAGCGCGGGACGTTAGGCCACTTGCGGGGAGACTAGCGCTAGTCATGATGAGTAGACGGCCCTCAGCGATCATCTTCGACGTTGGCGGCACTCTGCTTGAGGCCGAGAACCCGCAGCTCGTAGCCTTGCGTGGCAGTGAGGAGACCGCAGCGGTGGACCCGGTGCGTTTCGCTGGCGCCGTCGAGACCGTTGTGGCGGAGTGGTGGGCAGCGGGCGGTCGGGCTGCGGAGCAGGATCTCGCCGCGACGTGGAGTGAGCACTACCGCCGCGCCCTGGTTCACCTGGGATTCGAGGGTGATGCAAGTGGCGCCGCAGAGCGACTCGAAGCCCGCTTTCTCACGACTGGCTGGCGCGTCTATGCAGATGTGTTGCCGGCGCTGTCGCTACTCCGACGGATCGACCTGCCCCTGGGGATTGTATCGAACTGGCCACCGACCCTCGAGGCGACGCTGGAGCGGGCGGCCTTGCGCCAGTTCTTCGACGTCGTCGTGTCCTCAGGGGAAACCGGATTCGCAAAGCCGCGACCTGAGATCTTCCAAGTCGCCGCTGAGCGCCTCGGCCTGGATGCCGAGGGCATCTGGTACATTGGCGACAGCATGCACGACGACGTGATTGGAGCACGAGGCGCTGGAATGGTCCCGCTTCTCTTGGATCGGCGGGAGCGGCATGTTACCCATCCGGAGCGACTCCGAGGCCTCGACGAGATCGCGGGGCGGCTGTCGGTGTGAGGCGTGGCCTAACATGGCGCAGCACATGCCGGGCCAGGGGGTAGCCGTCCCGCCCGGGCCGCGGTAGGCTCATGAGGTGGCGGCCCGGGCGGGCCGGCATTGGTTCAGATGGCCCGCATGTGAGCGCGGGACGTTAGGCGACATTGTGCTGGCCGCATCGATCATGCTGCGCCGCGGTACCGGGCGAACACTAGTTGCGAGATCAACAATAGACCGTCAGATGGAGAGGCATACGTGAGGACGTACCTGACAGCCCGTATCGGCATCGGCGTGATCTTCTGCTGGATGGGAGTCGCGACGGCGGCCGCGCAGGGTGCGGCAGATAGTGCGAGACGAAGCGTCGAACCACCGACAGGACTGAAGCAACGCAATCTCGATGATTCGGAGATCGGCTTCTTCGGCACGGCGACGTCCGATGTCGTGAAGATTGGAGCCTTGATCCAGTACAACTCTCCAGCCATTGAGGACTGCAAGTGGGAGTACGCGCTGGAGGTCGAGCTTGTGGAGCATCCTGGACGCTTCCAGTGGCGTCCAACGCACCGCGCGAGCACGCTGAAATCGACCAGCAATGGCTCAGGGGCCGTGTTCCTTGAAGTGATCGCATCGGGACTAACACTTGGCAAGTTCTACAAGTGGAACGTGCGACGTGTCATCGTGCCCTTCACCTTTGAGGCCCAGTACGGCGTCATCACCTGCACTGCTTCTAGCCCCCAAGAGTCGATCTGGAGACCCGGAGTCGAGATGCCATCGACGAGCTTCCGTACTCCGGTGCCATATCAAAACGTGATCGAGTATCCATCCAACGTGACCATTGCTACAGGTACGCCGCTCGGAGGGAACCTCGCAAGCCTGCGAGCCGACGACGGCAACTACTACAGGTTACGGACCGGGGCCGTGACTCCCCCTTCCGTAGTGTGGAGCCCGGAGTTCTCGAACATTACCCCTCAGTCGCGCAACGCAGTCGTGCGAGTGCGCAGTCGAGCCAACCGTCCGTGCAGCGAGGCACTAGAAATTTTGGTCCCTGCCGGGTCGACGTGGCACGAAGTCGCAAGAGCGCCCGCCGCCTCCAACGAGAGGGAGTGGTCCACGACAATTGCGGGTCCGCTCAAGCAATACCTTGATGCGGGCGTGCTACGTTTCCGGGTTACGTGCACACTCGCGGGTCAGAGCTTCGTGCACCAAACCGATCTCTTCGAACTGAGTTACGAGCGAGCCATGGTGCCTTGGGCGAGAGACGAGACGGAAGGGAACCAGGCGGCTGAACCAAGCGCCTTGCACAGACCTCCCCGAGCACGCTACGGGCACCGAAGATGATACTGCGGACGAAGCTGTCGCCTAACAGCGCGTTGGAGCTGCCGCTGCTGTGAAGGAGTGCCGCCATGTGCTTCGCCATGGCGGCACTGTTATGGGACGCAGCGCAACTCAACGCGGGTCGTTAGCCCGTCGCGAAGGAGAAGCTTGGCTGGGTTAAGCCACGCGCTTGGCGAGTGCAGAGGCGACGTCTCGTCGCGACGCCCCGACCGTGAGCAGCGCGCGAATCAAGAGCTCGAGCGAGACGGTCGGATCGCCCGCCTCCATCTTCGCGATGCGCGACTGACTGGACCGGAGCCGCTTCGCCAAAGTCGCTTGCGTCATGCGGTGCTTCGTGCGCCGGGCGCGGAGCGAAGCGCTGAGGGCGAGCCGCATATCGACGAGCGTGGCCTCGGCGTCGGAGAGGTTGAGGAACGTGGCCGCCGTACCGACCGTCCAGCCGGCGGCCTCGAGACGCTTCCGCTTCTTCGCATCCATATGAGTGTCACTCCTCGGCGGCAGCTGCCGCATCGTACGCCTTGAACCGGCGTTGACATGTCCGAATGACCGCGTCGGGCGTCTGCGCGGTCGTCTTGGGAAGGACCTCGGCGATGATGATGGCATCCGGATCGGCCCGGTAGATCAGCCGCCAGGTTCGGTCGATATCCACCACGCGGAGCTCGTGAACGCGGGCACCGATCCGACTCATGGGCCGGGAGGCCGGCATGCCGAGCCGCTCGCCCCGCTGCAGACGGCGCAACAGGGTTCCCGCCTCAACGCGGGCGGCGGGCGAGAAGGGCGGCGACTTCACCTCCCCGTGGAGCCAGACGACGGGTTTGTCGGCGGTGGCCATGGCGGAACATATGTCAGAGCTGACATACTGGCAAGGGGCGGGCTAACAGATGGCTGCACAAGACGGGCGCAGAGGGCTGGCCGTCCCGCCCGCCGCCTGATACCGTAAGGCGGGGGTTCGCGGCGGGCGGGACGGCTTGATATGAGCGCCCGCATGTGAGCCATGGACGTTAGCCCGTCTCTCCTCGACGATGAGTAATCCAACGACATCGTGACTTGGTTGACCATGCGGGGCTTGCCCGAATCGGACGGGTGGTTATACTATCGGTATGAAGACCGCCATCTCTCTCCCTGACGCCGTCTTTCTGGCCGCGGAGCGCCAGGCGAGGCGGGCGCAGAAGACCCGCAGTCAGCTCTATGCCGAGGCGCTCGCGGAATACCTCAGCCGGCATGCCCCGGACGAGGTCACCGAGGCCATGAATTGCGTGGTCGACGCGCTGGGTGAGGAGCGGGATCCGTTCACCCGTGCGGCCGCGCACGCCGTGCTGGAGCGGGTGGAATGGTAGAGATCGGGCAGGGGGAGATCTGGTGGGCCGAGTTGCCGGCCCCATCGGGGTCCGCCCCTGGCTTCCGCCGACCCGTCGTCATTGTCCAGGGGAATCCCCTCAATCGCAGTCGCCTTGCTACGGCCGTGTGCGTCCCGCTCACGAGCAATCTGAAGTGGGAGGCGGCTCCCGGAAACACGCTCCTGTCCGCCAAAGTGACCGGCCTCCCGACGGACTCCGTCGCCAATGCCGCGCAGCTCGTCACCGTGGATCGGGCCTTCCTCATGAGCCGTATCGGCAAGTTGTCGCCGAAACGACTGGAGCAGGTTCTTGCGAGTATCGATGTGGTCCTTGGAAGGTAGCCGCCGAACAGCAGGTTGCAGCAGGCAGCCGCTACATTGACGGCTCGCTGCGCTCGCTTGGTGCGATACGCGGCTGCTGCTGAACCTGACACGTTAGCAACTGTCTGAAAAGTCAAGCGGCGATGAGCGAGTGCTCCGCCCAAGGGACCTGGCGTGCGACCATCGCGTTCAGGGTGACCAGCAGCTTCCGCATGCAGGCGATGAGCGCGAGCTTCTTGGGCTTCCCCCGGTGGACCAACTGGTGATAGAAGGCGCGGATCGTCGGATTGCATCGGGTGGCGACGAGGGTGCCCATGTAGAGCGCGGCGCGGACGCCGGGGCGCCCGCCGCGGATAAAGCGTCGCCCGCGGAACGTGCCGGAGTCGCGGGCCATGGGGGCGAGCCCCACGAGCTTCGCGATCTCCTTGCGCGAGAGGCGCCCGAGCTCCGGGAGTTCGGCCAGGAGCGTCGTGGCCACGACCCGTCCGACGCCGGGCACGCTGCGGCCGTCCTGGCTCCATCTTGCGGATCCGAGGTGTCACCTCGGGCAACTGTGCGAGCTCGTGGGCGACGGGACTCTGCGCTGCCCCTGCTAACGTACGGTGTCGAGCACCCAGACCGCACCGAGCTAGCGCAGATCCCAGTTCAGACCAAACTCCCTGAAGTACCAGATACAAGGCCGTCTCAGCTCCCCATTGCTCAGTGTACCGACAGATGGCGATACTTATCCGCACACCAGCCGAGACGCACGATGGCTTCCACGAAGCGACCGAGTCGTCTGCGCCCCGAGAGGCGCGGGCTGTCCGTCGAAAACGGGGCTAACCGAAGGTTAGGGTGCGTGACGACCTGATCGCCGCGGCAAAGGCCGTCCACAGCGAGCGGTACGCGGATGCGGAAGTCGTTTTCCTTGCCGGGTCGCTGGTTCGCGGCGAAGGAACGTCCACATCCGACCTTGACCTCGTCGTTGTCTTCAGGACCTTGCCACAGGCGTATCGGGAGTCGTACCGCTTCGGTGGCTGGCCGGTCGAGGCATTCGTCCATGACCCGCAAACGCTGGCGTACTTCTTCCACAAGGTCGATAGACCATCGGGCATCCCATCACTTCCCGCGATGGTGAGCGAGGGCATCGAGATTCCGCGATCCAGCGCGTTGTCGCGCGCGCTCAAGGCGGCCGCGACTGCCCTTATAGCTGAAGGTCCGCCGGCATGGACACGCGCGGACATCGACAGTTCACGGTATGCGATCACTGGGCTGGTTGACGATTTGCGCGAACCACGTTCACGGGCTGAGCAAGTCGCAACGGCCGCAGCGCTGCACGCGGCGTTGTCGAATCACTTCCTGAGAAGGCGTGGCGCGTGGTCCGCCAAGGGCAAGACCATCCCGCGCCAACTTCGAAAGATTGATGCCGTGTTCTCGGAAACATTCTCGGCGTCCTTCAACGCGTTGCTCGAGCGTGGAGAGCCCGCTCAAGTCATCACTCTTGCGGAGTACGTCCTGGCCGAGGATGGCGGATGGCTGATGGAGGGATACCGCCTGCCCGCTCCGCCGGAGTGGAGACTCCCGACGGATTCTGCCGGCTAGCGGACCGGCGGCCCCGACAGAGGCTGCACACGCGATGAGCCACCTCCCCGCAGGGGGATCCTCCTGCGCCGCCCACACCGCCGTCGTGGTCTCCGGCCGCGATCCACGCGGCGGGGGGGAGGGGGGGCGGACGCCCGACACCCGCGCCACGGCCCGCGAATTAGCTTGAGCCATGCTCCGGCGCTCGCGGCACTTCCGGTGGTTCGCGACGATCAGCAGCCTCTGGCTGACCCTGGTCGCCGCTGTCGCGCCGAGTGCGACCACTTGCCCGATGGGACATGCGGCGAAAGCAGACCGCACGGCGCCTGTCGGTCAGCACCAGGAGCACGCAGGGCACGGAGTCCCGGCGGATAGCGGGGCACCACTCGATCCCTGCGACTGCGCGAACTGGTGCGGCAATGCGCCGACCACCGACGCGCTCGTCGCGCCCGTGCCGCCCCAGCAACCGTCGCCCGCGCGAGTGCCGGTGATGACCCAACGGGCGGTCGTGGCCCACGCCGTCACCCGGCCGCACCTCCTGCCCTTCGCCCAAGGTCCCCCCGCCTGACCCCGCGCAGTCCAACCACGGACTGACGCACGGCGTGCCGGCATCTCTTACATGCCCGGCACCAACCAGGGGCAGCGAGGATGTCGATCTCAGGAGGATCCGGGGCGTTTCGTGCGTCCGCGTGCGCTATGGGGCGCAGGCGGCGCGTTGTGGCATCGCTGAGCGCGATGTGGCTCGCCGTCGCCTGCGGTGGGAGCACGACGGCCATCCAGCTGGAGCGAGCGGCGATTGCGGCGGTACCGGGGGTCCAGCCCATGGTATACCTCACCGTCCGCAATCAGGGGGCCCGCGCCGTCTCGATCACTGGTGCGTCGGTCGAGGGTGCGGCCACCGCCGGCATCCGCACCGCCACGGCACATCGCCTCGGACGGACCGACGCCGCGCTCGGGGACACCGCCCTGCTTTCGCCGGTTGACGCCATCCCGATCGCCGCCCGCGCCTCGCTGCGGTTCGCCCCTGGCGGATACTCCATCGTGTTGGACGGCGTGGCGCGTTCCCTGGTTCCGGGCGACTCCCTCCGGATAACGCTGCGGTTCGCCGGTGCCGGCCCGGCCACGACGATGGCGCGCGTCGTACCATTCGCCGACCTGGACACACTGCTGGCCCCGCGGCCCGAGAGCACGGCGGGCGCCGTCACGGAGCCATCGCTCGACGAGGGGCGCGCCCTGTTCGCGTCGGATGGCTGCGCGGGATGCCACGGCCCCGCCGGCCATGGCGACGGCCCGCTCGCCCGGACGCTCAACCCGCCGCCGCGCGACTTCCGCGACGCGGCGTCCTTCAAGAACGGGATCACCGAGGAGGCCATCGCGCAGACGCTGGCGACGGGGATCCCCAATGGCGGCGCGATGCCGCTGTACGGTCACCTGCTGGATCGCGAGCGTCGCTCGCTCGCGCGTTTCGTCACCTCACTCCACACCGCACCCACCCCACCACGTCCATGACCTCCCTCCGCTCACGCCGTGCGCTGCCCGGCATCGCTGCAGCTTTCATTATGGCCCTCGCCGCCGCCCCGCTCGCGGCCCAGACGACCACCGTCACTGCCAGCGACCCCTGGGTGCGCGAAGTCCCCGCGGGCCGCGCCACCACGGGTATGTTCGTCCTCCTCAAGAATGCGGGTCCCACCGAACGCCGGGTATTGAGCGGCAAGGCCGATGTGGGGGATACCCTTGAGCTGCACGAGATGAAGCGCGACAACGGGATGATGCGCATGTCCCCGGTGCCAGCGATCGTCGTACCGGCCAACGGTGAAGTCGACCTGCGGCCCGGCGGCTTTCACCTCATGCTGTTCGGCCTCAAGAAGCCGCTCGCCGTCGGCGATACGGTCCGCGCCACGTTGACCCTCGATGACGGAAGCGAAGTGCGACTCGTCGCCCCGGTGCGCGCCATGAGGATGCCGTGAGGTCGCGACCTGCGATCCTGCGGGCGGCGACGCTCGCAGTCCTGGTCACCGGGGCCGCGGGATGTGCGCGCACGGAGTCCCCAGGCATGGACTTCGCCCTCACGGACCACAACGGGGCGCCCTTCACGTTGCAATCGCAGCGCGGTAAGGCTCTGCTGGTCTTCTTTGGGTACACGATGTGTCCCGACGTTTGCCCGACGACCCTGTCGAAGCTTGCCACGGTGACGCGGCGGCTGGGCGACAAGGCCGGCGGCGTGCGCACGCTCTACATCACGGTCGATCCCGAGCGCGACACTCCCGAGGTGCTCAAGGCCGACCTCTCGCTCTTCACGCTCGACGCCGTGGGGCTGACCGGGACGCGGGCCGAGGTGGATGCGGTGGCGAAGCAGTTCGGGGCGACGTACGAGATTGTCCCGACGCCCCAATCCGCGGCGAAGTACTCCGTCTCGCATTCGACCACGCTCTACCTGCTGGACCAGGAGGGACGGCTGCGACAGACCTTTCCGTATGAGGCCACGGTGGACGAGGTCACCGCCGGGGTGCAAGCCGTATTGACCGGAGCCACACCCAACTCCTGAGGACCCGCCGGGCAGTCCCGCACATGGACTGCCCGCGGAGCCAGGGGTGGACGCCCTCGGCGCCGCCGCCAGATTGCGGGGAAGATGAGTGCCCTCTTCCGTTTCCCGACCGCGGTCAACCGCGACCCGGAGATCGATCGCTGGCTTGAAGCCAGACCGGATGACCTCGGTGCGATCGCCGCCCGCTGGTTTGGTGCCCTGCGTGCGTGCGGGCCCGACGTGCGGGAGCTCCTCCACGACGGTCACCCCACGGCGTGCGTGGAGGACGCGGCCTTCGCCTACGTCGACGTCTTTCGGGCCCATGTGAATGTCGGCTTCTTCCAGGGTGCCGAGCTGCCCGATCCGCACCGCGTGCTGGTTGGCACCGGCAAGCGCATGCGTCACGTGAAGGTGCGGCCCGATGACGACCGCGGCTGCGACGCGCTGCTGGCTCTGATTCGCGCCGCGTACGTCGACATGAAGCAACGGGTGCAGCTGGAGCAGCCCGCACCCTGAACCGGTCCGGCGTGCGGCGGCAGGTACCGCCGACCGTTCACATCGCGTGTGTTCCAGAAGAGCTCCCTCCCGGCGGTCGGGCATTTCCTGACTGTTCGCAGGCGCGGCCGACATGATCATCGGTCCTTGTTCACTGGGAGTGATGCCATGAGTCACGTCGTGGTGCTCGGTGCCGGGATCTCCGGCCACACCGCTGCGGCCTTCCTGCGCCGATGGCTCGGAAAGGAGCACGCGGTGACGGTGGTGTCGCCCAAGGACACCTACAACTGGATTCCATCCAACATCTGGGTGGGCGTGGGCCAGATGCGGCCGGAGCAGGTCCGGGTTCCCCTCCGTCCCATCTACGAGCGGGCCGGCATCGACTTCCTCCAGGCGTCGGCCCGCGAACTCTACCCCGAGGGCGACGCGGCCGACGGACGACCGTACGTGCTCGTCGAGCCCAGCGCGCGGCCGGGCACCCGTGACAAGGTGCACTACGACTACCTGGTCAATGCGACGGGTCCCCAGTTGCGCTTCGACCGCACACCGGGATTAGGGCCGGATGGAGGGCACTCACACTCCGTGTGCACCGATGGGCATGCCGTCGAGGCGTCACGCGCCCTCGATGAATCGGTGGAACGGATGCGGCGCGGGGAGCGGCAGCAGTTCGTCGTTGGGGTCGGCCACGGGGCCTGCACCTGCGAGGGCGCGGCATTCGAGTACATCGTCAACCTCGAGTTCGAGCTGCGCGCACGCGGCGTCCGCGACAAGGCCGAGATCACCTGGCTCACCAACGAATACGAGCTCGGTGACTTCGGAATGGGAGGCATGCACTTCCGCACCGGGGGATACGTACAGCCGTCGAGTGCGTTCAATGCGTCGCTGTTTGCCGAACGCGGCATTCGATGGATCACGCGCGCCCATCCCCTGCAGGTGGAGCGGGATCGCGTCCAGTACGACACGGTGGAGGGGCACGCGGACACCCTTCCCTTCGACTTCGCGATGTTGCTCCCGCCGTTCTCCGGCGTTGGCCTGAAGGCCATGGATCGCAGCGGCGCCGACATCACCGCGCGGCTGTTCCAGCCCAACGGCTTCATGACGGTGGACGCCGACTACACGGCAAAGACTTATGACGCGTGGCGCGCGAAGGACTGGCCGAGGACCTACCAGTCCCCGGCGTACCGGAACGTGTTCGCCGCAGGAATCGCCTTCGCGCCGCCACACGCCATCTCGAAGCCGTACACCACGCCGAGCGGCGCGCCCGTGGCCCCTGCGCCTCCGCGGACCGGGATGCCGTCGGCCATGATCGGCAAGGCGGTCGCCCACAGCATCGTGGACATGATTCGTGGGGCGGATGGTCCGACGCACACGGCCTCGATGGCGGAGATGGGGGCGGCGTGTGTGGCGTCGACGGGCGCGTCCATGCTTCGCGGGTCGGCAGCCGCAATGACGGTCTTCCCCATCATCCCGGATTTCGACCGGTATCCCGACTACGGCCGCGACCTGAAGCGCACCTTTGGGGAGGTCGGGCTCGCCGGCCACTGGATCAAGCTCATCCTGCACCACCTCTTCCTTTACAAGGCCCAGCTGCGACCAGGGTGGGCCCTGATCCCGGAGTGATGACGATGCCGCCAGCCTCAGCCCCTCCACCGCACGTGGCGACGGCCACGAAGCGTACGCTGTTCCTGCGCACGTTCATCCCGTGGCAGCTGTGGCGGTTTGTCGTGATCAACCTGCGGATGATCGGGATCATCTTCTCGAGCCACAAATAGCCGACACACGACTGGCTGCGCATCCTGCGTCCCTGCCACCGGCATTCTCATGAAAACCACCGCGTGTCTTGCCGTCTCGTTCATGCTTGGGCTCGCAGGGTGCGCCCGAGGCCCTGACGCTACCGAACAGGCGGCCTTGGTCGCCAGCGCGCGCGAAGCGGCTGCCCGTCTTGCCACAGGACTTGGCGCCGAGTTGAAGGCCGCGATCGCCGAGCAGGGTCCGGACGGGGCGATCGGCGTGTGCAAGGTGCGGGCGCCGGAGTCGGCCGCCGCGCTCTCGCGGCAGCATGGGATGGAGATCACGCGGGTGAGCCCGAAGAACCGCAACCCGGCCGGCGTGCCCGACGCGTGGGAGGCCCAGGCGCAGTCACAACTGGAAGAGCGCCTCGCTGCTGGCGAAAAGCCGGAATCGCTGGATACGTGGGAGGTGGTGAGCGCCGCAGGGGGGAAGCAGTTCCGCTATGCGAAGGCGCTCCCGACACAGCCCATGTGCCTGCTCTGCCACGGCAACGCCGATGACATTCCCGCAAGCGTCAAGGCGCGCCTTGCTGCCGACTATCCACAGGACAAGGCGATCGGATACCGAGTGGGGATGGTGCGCGGGATCATCTCGATCAAGCGCCCGCTGTAGCGCCTCCCGGAGAGCGAGGGCGGTCGGTCCATCCGACCGGAAGGTGTGTGGCCCGCCGTTGGTGCGGTGGTCGTGCCGCTTACCTTTCCCCCGGCGCACCTCGCCGCTCGGCGAGCGTCGCGCCGATACCGTCTGACCTTCCCCACTCCGCGTGACCCTGCTTTCGCTCGCCAACGTCGGCGTCTCTTTTGGCGCGACTGAACTCTTCAAGAACGTCTCCTGCACCGTCGCCGATGGCGAGCGGTGGGGAATCATCGGGCGTAATGGCGCCGGCAAGTCCTCGATCTTCAAGCTCATCACCGGGGAACTGAAGCCGACGGTGGGCAGCGTGGCCCGCAAGCCCGGGTTGCGTCATGCCCTGCTGGACCAGCATCGCGCCTTCGAGGGCGCCACGACGGTTTGGGAAGCCGGAGCGGCCGCCTGGAGTGAGGTCATCGCACTGGAGAAACGCCTCGCCGACCTCGCCATCGAGCTGGGGGAGTTGGGCGATCGGGTGACCGACGAGTTTCTCGAGCGGTTCGGGAACGATCAGGAGCGCTTCGGCGACCTGGGCGGCTACATCTACCACGCGCGCGTCGACGCGGTGCTGCAGGGATTGGGGTTCGACGCCGAGGAGTCGAAGACGCGTCCGGTCTCCACGCTGTCAGGCGGGGAACGAGGTCGTGTGGGGCTGGCGGCGCAGCTCATTGCCCCGGCGGATCTCCTCCTCCTCGACGAACCCACCAACCACCTGGACCTGGACACCACCACCTGGCTCCAGGAGTGGCTCCGCGACGCGAACGAGACGGTCATCGTGGTGTCGCACGACCGCGCGTTCATGGACGCCGTCTGCACGCACATCCTGCACGTGGAAGGGCGCACCAGCGAGTGGTACAAGGGGAACTACAGCCAGTTTGTCCCGCAGCGTGCAGAGCGTCGCCTCACGCGCGAACGGGAGCTGGAGCGGCAGCGGGCCTACGTGAAGAAGGAAGAGGAGTACATCCGGCGAAACCTCGCCGGGGTGAACTCCTTCCAGGCCAAGGGCAAACGCAAGCGACTCGAGCGCCTGCCACGCCTGGCCCCGCCGCCAGGCGACCCGGCCGCGATGTCCCTACAGTTCGACGTCACCGAACGCGGAGGCGACCAGGTGATCTCCGTGAAGGACCTGCGCGTGGAGGTCCCGGGGCGCGTGCTCGTGGAGGAGTTCACGGCGGTGCTTCGGCGGAATGACTTTGTGGCCCTGGTGGGGCCGAACGGCGCCGGCAAGTCGTCGTTCATTGCGACCATTATTGGCCAACTCGCCGCAGCAGGTGGCGAGGCGCGGATCGGCGGTTCGATCGTTCCCGCGTGGTTTCGGCAGGACCTCGGGGACCTCCCGCTCAACAAGTCGTTGGCCGATGCGATCCAGGACCAGCGCCCCCTCTGGAACCGCGGCCAGATCCAGAATTGCCTCGGTTCCTTCGGGTTCAGTGGCGACGAGGTCTTTCGGGAGATCGGCACGTTGAGCGGCGGCGAGCGCGCGCGCATGGCCCTGGCGCTGATGACGCTCTCGCACGCCAACCTCCTGATCCTCGACGAACCGACGAACCACCTGGACGTCGAAAACATCGAAGCCCTCGAGGATGCCCTCGAGGACTACGAAGGCTCCGTGCTGCTGGTGAGCCACGACCGCGCCTTCCTGCGCGAGGTGGCGACCCGCGTCTGGGCTTTTGACGGCACACGACTCGTGGATTTCGATGGCCCGTTTGTCGAGTGGGAGGAGGATCGCGCCCGGCGCTCGGCCAAAGGCACCGCGGACGCCACACGCGGATCACGCCCATGACCCTCTCGCGCCCAGCGATCGTCCTGGGCGGCTCCGGATCGGTAGGGAGCGCGCTCCTCGCCGAGCTGTTCCGCGACGGGGCGTTCGATCCTGTCGTGACCCTCTCGCGTCGATCGCTCCCGGAGGCCGTGGCGATGGCACAGGCGGCGGGTCGCCGGCTCGTCGAGGCGCTCGTTCCGGAGATGACGCCGGCAGCCCTCGCGGCCACGACGATGGAAGCGGTGCGTGACTTCGACGGTGAGGTGGAGGGATTCAGCGTGCTCGGTATCGGGGCCGGCACGGCGAAGCTCACCATCGAACAACATCGCGCGGTGGACGTCGCGCTCAACGAAGCGTTTGCCCGCGGCCTCCGGGATTCCGGCAAGGTCCGGCACCTCGCCTTCATGAGCGCTGTGGGCGCCGACCCCACGGCGAAAGCCGGTGGCGGTGGTGGCGCGGGCATGTCACGGTACAACCGTGTGAAGGGTGAGGCCGAGGACGCCGTACGGGCGAGCGGACCCGCGATCGTGAGCGTGTTTCGCCCCGCGATGATCATCGGGTCCAAGCACACCCCGTGGCTGCTCGAGACGTTCCTCCCGCTGCTCGCCTTCGTGACGCCGGCCAGGTTCACGTCGATCCGGGCAACACAGATCGCGCAAGCGATGGTGGCCACGGCGACCCGCCATCCCGCCGGGAGCGCGGTGTACCATTATCCGGAGATGGTGGAACTGACTCGAGGGTCTCCCGCCTGAACGGACGAGGCACCGCCCGCAGTGAACGCTTGAACGGCGCCGTGTGTCCAAGGCCGTGAACCCCAGCCCTCACTCCCGTGCACCGGTTCCTTGTCCTGCTTCTCGCGAGTCAGTTCGCCGCGCAGGCCCAGCCAACGGTCCGCTGGCGCACCACGCTTGCCATCACCGACGAAACGGACCCGCGGGCGGCTGAACTCGGCAAGGTGTTTGGCCTCGCCGTCGACAACACAGGGAACATCTACGCCGCCGACATCGACAACGGCTTCATCGTCGTGTTTGGCCCGGACGGTCGGTTTCGCGGGCAGGTCGGACGCAAGGGACGCGGTCCTGGCGAATTCCAGGCCCCGACCGGCATCGTCATCGATGGACAACAGCGCCTCTGGGTGCGCGATACCGAACGCATCACGCGTTTCACCCGCGACGCGCGCACGGGACTGATCGCCAGGTACGACACCGCGTACCAGCAGCCCCTCTACTCGGACTGGTACAACGCACGCGCATCACGTATCCACGACAACGGCGACTACCTGCACACAGCACCAAGTTCTGCCGTCGGGGCGCAGAAGCGCGTGCTCCGGTACGGCGCCCGCGGACAGGTGACGGATTCCCTGATGGTCCCCCGCTGGCCGAACGAGACCCAGGGATACGCGCGCTTCCAGGTCAGCGCCAATGGCGGACGCATGCTGCGCGGACTCGACGTGCCGCCATTCACCGCGATCCCATCGTGGGACGTCACGCCACGTGGCACGATCATCAGCACCGGCGGTGATCGCTACGAGATTCGCGAAAGCGACGCGAGGGGACGCACCTTGCGCACGATCACCCACACCTCCACCGTCGTGCCGATCGTGGCGGCCGAACGGGCCGAGAGCCTGGCGGCGATGAACCGCCGGATCGACTCGATCCCCGTTCCGCTCAGCAAGGTCGAGGGAATGTCCGACGACGTGAAGGCACGCCGGCTCCCCACCCACTACCCGGCGATCCAGTCGCTGTTCGCCGCCACCGATGGCACCACCTGGGTCCGACGATGGGCCGGAGCGGCGCAGCGCGGGACCACGGTGTTCGACGTTTTTGACGCGAACGGCCGGCTCGAGCGCACAATCATCTTGCCGGCGGTGATCCTTGATGCCCCGACCCCCACGCTCACCGTGCGCCACATCGTGGCGGCCGTGGAAGATCGGGAGACCGGTGGCGTTCGGCTGGTGCGATTCGAACCTTAGGACCATCCGCAGCCCGGCCGACGCGGCGGTCCCTCACGCGCGCGGACCGCTGGACGGATCGGGTGATGCCAGCCGATACTCACTGGGACTCCACGTGCCGCGAGCTACATTGCGGCTCAGGATCACCGTCCCGGCCCTGGCCTCCGCTTTTCTCCGCCTGATGTCGCTCACATCCGCCTCGACGCAGGACTCCCGTCGGGATATTCAGGCGCAGATCGAGTTCGAGCGGATCAGCACGATCTACCGACTGGCGCCCATGCCACAGGTCGGTGCGGTCGCCTTCTCCATCGTCGTCGCCTTCGCCATGTGGGGACGTGTATCCCCGGCGTGGGTCGTGGGATGGCTCGTGTCGCGCCTGACCATCAGCGCCGTGCGCACCTGGGAAACGCGCCGGTTCGAACGCGACCCGCAACGCGCGCTCCACATCGACACCTGGCAGGCCCGATTCGAGGGCCTCATCGTCGTGGACAACCTGTGCTGGAGCGTGATCTCGGTCGTTTTCGTCCCCGCGACCCAGAATACGTGGTTGGGCGCACTGCTCTTTGCCAGCGTCCTGTGCATCATGGCCGTCGGCGTCTTCGTCCTCAACAGCAGCTTCCGGACCGCCGTACTGAACTTCATCTCGATGCTGCTCCCGGTGATGGGCCGCGCCCTCTGGGATGCCCATGATGATACCCTCGTCGTGTTGAGCAGCACCCTCATTTACGGCGTGGTATTGACCCAGGAGAGCTGGCGCGCGAACAAGGACTGGACGGTGATGACGCGTTTGCGGCTCGAAAGCGACTCGGTTGCCGCTGAGCGCGAGCAGGCACGACGTGTCGCCGTCGAAGCCAACCTGGCCAAGAGCCGGTTCCTGGCCAACATGAGCCACGAGATCAGGACGCCGATGAACGGCATCCTCGGCATGGCGGAGTTGCTGCAGCACACCCGGCTCGACGCGGATCAGGCGCGGTACGCCGAGGGCATCTCCACGGCGGCGCGCGCGCTGCACGAACTGCTCGGTGACATCCTCGACCTGTCCAAGATCGAGGAGGGCAAGGTGTCGCTTGAGCGTGTCGATTTCGATCCGGGCCAGCTCCTGCGCGCGACGTCCGAGATGTACCTCGCACTCGGCGCACCGCGTAGCACGGTCGTGGTCACCGACATCGACCTCGCCATCTTGCCCCTGGTGAGCGGCGACCCCACACGCATCCGCCAGGTTGTGAGCAACCTGCTGGGCAACGCGCTGAAGTTCACCGAGGCAGGCACCGTGACGCTGAGCGCGAGGCCGGTGGAGGCCCCCCACGGTGACGACCGTTCCTGGATCCAGGTGAAGGTGCAGGACACCGGCATCGGGATGTCGCCGGACCAGGTCGCGCAGCTGTTCCAACGCTTCAGCCAGGCTGATGCCTCCACCACGAGGCGGTTCGGGGGGTCGGGACTTGGCCTCGTCATCTGCAAGCACCTCGTTGAACTGATGGGCGGCTCCATTCATGTGGAGAGCACGCCCAGCCAGGGGAGCACGTTCTGGTTCGACATTCCACTGTTAGCGGCGCTTGCTCCGGCCCCGGTCGTCGACGTCGCGGCACCCAGCCCCCCCGCTCCCCTGCCGAGGAAGGCGCGCGTGCTCGTGGCCGAGGATAACCGCGTCAATCAGGCGGTGGTCCGCGCGATGTTGGAACGGCTTGGGATGACGGTGGCAATGGCCAAGGATGGGGCTGAAGCCGTGTCGATGGTGCAGTCCGAGTCGTTTGACGCGGTCCTCATGGATTGCCAGATGCCCGTGATGGATGGGTACGAAGCCACCCGACGGATCCGTGCTTGCGGCGCACCCGTCGCGCGCATTCCGATCATCGCGCTCACCGCGAGCGCCCTCGCCGAAGACCGGCAGCGGTGCGCTGACGCCGGCATGAACGACTACCTCGCCAAGCCAATGACGGGTGCCGCCCTGGCCGACACCCTCATGCGCCACCTGGGCGTCGAGACCGCTTCGTAGTACGTAGCCGGTGGGGCACACGCCCGGCACGCATCGCCATGCGCCGGGACGGCGGGTATGCTTCCATCACGAACACCTTTCGCCCTCGGGACACCACCGTGCTGACACACCTCTTCGCCGCAGCCACCCTCGTGGCGTGCGCGCTTCCCCTGGCCGCGCAGCCTTCGACCACCTTCGCCAAGGCGCCTCCGCTCCCGGACCTCACCGGCAAGGTAGTGCTGATCACCGGATCCACCGATGGACTCGGTCGGGACGTGGCGCGACGCGTGGCAGCGGCAGGGGCAACGGTGCTCATCACGGGACGCAGCGCGGCACGCGGTGACTCCCTGGTGGACGAGATCCGGCGCACGGGCCGGGGGCGCGCGCGGTTCTATCGCGCCGACCTCGCGTCGCTCGCGGACGTTCACCGACTCGCCGACGCGGTGCTCCGGGACCACCAGCGACTCGACGTACTGATCAACAATGCCGGCGTCGGCTTCGTCTTTGACTCCACGCGCCTGTTCAGCGCCGAGGGGTACGAGATGCATTTCGCCGTGAACTACCTCGCGCATTACCTGCTCACACAGCGTCTGTTGCCGCGCATCGTCGCCAGCGCACCAGCGCGCATCATCAACGTGTCGTCGGGATCGCAGACCCCCATCGACTTCGATGACGTGATGATGAGCAAGGGCTACACGGGCGCGCGAGGGTACGCGCAGAGCAAGCTGGCCCAGGTGTTGATGACGATCGACATGGCGCCCGACCTCGAGCGTCAGGGGGTGCTGACCTACTCGCTGCATCCGGCGACGACGATGGCGACGACCATGGCCCGCGCGCTGAACGTCACCCCGCGGAGTACCATCGCCGAGGGGGTGGAATCGGTGGTGAATGCCATGACGACCACCGAACCGACCGGGACCTTCTTCAACCAGCTCAAGCCGTGGAAGGCGAACGCGCAGGCATATGACGCTGCGGCACGACAGAAGCTCCGTGAAGTGAGCGAACAGCTGCTGGCGCCCCGGTAGCGCGCCGGCGGCACGAGGGGTAGCATCCCCCCGTCGTATACCCTGTCCCAGTGCCTGAAGCCTCTCCTCCGCCCGACGTCACTTTGCTCCTCCAGGCCGTGCGACACGGCGAGGAGGGGGCGCTCGACCAGCTCCTGCCGCTGGTCTACAACGACCTGCGGCAGGTCGCGGCGAAACACCTGCGTGGCGAGCGGATGGACCACACGCTCCAGGCCACCGCGCTCGTGCACGAGGCGTTTCTGCGCCTCGTCGACCAGCGGCACGTAAACTGGCAGAATCGCGCCCATTTCTTTGCGGTGGCCGCGCAGCTGATGCGACGCATCCTGGTGGACTACGCGCGGCGCGTGGCGACGGCGAAGCGAGGCAGCGGCCGCCTGGTCTCCCTGGATGAAGGGATGGACGTTCCCACGGATGAACCTGAGACGCTCCTGGGCATCGACGAGGCCCTGACCGCCCTGGGCGAGATGGACCCGCGGGCGGCCCGGGTTGTTGAGCTGCGCTTTTACGCAGGGCTCACCGTCGAAGAAGTCGCGGAGGTGATGCAGCTGTCCAGCGCGACGATCAAGCGGGAGTGGGCCACGGCCCGCGCCTGGCTCGAAGCCGAGCTGCAGCGCGACGTCGCGTGACGCGCTGGTCGCCCGAGCGGTGGGCGGACGTCAAGGCGATCTTTCACGACCTCACCCAACTGCCAGATGCCGAACGGGGGGCCGCCCTCCTCGCGCGCACGGCCGGCGACGCCGAGGCGCGGGAGGCCATCGGCCGCATGCTGCAGCACGCCACGCGCGACCACCTACGGCTCGACCAGGGGGCGGCCGGACTCCTGCCCAGCCTCAAGCGCGAACTGCCCGAGGGATTGCTGCCCGCGACGGGTACGCGGGTGGGAGCGTTCGAAGTCGTGCGGGAGGTGGGCCGCGGTGGCATGGGGATCGTGTACGAAGGCGTGCGCGTCGAGGACACGGGGATCGCCCGCGTGGCCATCAAGGTCTTGCCGCCAACCCGCGCCGAGACCGTCTTCGCTCGGCGCTTTGTGTCTGAACAACGGCTCCTGCAGCAGCTGGATCATCCCGGCATAGCACGCTTTGTCGACTCCGGCTGGACAAGCGGGAAGCGCCCGTGGTTTGCGATGGCGTATGTGGATGGCGTTCCTCTCGACCAGTGGTGCACCACGCAGGGGGTGCCGCCCGCGGGATGCGCGCGACTGGTGCGCGACACCTGCCACGCGGTGCAGCACGCCCACGAGCGCCAGGTGCTGCACCGGGACATCAAGCCGTCCAACATCCTCGTGACCGCGACCGGGCAGACGGTCCTCGTGGACTTCGGAATCGCACGTACACTCGACGACGACGCCCCGGGCACACTCACGCGCGCCGGCTTTCGTCCCATGTCCCTGAGTTTCGCGAGCCCCGAGCACCTCGCGGGCCGCCCCCTGACGGCGGCCGCGGACGTGTTCAGCCTCGGCGCCGTCCTCTACGTCCTGTTGGCCGGGCAGCCACCGACGTCGCGTCCAGTGCTACCGAGCGCGGCGGCAGCATCACGAGACGCCGAGGCCGTGGTGCCGTTTGACGATTGCGTGACACGCGCGATCGCGCACGACCCGTCATCTCGCTATCCCTCTGCGGAGGCGCTGGCGCAGGCGCTTGATGCCGCAATCGCCTCGGCGGCGTAGTGCGACGCGCGCGACATGGAACCCGACCGGGCGCGTCAACGATGCGATCTCCCGCGTGTCAATGACCGCGCGCACGAGCGCGGCGACCCGTCTACTCCCTCAGTCGACTTCTCGCCCTTCGTAAGTCACGTCGAGCATCAGCCGACCGCCGCGCACCTCGAGGACCGCCGTCATGGTCACCTCGACCTGTCCGTCGAGGTTGGTATCACCGACGACCAGATCGTCGAGGGTGTTGGGGCAGAAGTCAGCCTTCCCGAGGGTCACGCTTCCCAGATCCGGGAGGTTTGGCAGGGACGGAACCATCCGGATAAGCGTGAAGCTCATGCGGCTGATGTGCGTGTCGCAGCCGCAATCCCGGTCCGTACTGATGTCTTCGGCGCCCGTATCACCGATCAGGCTGACGAAGTCGCCCACGAACATCGGATCGCCGGTGACTCGACGCATATGCGCCGTGCCGTCGTTGCACGGTGGCGATTCCGCTCCGGCCGCCGGCAGGGTCGCGGTCACTCGCGCTTCTGCCCTGGTGCGGACGGGAGCATCCAGGTCGCCCCCCAACTGAAAGCCGGTCAGGACGCTGGGCGTGGTAGCACCAAAGCGAGCATGCAGGTCCACGGTCCGCCGCATCATGAACGTGGTCGAGGTGTCGTCACACGCGATGAACGGGGCGAGAAGGAAGAGCGCATGCCACGTGTGCCTTCGGATCCGGCGTGTGCCAGCTTGAGTAGGACGCATCAGAAGCCTCCTGGTTGGAGATTCAGCTGCTTGAGACGCCACACGGCCAACGCCGCACAGCGGCGCCGGGACCGCGTGAGCCTAGCTTGCCATCAACCCCGCCTGCCGGCAAGGGTGTTTGCCGAGTTGAGACGCAGGGTGATAGCGAGGCCTTCGAGCGCGCGGGCGCGCCGATCGGAAGAGCCGCCCTCCTCCTGACCCTCGAGGCGCAGGATCCGGGTTGTCTGCACCCGTGTCGCAGCGCACCATTCAGCTTCCCACAGGAGGGGTGTGATGTCGGGATGCACCGTATTCGGCACGGCGATCGGCACCTGTGCCATCGCGTGGCGGGAACCGCTGATCGTCGGGCTGAGCTTGCCGATGAACGACGGGTCGTCATCGATTGCGCGGTTGCTCCAACGACATCCCGACCTGACCTCGACCGAAGCTCCGTCCGCCATCCTGCGGGTCATTGCCCGCGTCGTGGCGCACGTCGGCGGCGCGCTCGACGACCTCCGCGACGTTCCGGTAGAGCCGGCTCCCGGCGCCTTCGACCGAACGATCTATGCGCTGACGCGCGCCATTCCACCTGGGCAGACGCGAACGTACGGCGAGTTGGCCGCGGCCGCGGGCGACGCCACCCAGGCGCGTGCCGTGGGCCAGGCGATGGCGCGCAACCCGGTGCCATTGATCGTCCCCTGTCATCGCGTGCTCGCCGCCGGGGGCGCCCTCGGCGGATTCTCGGCGCCCGGCGGCACAGCGACCAAGCATCGGTTGCTCCAGCTGGAAGGCGCCGCCGTGGCGGCGCAGCTGGGGATGTTCGACCTCTCGCCGGGGACCCCGCGCTAGCGAGATGATGTCGCGCCTAGTCGGCGCGTAGCACCTGCGCCGGCTCCACGCGCGTCGCGCGACGCGCCGGCAGCACGGCCGCCAGCGTCGCGGTGAGCAACAGGACCAGCCCCACCCCCACCAACACGGTGGCGTCACGCGGCGCCACGTGGAACAGCAGGTCGGCGACCAGCGGGGCAAGGGCCAGCGCGAGGACCGCGCCTAACGCGAGCCCGATCGTCGCGTCCACGAGTCCGGCCCGGACGATCAGCCCCCGCAGGTGGCCCGGGGCGGCGCCCAGGGCGGCGCGGATCCCCAGTTCGTGCCAGCGCTGCGCAACGTCGTAGGCCACGAGCGCATACAACCCGATGGCCGCCACCAGCAAAGCAATCGCCCCAAAGAGCCCGAACATCGTCGCGCCGAGCCGCCACTGCTGCACCTCGCCGTCCATGAGGGTGCCCATCGGGCGCACATCGGCGAACGGCAGGTCGGGCTGCAATCCCTGGAGCCGGGCCCGGATGGCCGGCACGGCCAGCGACGGATCGCCCGTGACCCGCATGAATAGGGTGCGCATCGACGCGGCGGTAAATGTCTCCTGCTGCATGACGACCACGTACTGCGCCGTGGGCGTTTCCCGCAGGTTGTCGCGGTAGGCGTTTTCCATCATCCCGACGACGGTGGCACAGGGCGCGGTGTCGGCGCCCACCCGGATGCACTTGCCAACCGCGGACTGCCCCGGCCACAGGGCGCGTGCCATATGCTCGTTCACCACCGCCACCGGCTCGGCACCCTTGACGTCGGTCGGTTGGAAGCCGCGCCCCTGCAGGATGCGCGTGCCGACCGTCTCGAACCAGGTAGTGGACACGGCATTCACGTACCAGCCGTCGCCGATGTCCGGGAGTGAGTCATACCCAGGCACAAAGAGGTCCGTGGCCCAACTCGACGCGAAGGGTGCGGTGACCCCAAGCGCGGCGTGTGAGATCCCCGGGATCGAGCGGACCGCATCTTCCGCGTCTTGCCAGAAGCGATTGAATGTCGTGTCCGAGCTGAAGCGGTTGCTGACCTCGATGTTGGCGACCACCACCTGGTCGACGTCGTACCCAAGCCGGAGGGAGGAGACGTTCGCGAGACTCCGCACAAAGAGGCCCGTCCCCACTAACAGCAACGTGGAGAGTGAGGCCTGCACCATCAGCAGCCCGCGCTGGAGGGGGGTGCGACGCCGCCCCGCACCGGTACTTCCGCTCTTGAGCGCTCCCGTGAGGTCGCCGCGGCTTGATACCAGTGCCGGCAGGAGACCGGCCACCAGCGCGGAGATCACGGCGGCGAGCGCGGTGAAACCGGCCACTCGCGCCCCGACCGTCGGGACATCCCAGGCATAGGCATTAAGCAGAGTGGCCCGCATGAGCCGTGTGCCCCACCAGGTAAGCCCGAGGGCCGCCGCCCCGGCGACGACGGCGAGCAGGAGCGCCTCGCTGACCAGGGCGCGCAGCAGGCGCCAGCGGCGCACGCCGAGCGCGAGCCGTACGGCGAGTTCCCGCCGCCGCCGGTTGTGACGGGCGAGGAAGAGGTTGGCCGTGTTGGCACAGACGATGAGGAGAACCACGGCGGCCACACCCAGCAGCCAGGTCGCGACGCGCGCGGGTGCCGACGATCCCGACTGTCCCGTCGCTGATCCGGCGATCCCCGCACCGCGGGCGGGGACAATGGAGCCGAAGACCACCGTCGCAAGAGAATCCCCCTTCTTCGCGGCCGCGTTGGCGCGTTGGTGCACCAGCGTGGCGCGTTCGCTTGCCACGGCACGCGACACGCCCGGGGACAACTGACCAACGACGCGCAGCCAATACATGTTGCGCGTATCCGCCCACCAGGCGCCGAGGTACTCGCTGGCGACCAGGCGGAGCGGAAGCCAGGCATCAACCCGCCGCCCCTGCGGCCCGTGGAATCCGCGAGGAGCAACACCCAGGACCGTGTACGTGCGCGCGTCAATGCGCATGGTGCGACCCACGATCTCCGGGTCGCTCCCGAAGCGCCCGGTCCAGAGCCCATGCGAAATGACGACAACATTCTCGGGGCTGGCTGGATCGTCGTGCGCCGCGTGGAAGAAGCGCCCCATCGCGGGTTGCGTCCCGAGGACATCAAAGAAGTCTCCGGTGGCCAACCCCAGCGACAGGCGCGTGGCACTGAGTCCGCGGTCGAGGGAGCCCTCGGTCAGCCAAAAGGCCGCTGCCTTTGCCAGCACCCCGCTGGTGTCCCGCAGCGTCGCAAAATCCGGATACGAGGTGCTCGTCTGCGTGAACGTCGCGCCCCGGTACGGCTTGGCGAAATACACGAGCGTCATGTCGTCGCCACCGCGGACGGCCGCGGGAGGCTGCAACAGGAGCCGGTCCACGACGCCGAACATCGTGGCGTTGGCCGCCAGCCCGACGGCCATCGTCGCGATGACCCCAAGGGAGAAGAGTGGCTCACGCGCAAGGGCGCGCACGGCGAGACGCAGGTCGGTGAAGAAGGTCCCGATCCGCTCATACCATCGTTGCCGATACACCCCCGCCGTGTCTTCCGCTTCCAACGTGACGCGCACGCGCTCGCGGTCGCCGAACCGACGCTCAGCCTCGGCGCGGGCGGCCTCCGAGGAGAACCCACGGGCGATGAGATCCGCGACCGCCGTGTCCATGTGAAAGCGGATCTCGTCCTCAACATCACGCCGCACCGATGCGTCGGTGGCCTCGTGGCGAACCACGCGTCGAAATCCCGGGATGCGTTCCATGGGCGGCCTCACGCGGGCTGGAGGATCTTGCCGACGGCGACGACGTAGCGCTGCCACTGAGAGGCTTGGGCCTGGAGTGCGCGCCGTCCCGCCGTGGTGATCGCGTACTGCTTTACGCGACGCCCCCCGTCCGTGACCCCCCACTCGCTCGCGATCCATCCCTTCCGCTCCATGCGATGGAGCGACGTGTAGAGCGCGCCGTCCTCGATGGCAAGGGCATCGTCGGTGGTGTCGCGAATCCAACGCGCGACGCCATACCCGTGGTTTGGCCCCCAGGTGAGGGTCTTGAGGACCAGAACATCGAGCGTGCCCTGGAGGAGCTGCATGGGATCGTCGGCCATCGCACCCTCAACTGTTGAGGGTACGATGGCGAGGCCCGTCCCGCCGCGTCAAGGGGTGCCGCCAGGCCCGACAGACGTCAACGTGACGGTTTGCACTCCCTCCCGTGGGGACCCACCT
Source organism: Gemmatimonadota bacterium (assembly GCA_016712265.1). Taxonomy (NCBI): domain Bacteria; kingdom Pseudomonadati; phylum Gemmatimonadota; species Gemmatimonadota bacterium. Next base: position 456,390 of record JADJRJ010000028.1, on the reverse strand, counting down.
TCCCTAGCCCGGCACAGCAGGGCGCCGCGCGTCAATGTCGCACGGCGCGCGCGGCGCTATTGCGCCACTACCCGCTTGACCCACGCGCCGGCGGGAAACGTCGCGGTGGCCGCATCCACCCCGTTGATCAGCGCCAGCTGCTCGATGGGGATCACGGACGGGAACTGCTGCTGGAACTGCGCGAGTGTCATCGCGCTCCGCACCTGAACGACGCGCAGGCGGTTCGGCTTCGCGTTCAACGCCTGGGGATCGGTGAGCCGCTGGAAGGAGCCCATGGCCCCGCGAAAGACGCGGTCGTAGTTGCCCAGCTTGGCCTGGTCGGTGTAGGCCAGCAACCGGTACGTCGTGCCATCGAGCTGGACAAACGTCACGTAGCCGGCGAGTGCGGCCTCCTGGGTCTGGACGGCGAATTGCGCGCTGGCCGCGGGCAACCCGTTGATGGTCGTGCTGGACGCCCCGCTCGACTGGATGCCCTGTTGCCCGAGGAACTGTGACAGCGCTTGCTGGGGTGTCCCCGTCGCGCCGGACAAGACGAGCAGGGCGTCCTGCGCCGCACTCATCCCGGCCACCTGCTGCGCGCTGTTCTGCGTCCGCCACCCAGACGGAAAATCGAAGCGGAACTTCAGCGTGGGGTGCAGGAAGGTCGCCTGCTGGAAGAACCCTTGCCGCGGGTCGTCGCCAAACACCATCCCATCGAGACGCTGGAGGAACGGGTCGCGGTTCACCTTGAGCGGCCCGGCGGGTCGCGTCCACGCCGCAATCCGTTCGTGGGTTTTCGCCACCCGATTCCCCGGATTGGGGTGGGTCGAAAGCCATTCGGGAGTCCGCTGGCTTCCGCCCCCAGTCCGATCAAGCGTCTTGAACATCTCGGCCATCTCGGCAGGGTCGAACCCGGCGTTCGTCATGTACTTGAAGCCGAGTTCGTCCGACTGGGTCTCGTCGTCGCGGCCAAACTTGAGGAACATCACCCCCAGTGCCTGGCTCCCGAGGTTGCCGAACTGCTGGAGTTCGGGGCGGAGGATCATGGCACCGACGAACAGCCCCTGTGTCAGCTGTGCGCGCGACATCTGGCTCACGGAGTGCCTCGCGGTGACATGCCCGATCTCGTGGCCGAGGACCGAGACAAGCTGCGCCTCGGAGTTCATGTGGGCGAGAATCCCGCGCGTCACGAAGAGCGGACCACCGGGGAGCGCGAACGCGTTGACGACGGGATCGTCGATCACGGTGAACGACCACGGCAGGTTCGGGCGCTCGGACGCGCGCGCCAGTGGCATCCCCAGTCCGTTCACGTATCGCTGGAGGACCGAGTCCGGGTAGACCCCCATTTCTGAGGATGCGGACTTCGCAGCCTCAAGCCCCATGGCGATCTCCTGCTGCTCGCCGATAAGGGAGAGTTCGCGCCGCCCGGTGACGGGGTTCGTGGCGCAAGCTGCAGCAAAGGCGGTGGTCGCGACAGCGGCGGCGAGGGAGAGTGTTGAACGCATCGGGAGCGAGAGATGAGGGCTCTCATATCTTAGCCCCTTTCGCCCTTCCCCACACCGCCGGACTGGCCTACGTTGGCTCGCGCCGACCGACGCCTTCGCCCCCCATCCATGTCCCGTCGATACCTCGCCCTCCTGCTCATCCCGATGGCCTGCTCGGAATCCGCCTCCCGTGGAGGAGACACGGCTGGGGCCGCCACGGCCTCCTCCGAGGCGTCGGCCCCTGCCGAGTGGCGGGATCTCGTGGACAGTGTCGCCACCGGGTGGCGTTCCTATAAGAAGGCCACCCTGGAGGGATGGGGAGTGGTCGACGGCGCGTTGACGCGCACCGGGCCCGGCGGCGACATCGTGTACGCTGCGGAGGAGTACAGCGACTTTGAACTCGAGCTTGAGTGGAAGCTCCAACCCAAGGGGAATTCCGGCGTCTTCTTCCGCGGGACGGAGTCGACCGAGTGGCTCTACGAAAACGCGCCCGAGCTACAGGTGCTCGACAATATCGGGCACCCGGACAACTCGACGGACCTGACGGTGTCTGGTTCCAATTATGGCCTGCATCCGGCGCCCCGTGAGGCCGTGAAGCCGGTGGGCGAGTGGAACACCGTGCGGATCGTGGCGAAGGGGGCGCACGTGGAGCACTGGCTCAACGGGCAGAAGGTCGTGGACTACGAGCTGTGGAGCCCGGACTGGGAGGCGAAGGTCAAGGCGAGCAAGTTCGCGCAGTGGCCGAGTTATGGGCGGGCGCCGAAGGGGTTCATCGGCCTCCAGGACCATGGGGACTGGGTGGCCTATCGGAACATCCGGATCCGTCCACTCTAGGATTCCCATGCCAGTGCGCACCCGACTTTCGATCATGATGTTCCTCCAGTACTTCATCTGGGGGAGCTGGTTCGTCACGATGGGGACCTACCTTGGGCAGACGCTGGGCTTCAGCGGACGCGAGGTGGGACTGGCGTATGGCGCCACGGCGATCGCCGCCTTGATCTCCCCGTTCTTCGTGGGCATGATTGCCGATCGCTTCTTTGCCAGCGAGAAGTTGCTCGCCGTGCTGCACTTGGTGGGCGCCGCGCTGATGTACCTTGTGGCCCAGCAGAAGTCCTTTGGCGCGTTCTACCCCATGTTGATCGGGTATGCGCTCTGTTACATGCCCACGCTGAGCCTGACCAACTCGATCTCGTTTCACCATGTCACGAACCCGGCGAAGGATTTCCCGCTGATCCGGGTGCTCGGCACCATCGGGTGGATCGCGGCGGGCACCTTGATCGGCAAGGGGCTCAAGGCCGATGCGCTCGCCACCCCGATGCTCGTCGCCTCCGCGGCGTCGGTGCTCCTGGGACTCTTCAGCTTCTCGCTACCGCACACACCGCCCAAGGCGGCGGGCACTCCCTTTTCCGCGCGTGACGCCCTGGGGCTCGACGCCCTGCAGCTGCTGAAGGACCGGGACTTCGCCGTGTTTACCCTCGGGTCGTTCCTGCTCTGCATTCCCCTGCAGTTCTACTACTCGTTCGCGAACCCCTTCCTGAACGAGATCAAGGCGCCAGATCCCGCCTTCATCCAGACGTTCGGGCAGTGGTCAGAGATCGGCTTCATGGTGTTGCTCCCGATGTTGTTGCCGCGATTCGGGATCAAGAAGATCATGGTCGTCGGGATGGCGGCGTGGGCCCTGCGCTACGTGGCCTTTGCCCGCGGTGACGTCGGATCCGGGATGTGGCTCCTCTTCTTCGGCATCCTGCTGCACGGGATCTGCTACGACTTCTTCTTTGTCTCCGGGCAGATCTACACCGACCAGAAGGCCGGGCCGAAGATTCGCGCCGCCGCGCAGGGGTTCATCAACTTCGTCACGAACGGCGTCGGCTACTTCATCGGGGCCTTTGCCTCGGGCGCCGTGGTGGACCGCTTCTCCCGCGCCAACGCGGACTGCACCGACCCGGTGACCCAGGGGTGCCTCGCGGTTACGCACGACTGGCATGCGATCTGGCTCCATCCCGCGGTGATGGCGGGAGTGGTGGCCATCATTTTCCTGGTGGTGTTCCGGCCGAAGGAAGAGGGAATGCGGGGATAGGGGAGCGGCCCGACCAGATACACGGCGGGCCTGGTTCTCGGCTACGACCCTATGAGCAGTACGAGCAGTACGGGCGGCACGGGCGGCACGAGAGAGTCCTTCGACACGACTAACAGTCGAGAACCAATGACGAGCAGACGCACCTTTGTATCCGACCTGTCGCGCGCCGCTGCGGGCGCCTACGCTTTCACCATCGTCCCGCGCCACGTGCTGGGGCGCGGGTACCGGGCGCCGAGTGATACGCTGAACATCGCGTGCATTGGCGTGGGCGGTATGGGCTACAGCGACGTGCAAGGGGTGGCGATCGAGAACATCGCCTACCTCTGCGACGTCGACGACAAGTCTGCAGAACGCGCCTTCCTCAAGTGGCCGAAGGCCAAGCGGTATCGCGACTACCGCCAGATGTTTGACCGCGAGGCGTCCAGCTTTGACGCGGTGACCATCACCACGCCGGACCATGCGCACGCGGCCATCGCGATGATGGCACTCAAGGCGGGCAAGCATGTTTACTGCCAGAAGCCGCTTGCCCGCACCGTGGGAGAAGTACGAGCGCTCAAGGCCGAGTCGGCGCGTCGACCGAAGCAGTCCACGCAGATGGGGAACCAGGGGCATGCGATGGACTCGACCCGGATCCTGCGCGAATGGATCGAGTCTGGCGTCATCGGCACCGTGCAACGCGTGGAGTTCTGGACAAACCGTCCGATCTGGCCGCAAGGGATTAATCGCCCGACGGAAATGCACAACGTTCCGCCGACCCTCGACTGGAACCTGTGGCTCGGCCCCGCCGCCGAGCGACCGTATCACCCGAGCTACGCCCCATTCAACTGGCGAGGCTGGTGGGATTTCGGCACCGGCGCGATGGGGGACATGGCCTGCCATATCATGGACGCGTCGTTCTGGATCCTCGACCTCAAGTTTCCGTCGAAGGTGATCCCGGAATCGACCCCGTTGTTTACCGAGACCGCGCCGAAGGGCTCACGCATCACCTATGAATTCCCCGCCCGCGGGAATCGTCCCGCGGTCACCCTGGTTTGGCGCGACGGATCGATCTTCCCGCCGCGCCCTGAAGATTGGGGGTTGGATCGGGCCTGGCCGCATGATCCGGAAGGCGGGCAACTGTGGATCGGCACCAAGGGGACGTTGGTGGCGGGCACCTATGGCGCGGACCCACAACTCAGCGACCCGGTGAAGAACGCCGAGCTCATGTCGAAACCACTGCCCCCGAAATACCCTCGCACCCAAGGGGTGTACAAGGAGTGGATCGAGGCGATCAAGGCCGGAACGCAGCCAGGATCCAACTTCGTGGGACACGCTGGCCCACTCACCGAGATGATCGCGCTTGGCAACCTGGCGGTGCGGTCGGGTCGGACGATCGACTTGGACCCGGAGTCCGGAGTGCTGAAGACCCCGAACATCCCGGCGGAGTGGGTGACACCGAGCTACCGCACGGGCTGGTCCCTGTAGCAAGCCAGGCCACACTCTCCGAACCGGCCTACGTCTCCCGCGCCGGTTCGGGGCACCCCGCGGTGCGGTGGCGCGTTAGCTTCGGACCATGCAGCTCCGTGATGCCGTCGGACTGGCGCTGTCCCAGCTCCGCGTCCAAAAACTGAAGAGTGCCTTCACCCTGCTCGGGGTGACCATCGGCGTGATGTTCCTGATCGCCGTGGTGTCGATCGTGGAGGGCATGGGGCGGTACGTGGAGGAGGACTTCGCCGGGCGTCTCCTGGGGACGAATACCTTCACGGTGCGGCGGTTCGACAATGTTGGGCCCGGAGGGCAGCGGGGATTTGACGCACGCGAGGCGTCCCGACGGCCCCTCATCCGGATGACCGACGTCGCGGCGGTGCGTGCCGTGCTTCCCGCCGCGATGAAGAGCACGGTCACCAGCGAGACCTTCAAGTACGCCTCGTCGCCCGGGGCACGGCCGCGACAGGTACAGGCGGTCGCCGCCGACGCGGACTACTTCGCGATCAAGAACTACGTGATCGAGAAGGGGCGCGCGTTCAATGAACAGGAGGAGCGCTCCGGGGCGCCGGTGCTCGTAATCGGCAAGGAGGTCGCCGAACACTACTTCCCCGGACTGGACCCGGAGGGCCGCACGCTGCGCATTCAAGGCGTGCCGTTTACGGTCATCGGGGTGATCGAGGAGCAGGGATCGGTCTTCGGCTTCTCGCTGGACCGTCTCGCGGTTGCGCCTTTCTCCTCCGCGATGGGGCGGATCATTCGCCCGGAAAAGGATATCGGATCCCTGGTGGTCCAGGTGGCGCGACAGGAGGACATTCCCGAGGGTATTGAGCTGGCCCGCTCGGCCTTACGTTCGATTCGCGGGTTGCGCGCCTCTGAGCCGGACAACTTCGGCCTGGTCACGCAGGATGCGGCCTTTGGCTTCATTGCCGAGCTCAAGGGGCGCCTGGTGTTGTTCGGGACGGCGCTGCCGGCCATCAGCCTCATCGTGGGGGCAATGGTCATCATGAACATCATGCTGGTCGCGGTTGCGGAGCGCACCCGGGAGATCGGGGTGCGCAAGGCGTTAGGCGCGCGCCGGAGTGATATCCTGCGCCAGTTCCTCGTGGAGGCCACCACGCTGAGCATCATGGGGGCCGCCGTCGGCATCGGGCTGGGCATCGGCCTCGCGATGTTGATTTCGAGCCTGACGCCACTGCCCGCAGCCGTCGCCCCCTAGTCCATCGTCGCTGCCCTGATCACTGGCGGTGGCGTCGGCGTCGCCGCTGGTGTCTATCCCGCGAGCCGTGCCGCCCGGCTCGATCCGATCGCTGCGCTCCGCTCCGAATAGGCCATGAACCGCTTCCTGCTCGTCTTCGAGGGTGTCGTCATGGCCTTCGACGCCATCCGGTCCAACAAGGTGCGTGCGGCACTCACCATCGCCGGAGTGGCGATCGGCGTATTTGTGGTGGTCGCCATGGGCGCCGTGGTCAACGGGATCCAGCAGTCGTTCCGTCAGGACCTCGAGTCGATCGGCGCCACCTCGTTTTTTGTGCGTCGGCGCAACCCGGGGATCAGTGGATGCGACGGCACGGACGAGAAGTGCCCCGACCGACGCAATCCGCCGATCTCGTTCGAGGAGTGGGACATGATCAAGCGGGTCCCGGGGGTGCAGGATGCCGTGGGCGTCCTCGGCGGAGGCGCGAACTTCGCCTACCGCACCAACCGCGCGGACAACGTCGGGTTCGACGGCTACAGCCCGGATTGGCCCCTCGTCGACCCGTCGGATATCTCACCCGGGCGTAACTTCACGCGCGCCGAGTACGATGCCGGCCAGCCGGTCGTGCTCGTCAACGACACCTTGCGCGCCCAGCTCTTCGGGGACTCGGACCCGATCGGCAAGCAGGTCGAGTTGGATGGACAGCCGTTCACGGTCATTGGTATCTACCAGCCGAAAGCAGGCTTCCTCAAGACGATGGAAGGCAAGGGCCCGGACACCCCGCGCGCCATCCTGCCCCTGCAAAGTGCGGTTCGGCGACTGGCGGTCTTCCGGCGCGACCTGACCCTGCTCGTGCGGCCGTCCTCCACCATCACGCAGGATGAGGTGATGGACCAGGTCGTCGCCGCCATGCGCGCCCGGCGCGGATTGAAGCCGGGGACGGACAACACCTTCTACCTCATCGGGCAGGACCGGTTGATGGACACCTTCAACCAGTTGTTTGGCGCCATCTTCGCCGTCGGCCTGGCGTTGTCCGGTGTGGCGCTGCTCGTGGGCGGCGTGGGCGTGGTCGCGATCATGACGATCTCTGTCACCGAGCGCACACGGGAAATCGGCGTGCGAAAAGCCTTGGGGGCCACCGCAGGGACCATTCGCTGGCAGTTCCTGGTGGAGGCCGCCACGTTGACCAGCGTTGGGGCCTTGATTGGACTCGCGATCGGCGCGGGGCTCGCATGGCTGATCCGCACCAGCAGCCCGATTCCGGCTACTCTGCCGCCGAGCATCGTGGTTACGGCGCTCCTGGCCAGCGCGATCACTGGTGTGGCGTTCGGGATGGTGCCGGCGTTGCGTGCCTCGCGGCTCGACCCCGTCGCGGCCTTGCGCTACGAGTAGCGGGCAAACGATGAACGGCGCCTCGTGGGCGCCGTTCATTGGTCAGAAGGCGTCACCGACTAGAGGTTGTTCCTGAAGAAGGTCGAGACGATGTCAACCGTGGAGGCGGATGTCCACGCTGCCCCCCCATGAGCGGCACCGGTGAGCAGCAGCAGCGTCGCGGAGCCCGGCATGACCGCGTTCAGCCGATTCGCCATGGCCTGACTCTGCTGGTACGGAACAGTGCAGTCCTTCGTCCCATGCATGACAAGGAACTTCGCGTCGCCTGGCGTCACATACGTGCGTGGGTTCGCCGACTTCACAAGGCTCGGGACCGTGAGGATTGGAGCGCCGAGGAGCCTGGATTCCGGTGACTGCGCTGAGCCATGGCCCGTGCCGCCGAACAGCGGGCACCCGTCCAGTGCGAGCTGTGCGTCCATCGCCGTGAAGGCGACCGGTCCGAACCAATCCGTCACGGCCTTCACCTTCTCCGACATCGTTGGGTTCCCGAGGCTGAGATCGGTAAGGGAGGCGACCCCGTCGGTCGTGCCCAGCATCGCCACGAGGTGTCCGCCTGCGGAAAGTCCCCACGCGCCAATGCGATTCGGGTCAAGCTTGTACGTCGCGGCGTTGGCGCGGACCCAGCGGAGCGCCGCCTTGACGTCGTGAATCTGCGCGGGCCACTTGGCCTCGCCGGACAGGCGGTAGTTGACGGAGACGACCGCGATTCCCTTGGTCAGCAGGGTAAGAACCGCATTTGTCGAAGCCAGCTTCTTGTCGCCTGTGCTCCAGCCTCCCCCGTGAACCCACATCACTACCGGGTAAGGCTTCGAACCGGTCGTCGGCAGGTGAATGTCGAGCTTCTGGGTTGCCGAACGCGTCGCATAGGGCACGTCGGTGACCGCCAGGACCCCCGGCGACACCTCAAGCAAGGGCGACTCAACGCGATCTGTCGCGACCCCGGTCGCGGTGTGATCAGAACAGGCTGCCACCCCCACCACCGCCGCCGCCGCCACAACATGGGAGAGAAACCGTTTCATCGTAGCTCTGGAAGTTGATTTAACGACAACAAGAAAATCCGGGCGCGAAATAATAGATTCGCGCCCGGATTTGCGATGTGACCGCCTGCACAACCTCGCTGTAGCCTATGCCACCTCGACGGACATAATGTCCGTAGCCGCGCCCTTTTGTTACTCCTCCGAAAGGCACATCAGCGACGAGGTCCGAGCACGTCCATCGGCGGACCCGCGCGCGGGGCGAATTGGATGTAGTCCTTCCCGAGGAGCGCGGCGACCGTGGCGGCGACCTGGCTCTGCGTCACGACGCCTGTCGTCACGACGCCGCTCGCGGGAGTATCCGGGCCAAGGATCGCCATCCAGATATGTTCCGCCCCCGCCACGTCCTGCCCGTGGTCCCGCCACGCCGATGGCCCGTCCCCGCGGCCGTGATCGGTCGTCACGATGAAGGTCGTCGTCCCCCGGTATTCGGGCATGGCCTGCATCGAGTCCCACAGGTCCTTGATGTACCCGTCCACGCGATGGGCCGATTGCAGGACGAGATCGTACTGACCCCCGTGCGCCCACTCGTCGGTTTCGCCGTAACCGACGAACAGGACGCGCGGGCGCGTTGAGCGGATGTACTCCTTCGCGACAAGATGCATGTGCGAGTCGACCGCATTGTTCTCCCACATCCGGGTCGTGGAGCGGTACAGCTCGTTGATCACCGCCTTCCGTGGCTCGCGCGCGGCCGGGCCCGTGAACGGTGGATCCCAGCCGTCGATCACGTCGATCCCGGCGCGCTCCTTGTTGACGATGCGTCGAAAAGCATCCCAGGTCGCGATCGCCCCGACGCGCCCCTTGAACGCCGGGTCCCGCGCCAGCCACTCGAACACGGTCACGTTCGGGTTGGGCGGATAGTCGTTGGAGTCGATGCGGGGGTCAAACCATCCCGTGAAGAGTTCGTTGTAGCCGGGATACGAGAACTTCATGGTGTTGGTGATCGACGCCCGCTGCCCGACATCCTGGTTCCCATAGAGGATGCCCTCGCGCGCCACGGTGCCCCACAAGAACGGGAGCAGCGCCGCCCTGCGGTCGGCCAGCTCATCGCGCCAGAACGCCTTGCGGGTGAACGCCGTGTCCCGAACGCCCCCGGGTTGGCGCGAAATCAGGGCGCGCTCGGCGCCACGAAACACCTCCTGCCAGCGGAGCCCGTCCGTGACGATGAGGACGACGTTGCGGGTCTTGAGCTGCGCGTGGACCGCGGTCGAGACGCACAGGCTGAAGCACAGGAGCGAGCGGAGCATGCGGCGATGGCGTGAGACTGTGGACGACAGACGGCAGACGGCAGACGGACGGATGTCACGCATCCTGTGGGACGCAGGCATCGATCCTGTCACACTCCTGGTTCAGCTGCGTCTCTGGTTCCCAACCCAGCGGATCCGGTAGATGCGTCCGGCCTTGTCGTCGGTGACAATCAGCGAGCCATCCCGGGCCACAGCCAGTCCGGTTGGCCGGTACTGCATTTCGGCTGGACCACCTCGAAAACCATCAGCGAACACGGTCCACGTGCCGCTGGGGACGCCACCGACAAACGGTTGGAAGGTGACATTGAAACCCGCTTGCGGTACCGGTGCGCGATTCCACGACCCGTGGAACGCGACGAAGGCACCGTTGCGATACGCGGCGGGGAATGCATTTCCTGTGTAGAAGGCCATCCCGTTGGGCGCCCAGTGCCCGGGGAAGGCCGCGCGCGGCTGGCCAACGTTCGCGCATCGGCCCTGCGTGACCCCATCACCGCCGTACTCGGGGGAGAGCACCTTCTTCTGCACATCGATGTCGAAATAGCAATACGGCCAGCCATAGTCGCCGCCGCGATCAATGCGGAACATCTCCTCGGCGGGGTTCTCTGCGCTCTTTTCGTTGGTGTAGATCGCGTGCACCTTGCCCCAATTGCCGGCCAGCAGGTCCCGCCCGTGCTGGACCGCCCACACCGCGCGGCCGGTGGGGTCCATGGTGATCCCCATCAGGTTGCGCGTCCCCGTGGCGTACCGCTCGCCGTCGGCTTGTGATTGGCGCAGCCGCCGGGTATCGAACCGCCACACCCCGCCCGAGTTCGCGAGGAACGGACAGGGATCCGTGCCCTTTTGCGCGGTGCCTTGGCGCTGGGGTTCACACGCGTTCGATGGTGCACCAATGTTCACATACAAGAAGCCGTCAGCGCCAATCGCGAAGGTCTTGGCGGCGTGGTGTCCACGCTCGGAGAGCAGCCCCGCGACGACCGTATCGGGCGGGGTCGTGGGCTCGAGGGCGCCGGGTGCGAGTTTCCAGCGCACAATCGCGCTGTCGGTGCTGAAGTAGAGAAAGCCGTCATGGTAGCGGACCTCGCTCCCTCCCCCAATGCCAAAGCGCCGAGAGATTTCCGCGACGCCATCGCCGTCCGCATCGCGCAGTGCGAGCACGCCGCCACGAGCCGTCCGTGAGTTGGCCAGAGCGATGAAGAGGTCGCCGTTTGGGGCACTCGTGACATGGCGCGCCGGACCGACCGAATCCGCGACGAGCTGCACGCAGAATCCGTCGGGAACGGAAATGCCGAGGTTGTTGGGGGCGCAGGCGGCGCGGGTGCCCTGGGCGTGGGCGAGACCCGCTGAGATCGCGAGGGACGCCAAGGTCAAGGGCAGGGTACGGCGCAGCACGAGGGGCACGAGCAGCACGGGGAGCACGGGGAGCACGCAGTTCGGGTTGGGGGATTCGAGGGAGGCGCCGCCACCATGTCAAGCGCAGCGCCTGGATTGGCACATCCGCAGGATGCGCATGAAACCGCCCATCAGGTTACCAGATGCCGACCCAGCCTTTTACCGACGCAATCAACTTCGCGGGATCGTACCCGATGCCCTGCTTCATGACTAACTCAACATTACGAATGTCCGACATGCGATCCACGGGGTTGCCGGCCACGAGGACGAGATCCGCCTGTTTGCCTACCGTGATGGACCCGGTCCGGTCGGCAAGTCCGAGGTAGGTCGCACCGTTCAGCGTCGCGATGCGGATGGCCTCGGTCGGGGAAAAACCGGCCTCGACCAGCAACTCCACCGCGCGCTGGTTGGAGTACCCCGGAATCACCCCACCGCCCCCCGTGGGATCAGTGCCTGCCACGAGCAATCCACCGGCGCGGGCAAACGCCCGCTCGAACGCCATCGCCCGCGGGAACAGGGTGGTGTAGATCGACTGCGGCATGCGAGCGATCTGCGCATGCTGGCGTTCGTACGTTTCCTTGAACTGCGGGGCCAGCACCTCGATCCCCGGCGGCATCGGCCGTCCCGGCGTGAAGGTCTCGAAGACGGTGAGGGTGCTGGTCAGGGCCACCTTCCTCGCGACGAGGTGCGCAATGAGCGCCTGCCCGGCCGCCGACGAAGGGTCCGTGGTGTTCACCGTCTGTTGTCCGCGCCCCTGGCTGGGACACTCGTCCAGCTTCTTGTCGGCCACGAAGTCCGTCGCGGCAAGGAAACCATGCTCGAGGTTGTCGATGCCAAGGTCGGCCGCCTCCCGATAAGTCACGGAGCAGAGGTGCCCTGTGACCTTGACCCCCCGTGCATGCGCCGCGTCGATCCCCGCCTTCAGGACCTCGCGCGAGATCTGCATGTAGGCCTTGAAAGACGTCGCGCCCTGGTCGACCCAGAAGTCGACGAACCGCTTCGCCTCCGCGGGGGTGCGCAGCACCTGCATCTGGGAGAAGTTGTTCGGCCCATTGAGGTACGGTGCCGTCGCGTCGATCCACGGCCCGGGCTTGTCGCCGCGATTTACGGCCTTGGCCATGTTCAGCTCACTGAAGCCGTTCATGTTGCCGCCGGTGCGCATCGCGGTCACACCCCCCGCGAGGTACAGGCGCGTGAACGACTCCGTGTAGTTGCCGTAGGTGCCGCCGCCGGCCGGGTAGTACAGGTGCTCGTGCACCATCACGAGCCCGGGGATCACCGTCTTCCCCGCCCCATCGATGACCTGCGCCCCGGACGGGACGGCGGTCGACCCGGCGGGCCCCACGGCCGCGATGCGACCGTCCCGCACCACGACGACCTGCCCCTCACGGGCCGGCGCCCCGGTCCCGTCGATCACCCGCACGTTCGTGAAGGCCACGACGGCCGTGTCCACCTTCACGTAGACGCGCGTGCCCGCCGAGAGCGGCGGGCGCTGCGCGGCGAGCGGCGACGAGAGGGCGAGTGCGAGCAGGATGGTCCGTTTCACCAGCGATCTCCAGCGTGCAATTGTGAGGCGGGCCAGCACGCCCGCAGCCTGCCTGTCCCGCGCCGGCGCGTCGGTGGCCACGGCCGGCGCAACCACCTCCTCAGCCCCGCGGCTTCCAGGCCCCGCGGGCCACGGCGGGAACAAACTTGTCGATGCCGCGCGGGGGATACGCGAGGGTCTTCCCTTGTTCCGCGCTCTGGTAGGCGGTCATGAGCGTCGTCACCACGTTCACGCCATCCTGGAAGGTGAGCCGCGGCGCCTCCTTTCCCTGGAACACCCGCACGAAATGGCGATCCTCGTTGGTGTACCCGTAAGCGAGGAACTCCTCGGGCACCACGGGCATCATCCCCTGCTCGGCGTTCTGCTTCTCCACGAGGTCTTCCCCGGCGCGCCCCTTCACCTCGCGCGAGAAGAAGAGCTGGAGCCCGCTATCAAGGGAGTTCCACTTCATCGAGTACTCCGGCCCGAGCAGTTCCGCCGAGAGGCGCAGCCCGGCACCGACAAAGCTCCAGGAGGTCGTCGCCTCCCCGATCACGCGCTGCCCATCCGCTGTCTCGAACTCGATCATGACGCTCGCGAAGTCCTCGGACGGCGCCTTCGCGTAGTCGGCGCCCATCTCCTTCTTGAGCTTTGCCACGTAGGTCGGGCGCGACCACTTGAGCGACGCGATGTGCCCGGTGACGGCCACCGGCTTCACGGTCGACAACGGCTCCCCCGGCTTGGTCAGCAGGTGCTGCACGACGAGCGCCGAGTGACACATCATGTCGTTGAGCACGCCACCGCCCTGCAACGTTCCCTGCCAGAACCATGGCGCGTGGGGCCCGCTGTGTTCCTCCGCTGCACGAGCGAGGTATGGTCGCCCGGTGGTCGCCGCCCCGCGCGCCCAGATCAACGCCTTGCCGGCCTCGACATGCGGCGAGAAGAGCTGGTTTTCCAGGTAGCCGGTGGTGAGGCCAACCGAGGCCACCATCTTCGCCACCGCCTTCGCCTCCGCGACGTTGCGCGCCAGGGGCTTCTCGCAGGCCAACCCCTTCAGCTCCCCCTTCCCGCGCCGGATGGTGTCCACGATCTCCTCGACATTCTCGATCCGCGCCTGGTTCGGCCCGCACAGCCAGATAGCGTCCACCTCGGGATCTTCCACCATCGCTGCGATGCTCTTGTAGGCCTTGGCCGCGCCGACATCAAGCGACCGCGCCAGGGTCGCCGCTGATGCCGCGTTCTTCGCGTTCGGGCTCCAGACCCCTCGCACGTCCGCGTCACGCACCCCGCGCCACGCCTGGATGTGGAAGCGGGTATTGAAACCAGAGCCAACGAAGGCAACTCCGAGAGGTCGAGTCATTTGAAGTCAGAGAAGAAGGACGGCAGACGGCAGACGGCAGACGATGGGTGCAGCCGCCACCTCATCGGCGCAAGCCCCAACCCTAGCTGGATGCTCCCAGGCCAGCTACCAGCTATCGGCTTGCCCTTTCCCTCCACATCCCCCAGATCGTCACGGACCCCAACGGGCGCTCCGCTGCCACCCGGAACCCCCGCCGTTCATAGAATCCGACGTTGCGAGGATTTTCCGTATCCAGCCAGACACCGTCCGAGCTGTCGTCCGCGTCGACGATCGCCGCGACCGCGTCCAGCAGCGCGACCCCGACCCCGGTCCCCTGACACGCGGGCGACACACCGAGGACCCCCAGGTAGTGGTGCGGACGCGTCGGCGCACCGACCGTCCAGGCCTGTTCGTAGCTGCGATACCGCGCCAGCGCCGGTGCCCCAATCGCCGACTCGAAGCGCTCGCGCGTCGCGCGCAGGATCTCGGGCTCCAGTGAGCCCTCGGTCCCTGCGAGGGCGTGAGCCGGCGTAGGAAGGCTGAGGTAGGCCACACCACCCAGCTGGCCGTGAGCCCGGCGAGCGCCCAGCACGGGCCACCCCCGCGAACTGCGCGTCTCGAACGCGAGGTCCATCAGCGCCGCGATGCCCCCGCTCACGCCAACCGGCGCATCGCTGAACAGGAAGTGCATCAGCGGGTCGTTGGCAAACGCGGCGGTCAGCATCGGCGTCGCTTCCGCACGCGCCGCCGGTGGCAGCGACTCAATCCGCATCAGCGGACCCATGGACGCCGATCCAGGAACTGCCCGCGCCCCTCCGCACCCAGCACCTCGCCATCGCGCGTGATGACCTCGCCGCGGGCGATCGTCGCCACGGGCCACCCCGTGAAGCGGTGCCCCTCCCACGGCGAGTAGTCCATGTTGTCACCGAGCATCGCATGCCGAACCGTCACCTCGCGTGCCGGATCCCAGATGGCGATATCGGCATCCATCCCGGGCGCGAGCCGGCCCTTTCGCGCATCGAGACCGTACACGCGGGCCGGCTCGCTCGCCACCAGCTGCACAAAGCGCTCGATCGAGAGGCGCCCCTGCTGGACCCCCTCGCTGAACAGGACCGCAGGCCGCACGCCAATCGCGGGCACGCCATTGGGAATCTTCGTGAACGGGGCGTCCACCCCGTGCGCCTTCTTGCCCTTCACGTCGTCGTATCGATACGGGGCGTGGTCCGACGAGAAGATATCGATCGTGCCGTCGCGCAGACCGCCCCACAACGCCTCCTGGCTCTCCGCATCGCGCGCCGGCGGGGAGAACATCAACTTCGCTCCTTCGAACCCCGGCCGGTCCAGGTCCGCCCGCGTGAACGAGAGGTACTGCGGGCAGGTCTCGGCCTGAACGGCGACGCCGCGCGCCTTGGCGCGACGCACTTCATCCAGCGCCTCGCGCCCCGAGACATGCACGATCATGATGCGCGCGCCCGCCACTTCGGCGAGCATGATGGCGCGCGCCGTGGCTTCCCGTTCCACCGCTTCCGGACGTGCGTACGGATGCCATTTGGGCGCGACCTTTCCCTCGGCCAGCAGTCGTTGGGTGAGATAGGCGATGGCTTCATGATGCTCCGCATGGAACATCGTCAGTGCCCCGGCGCGCCGAGCAACGTCAAGCACCTGAAGCACCTGCCGGTCGTCGAGGCGCAGCGCCTCGTAGGTGAGGAACACCTTGAAGGAGACATGCCCCTCGGCCACCAGTGATGGCAGCTCGTCGTCGAGCACGGTGGGCGACGGGTCCGACACGATCATGTGAAAGGCGTAGTCCAGCATGGACCGGCGCGCCTCCTCACGGTAGGCCGCCACCACCGCCCGCAGCGATTGGCCGCGATGTTGGGCCGCGAAGGGTACGATCGTCGTCGTCCCGCCAAGCGCCGCGGAACGGCTCCCGCTGAGGAAGTCGTCGGAGGTGAGGAGGCCGGTGGACGACACCTGCGCGAGGTGGCAGTGCGCGTCAATCGCGCCCGGGAGGACGAGCCGATCGCGCGCGTCCACTTCCTCGCGCCCCGGGCCCAGTGCCCTGCCTAACGCGACGATCCGGCCATTGCGGACCCCCACGTCGGTGTCGGGAAGGGTCGCGTCGGGATTGACCACCGTGCCCCCACGAACGACGAGGTCGAACTCAGGCATCGGGCCCTCCGGACAGGCGCGCCTCGAGCCGCGCCAGGACGCGATCCAGCTCGGCGACATCGGCCGGGGTGAGCCTCGGGCCGGGGGCGCGGACCGTCGCCGTGCGGATGGCACCGCGCCGCCGCAGGATCTCCTTGCGCACGGCCAGGCCGTACCCGGGTTGCTGTTCGTAGGTCACCAGCGGCAGGTAGGTGTCGTACACCCTCTCCGCCCCGTCCACGTCGCCAGCTGCATGCCGATTGTAGACCTGCACCAGCATCTCGGGATACCCGAACCCCGTCATCACCCCATCGGCCCCGCGCGCGAGTCCCTGCGGGAGCAACAGCCCGCCGTTGCCGACCACGATGGCCGTCCGGCGCACATCCTCGCGCCCTTCCGCCGCGCGAATGCGCGTGATCTTGTCGAGCCCGGGATGGTCCTCCATCTTGAGCATCGCCACCTGCGGATAGGCGGCTGCAATGCGCAGGTAGAGTGACGCCGACAGGAAGACCCCCGTGGTCGGCGGGTAGTCCTGGTACACCACCGGCACGTCCGGCCCCAGGGCGGCGCAGCAGTCGCCGAACCAGCTGAACTGCTGGTCGTCCGTCCGAAGCCCCGTAGGCGGCGCGATCATCACCCCCGCCGCCCCGGCCATCATCGACGCGTGCGCCAGCTCGCGCATGGCGACCAGCGAGGGGTGACTCACTCCCACCACCACCGGGACGCGACCGCCAATCGCCTGCATCATTGCCCCGACCAGCCGGTGTGATTCCTCGGTTGTCAGCTTGTTGGCCTCACCCATCATCCCCAACAACGTGATGCCGTTCACCCCGTGACCGAGGTAGTAGTCGACCAGGGTGGGCACACTGGCAAGGTCGAGCCCGCCGCCCTCGTCGAAGGGAGTGGCAGCGATGACGAAGACACCGCGCGTGGCCGGGGTAATCACGGAATTCGGGGCTGGTGGAGACCCCACAAGATCGGCGGCCGACGACGGGTCGGGCAGCCCCCGACGCCTATCCCCCGTTGACCCGACTGCATTTCACCCCGGCATCGGGGATCCTCCCTCGAGGGCAATGCCATGACCTCATTCCTCCCCCCCACCTCGGCACCTGGCCCGACCTGGCATGTCATGTCGGCCGGGGAGGTCGTCGCGTCGCTTGCCGCGCACGACACCCGGGGATTGTCGCACGTCGAGGTGACGCAGCGCCTCCAGGCCGCCGGCCCCAACCTCCTCCCGGAGGCGACGCGCCGGTCACTCACGCGCATGATCCTGGACCAGTTCTCGGACCTGATGGTCGTGGTCCTCCTGGTCGCCGCGATCCTCGCCGGCGTCGTGGGCGAGCCTCAGGATTCCTTCGCCATCGTGGCGATCATCCTGCTGAATGCGGGGCTGGGGGTGGCACAGGACTTCCGGGCCGAACAAGCGGTGGCCTCGCTCCGCGCCCTCGCCGCGCCCGCCGCACGCGTGGTGCGGGATGGAGCGTCGCGGCTCATCCCCGCCGCCGAGTTGGTGCCCGGTGACCTCGTCATGCTGGAAGCCGGCGACATCATCCCGGCCGACCTGCGCCTGGTAGGCGCGCACAACCTGCGCGTCGACGAGGCAGCGCTCACCGGCGAATCCGCTGCGGTTGAAAAGACGACCGCCCCACTGCCCGTCGAGGCCAGCGCGCTCGGCGATCGGCGCAACATGGCCTGGAAGGGGACGATTGCCACCTACGGGCGCGGTGCCGGGGTGGTCGTCGCCACCGGGCTGAGGACCGAACTGGGCCGGATCGCAACCTTGCTCGGTGTCGCGGAGCCGACGTTCACCCCCCTGCAGCAGCGCCTCAAGCGGTTTGCGGCACAGCTGGCGGGGATCGTCCTCATGATCTGCGGCGTCGTCTTTGGCATCGGGCTGCTGCGCGGCGAACCACCCGTCCTCATGTTCCTCACGGCGGTCAGCCTCGCGGTCGCCGCCATGCCCGAGGCCCTGCCCGCCGTCGTCACCGTGGCGTTGGCGCTCGGGGCGCGACGCATGGCGCGGCACCGGGCGCTCGTCAGGCGCTTGCACGCGGTCGAGACGCTCGGCTCGGTGACGGTGATCTGCTCCGACAAGACCGGCACCCTGACGTCGAACCGGATGACCGTGACCCAACTGCGCCGCCCGCCAGGGTGGGAGGTCATCGGGCTCACTGATCCCCACGATCCCCTCGCGCGCGCCCTCGCCCTGAACACCGACGCCGTGCGCGGCGACGATGGACAAGTGACGGGCGAGGCGACCGAAGCCGCCCTGCTCCACCATGTCACGGCCTCCCTCCCGGAAACGGCCGCACACGCCGAACGCTATCCGCGTGTGGACGAACTGCCGTTCTCATCCGAGCGCGGCCGCATGACGACCCGGCATGTGCACGACGCCACGGGGCACTTCCTGGTGATGAAGGGCTCGCCGGAACGTGTCCTGTCCCGCTGTTCCCATGCGTGGAACCCTGACGGTCCCGTCGTGCTGGAACGCGAGGCGGCCGAGGCGGCGGCCGCGGCCATGGCCCGCGAAGGGCTGCGCGTGATGGCGTTTGCCCACCGGGATGATCCCCATGGCGAGGGCGCGCTCACCGAGCACCATGAGGCGGGCTTCGTCCTGCTTGGCATGGTCGGGTTGCTCGACGCCCCACGGCCCGAGGCGCAGGCGGCAGTGGCGGAGTGCCATGCGGCCGGCATCCGCGTGGTCATGATCACGGGCGATCATCCGGGAACAGCGGATGCCGTCGCCCGCATGGTCGGGATTCAGGCGACGAACGGCCATGCGGTCGCGACCGGGAACGACCTCGCCCGCTGGGACGCCGCGCTCGAGCGGGAGGTGGACCAGGTCGCGGTGTATGCGCGCGTGGCACCGGAACACAAGCTGCGCATCGTCCAGGCCCTCCAGCAGCGGGGGGAGTGTGTGGCGATGACCGGGGATGGGGTGAATGACGCCCCGGCGCTTCGGCGCGCGGACATCGGTGTGGCGATGGGGCGCGGCGGAACCGACGTCGCGCGCGACGCCGCTGACCTCGTCCTGCTCGACGACCACTTTGCGACGATCGTCGCTGCCGTGCGCGAGGGGCGCCGCATCTACGACAACATCCGGCGCTTCGTGCGGTATGTGCTCACTGGCAACTCCGCCGAGATCTGGATCCTCTTCCTCGCGCCGTTTGTCGGGTTGCCCTTGCCCCTGCTCCCCATCCATATCCTGTGGGTGAACCTGGTGACCGACGGACTCCCGGGACTGGCCCTGGCCACGGAACCGGCCGAGCGGGCCGTGATGTCGCGGCCCCCGCGCCCGCCGGGGGAAAGCGTGTTCGCGCATGGCGTCTGGCAGCATGCGCTTTGGGTGGGACTGCTCATGGCCGGCGTGACCCTCGCGGTGCAGGGGTGGGCCTACCACACAGGACACGCCCACTGGCAAACCATGACCTTCACGGTCCTCGCGCTCTCGCAGCTCGGGCACGTGCTGGCGGTGCGGTCAGAGCGGGAGTCGCTGGTGCAGCAGGGAATCTTGAGCAACCGCCCCCTGGCCCTGGTCGTCGCCGGCACGATCGTGCTCCAGCTGCTCACGCTGTACCTGCCCGCCGGCAACCGCCTGTTCAAGACGGAGCCGTTGACGCCGCTGGAGCTCGCCGTCGCGTTAGGCGCCTCGGGCATCGTGCTCGTGGCCGTCGAGCTCGAGAAGTGGTTGGTGCGGCACGGCCACCTGACGTACCGCGGGCCGCTGCGCCGCGTTCACCCATGACCTTGTGCGTTACACTCTCACCCACGTTCCCCGGAGGTTGACATGACCCGCTCCATCCTCGTGCCCCTGGACGGCTCCGCGATCAGCGAGCGGGCCATCCCGGTCGCCGCCGCCCTCGCCCGGCACCACCACGCACACCTGCACCTCGTGCGCGTCTTCCTCCCGCTGACCGCACGGGCGGTCAACGCCCCACCACTCGATCCAACCTTTGACGAGGAGCAACGCGCACGCGCCGCGCGGGCGCTCCAGCGCATGGCCCGGCGCATCCATCGCGCCACACAACTCGAGGTCTCGCCCCAGGTACGTGTTGGCCACACGATCGATGAGATCGAGGCCGCCGCGCGCGAGGTGTCGGCCGACCTCGTGGTGATGACCACCCACGGCCGCGGTGGGGTCTCGCGTGCCTGGCTCGGGAGCGTGACCGAAACGTTGCTGCGTCACCTCCACGTCCCCGTTCTCGTCACCCGCCAGCGACTCGATCTCTCCACGATGCTCGCCCGGGGAGTCCCGTTCACCAAGGTGCTCCTCCCGGTCGACGGCACGCCGGAATCCGAGGAGGTGATCGATGACGTATCTCGCCTGCTGCACGGAGTCCCGCTCGACCTCACCCTGGCCCACGTGGTAAGCCCGTCCCCGGTCATGCTGGCCAACCTGGAGGATGCCTCCGCGGTGCACGCCGTTGAGCACGAGTATCTCATGCCCTTGGCGGCGAAATGGCGCGATGAACGCCGCGCCGTTCACACCGTCGTACTCACCGCGAACAGCGCGGCGCGCGCCCTCGCCGATCTGGCCCATGCTGGTGCGTTCGACCTGATCGCCATGCGCACCCACGCGCGACACGGAATCGCCCGCTTCGCGTTAGGCAGCGTGGCGGACAAGCTGCTGCGCCTCACCACCCGACCGGTCTACGTGCGCGGTCCGGAACGCAGCTGAATCTTACCGGAGGTGGCGCGCCGCGGCCTGGGCCGCCACCTCCTGCGCCGTGAAGACGGGCTTGCCACTGCGTCGGGCGAACTCCTCGGCGTAATACGCGTCATGCCCCATGCAGTCGAGAACGACCACGTCGACGTCGGCCGATCGCATGAGGTCGCTCGCACGGACGATCTCGCTGTGTTTCACCGGCGAGGCCCACGTGACGACGGGCAGGAACCCGTCCGCGAGCCACTTGGCACCAGCCGCGCGGGCCTGGCGCTCCACCGGCGTCACGATACCGACCCGTTTGCGCTCACTGCGCGCGGCCGCCTCCTGTGGAACGAGCCGCCCGGGCATTATCACGGGCACATCGCACCGACAGGCGGGGAAATCACCCGCACAGGCCACCACGACCGCCTGCGCCCCCTCTGTTGCGAGCTCCTGGGCGCGGCGTTCAACGAGCGGATGCAACCACTCGATGCCGATCTCCCGGGTGGATCCATCCACGAGGCGGACGAGGAGCGGATACTCGGTCGCGCGCCGCGAGAGGTCGGCGATCTCATGGGTATCGAGTCCATCGAGCGCACCAACCACCCGCACGCGCGCCCCCGGCGCCTGGGCCAGGAAGACGCGTTCGAGGTCCGGGCGCGGGGACTGCCCGATGGTGACAACGCCGAGGACGGGAGGCACGGCGGGACGCGCGAAGGGAGGAGGGCGAAGGACGGGCGACGCCACAAATGTAGGCAGCGCGCGTCCCGACCACGGAGACCAGGGTCGCTGGCGCTAGCCCTCCCAGGTCGTGCGACCACCGGCCACGGTGCGCACGATCCGGATGTCCTTGATCGCGTTCGGGTCCACCGCCTTCGGTGACTTCTCGAGCATCACGAAGTCGGCGTACTTCCCCGCCGTGATCGAGCCCTTGGTCTTTTCCTCGTACGAGGCGTACGCGCCGTGCTGCGTGGCGATCATCAGCGCCTCGTCGATGGAGACCTTCTGGTTCGTCCCCCACTCGCGCCCCCGGAAGTCGCGGCGCGTGACCATCGACTGGAGCGCCATCAGCGGCTCAAAAGGCCCGGGCCCGTAGTCCGACGCGCCGGGTACGCGGATCCCGCTGTCGAGGAACGACCGGTGCGCGAACATCCAGCGCATCTTCTCGTCACCGTACTGCGACCACTTCTCCCCGTGGTAGTACACGTAGGTCCAGAACGGGGTGGGAATGGTGCCGGTGGCCTTGATGCGCCGCAGCAGGTCCGGGTTCACCTGGGAGCAATGCTCGATGCGATGTCGCCGGTCCGGGTGCGGGGACTTCGCCAGCACGCGCTCATACGCCTGCAGGACCATGTCGATGGCCACGTCGCCGTTGGCGTGGATCCCCACCTGCCAGTTGTTGGCGTGGGCGTTGTCGACCGCGGCATGGATATCCTCCTGCGTCATGGTGAGGATGCCGTAGTCGTTTGTCCCGACGTAGGGCGTGCTCATGCGCATGGTGCGCTCGGAGGCCGAGCCGTCGGCCGCGTACTTGACGCCTCCCACGCGCAGCCACTCGTCGCCGAAGCCCGTGTACACGCCAGCATCACGTAGTTGGGGATAGGCCCCACCCCGGATCATCATGTAGGCGCGATGCCGCAGGTCGCCGGCCCGATACACGTCCTCGTAGGCGCGGATCTTGTCCGAGCCGGCGCCGGCGTCATGTACGCTGGTGAGCCCCACCTTCGCGAACTCCTGCGAGATGTGCTTCATCCCCTGCCGGGCGCGTTCCTCCCCTTCGGCCTTGCTGAAGCGTGCCCGCACCCCGACCGGGGCGAACACGCCGCGCGCCAGCTCGGCCACGCGGCCCGTGAGCTGGCCACGCGCGTCCTTGAAGAAGCGCCCATGCTCCGGGTCCGGCGTGGCCGGGGTGATCCCGGCGAGCGTCAGGGCATACGAGTTGTACCAGCTGGTGTGCCCACCGCGATGGTTCACCGACACGGGGTTGTTTGGGGAGATGTCGTCGAGGAGCTGGCGCGTGAGGTCGACGTCCAGCTTGGTGTCGTCGAACATGTAGGCATCCACCCACATGTCCTTCGGCACCTGGGCCACACGCTTCGCAAGGTTGGCCTTGAGTTCGGCGAGGGTGCGCACGTTCGCATTCACCCCGAACAGCTCGTTCACCCCGCTCGGGTGGCAGTGGCAGTCAATGAACCCCGGCGCGACAAACATTCCGGCTGCGTCGATGACGCGGGTGCGCGCCGTCGCGAGGTTGCGGATGTCCGCATTCGACCCCACCGCGAGAAAGCGTCCGTCCTTCACGGCGAAGGCTTGCGCGCTGGCCATCGCCGGATCAGAGGTGTGCACCACCGCGTTCACCACCACCAGGTCGGCCTCGATGCCAGCGCCGCGGTTGGGTTGTGCGGGTGCCGGCTGGGCCTGTGCCGCTCGGGGAAACGGCAACCGGGCCAGGCTCGCGGCCCCCGCCAGCAGGGCACCGAATGAGAGGAACTCCTTGCGGGTGTAACGCGGCATGTCGTCACTCTGGGACGGGGATGCGCCGAAGATGCGGCTGGGCGCCCGGTCCCGGGAGGGTACCCCTTCCCTCGTACGGCATATTCCCGAACCCTCCAATGACCCAACAGACCGACGACCCGCTGCGCCAGGTCGGCTTCGCCACCGCAACGTCGGTGATCGTGGCCAACATGATCGGCACCGGCGTCTTCACGAGCCTGGGATTCCAGGTCATCGAGACCACCAGCGGCTTCGCGCTGCTCGCCCTCTGGGCGATCGGTGGCCTCGTCGCGATGTGTGGGGCGCTGGCCTATGCCGAGCTCGGCGTGGCCTACCCCCACTCCGGCGGGGAGTACGTGTACCTCTCGCGTCTCTACTCGCCGCTGGTCGGGTTCCTCGGCGGCTGGATCTCGATGACCGTTGGGTTCGCCGCCCCGATCGCGTTGGCGGCGCTCGCCTTTGGCAAGTACTTCGCAGCGGTTGTCGCGGTGCCGCCATTCGCCGCGTCGGTGGCGGTACTGGTCGTCGTCGCCCTCATCCATGCGTCGGACCTCGCGGTGGCGCGCCGCTTCCAGGTCACGTTGGTCGTCGTGGAGCTGGTGCTGATCCTCTCCTTTGTGGTCGCGGGCCTGACCTTCGACCGCCCCACCAGCATGGCCTTCGAGCCGACCGCAGACGGATGGCGCCAGGTGTTGTCACCCGGGTTCGCCGTGTCGCTGATCTATGTCTCGTTTGCCTTTTCCGGCTGGAATGCGGCGGGGTACATCGCCGGCGAGGTACGAAATCCGGGACGCACGCTGCCCGCCACGCTGATCATCGGCACCGCGATGGTGGCCGTGTTGTACCTGCTCCTCAACTGGACCTTCCTGCGCACGATCCCGGTCGCGGAGATGCGGGGCGTGGTGGAAGTTGGCGCCCTGTCGGCGCAGGCGATGTTCGGCGAGAGCGGCGGACGACTGATGAGTGCGATGATCTCGATGCTGCTCGTGGCGACCATCAGCGCGATGGTGATGGCCGGCTCACGCGTCACCGAGGCGGTGACCCGCGACCTGACGCGGCTTCGGATGATTGGCGCACGGAGCGCGAACCGCGTGCCACGCAACGCGATCCTGCTCCAGGTCGGGATCACCCTCCTCCTGCTCATGACCAACTCGGTGGACCGGGTGATGACCTATGCCGGGTTCACCCTCAACATCGGCACCCTGCTCGCCGTCCTGGCGGTGTGGATCCGGAGGAAGCGCGAACCGCACCGCGTGCTCCCGTACCGCATCCCCGGGTTCCCCATGGTGCCAGCCTTCTTCGTGTTGGCGTCGGTGTGGACCCTGGGCTTCGTCCTGTGGGAACGACCGCTGGCGGCCTTTGCCGGATTGGGCACCCTCGCCCTTGGTGTGGCACTCTTCTGGTGGGATGGCCGCGGCGTGCGGTGACCCCCCCCCGGGCTGGCGTCAACGCGCGCCAACGTGCAGCGTCCAGCATCGCGAGCGGGCGCACACCGGTGCACCCAGCTCGCCCGCGTGGTCCGCGATGACGGACCAGGCCGTCCGTTCTCTCCTCGCAGCGCCTGACACCCTCTCACCGTCTCCACACCATGCGCTCTTTCGTCCTCGCTCTCCCGCTCGCTGCCGCCGCCTGCACCCTGCAGCAGGTCTCACGAACGTCCGGCGCCAACGGCGCCGACGACCACACGTCCCACATGAACGCGGCTGACCTCGTGGCCCCACCCACGCGTGACCTCGGCCCCCTGCAGCAGGGCACCGCCGGAATTCCGGCGAGCAACCTGACCGCGCAGGCTCGGCTCGCGGCAAGCCCGCGACACGGGGAGTGGGTCAAGATCCCGTACGAGCCAGGCTCCAGCGATTCGCTCATGGCGTGGGTCGTGTACCCCGTCTCACGCGAGAAGGCGCCCGTCGTCGTGGTGGTGCACGAGATCTTTGGCCTCGCCACCTGGGTTCGTGGGGTTGCCGACCAAGTGGCCGCCGACGGTTTCATCGCCGTCGCACCAGACTTCCTCTCGCGCGTCCGGGGAGGCCCGTCGAATGTTGAGCTGACGGGAGACTCGGCGCGCAAGCTCATCGCCGGCGTCAACTCCACCGAGCGCAATCGCGTGATCACCGCGGCGGCCAACTACGGCATGATGCTACCCGCCGCCACCCAGAAGTACGGCGTGATCGGCTACTGCTGGGGCGGCCAGACGGTGTTCATGCACGCCGTGCACGGTGGCGTGAAGGGCTACGGTGGAGGCGTGGCGTTTTATGGGCTCGGCTACAT
Organism: Gemmatimonadota bacterium; assembly: GCA_016712265.1. Taxonomy (NCBI): domain Bacteria; kingdom Pseudomonadati; phylum Gemmatimonadota; species Gemmatimonadota bacterium. Next base: position 430,705 of record JADJRJ010000028.1, on the reverse strand, counting down.
GACCGGCGGCACGCCGGCCACCGCCACCACGGCCGCGGTCCCTGCCTCCGTGATGGCCGACTCGATCGCGAAGATCAAGGCGCCGGTCATGCTGCTTAACGGGTCCAAGGATGCCCGCATCGGCGCGGCCATGCCGTCGCTGGACTCGATGATGAAGGCGATGAAGAAGGACTACGTCGGCATGAACTACGACGGAGCGATCCACGGCTTTCTGCGGGCGCAGAACGACCCCCGGGCGCAGAACCGCGACGAAGCCGAGGAAATGGCGAACCTGGCCGCGTCAAAAGATGCGTGGCCGAAGACGATCGCGTTCCTGAAGAAGAACCTGAAATAGATGGCGACGGCGGACGGCGCCGGTGGCGCCGTCACTGCTGAAGCACGAGCGGCACGAGCAGCACGGGGGGCACGAGCAGTACGTGTGGCACGTGGGCGCGAGGCGAGCGGTGTCGCGTGCTGCTCAAGACTCGTGCTGCACGTGCTGCGCTGTTACCGCCGCTCGCCGGTGGTCAACAGGCAAGTCGGGGTCGGTCCTTCCGCCCCCGCAGATCCTACTGTGCCCGGCGCAGCAGCCCCTTCCCCACCATCGCGTGTACGCCAACGTTGCCGTCGACGAGCTGCGTGATCCGGAAGTCCACGGCGAGGCTCGCCAGCTGATAGGCCTGTGTCTGCGAAATCCCAAGTCGCGCTTGCAGGAACTTGACGGTGTTCTGTAAACAGATGCGGGTCGCGACGGTGAGGTCCTTGTCCATCCCCATGGTGATCCAGTGGGTGGAGGTCTCGCCGAGCGGCCAGTCGAGCTTCATGTCCTTGCGGACCGTGAGCTGGATGCGGCCGCGGAGTGAGGTCTCAATGGCCGTCTGGTTGACCTCGCCGTCCCCCTGGGCCGCGTGGCCGTCTCCCACCTCGAACAGCGCCCCGGCCACGTGCACCGGGATGTAGAGCGTGGTGCCCGCCACGAGCTCCTTGTTGTCGAGGTTCCCCGCGTGGATGTCAGGGGGATTCGATGAGACGCGACCGCGGTCCGGCGGCGGCGCGACTCCCATCGAACCGAAGAATGGCTTCAGCGGAATCGTGGCGCCCGCGAACTCGGCCGTCATGCGGCGACGATCCAGCGGGATGATGGTGGTCGTGGGTCGCTCGCACAACTCGCGCATGAAGCCGCTGCAGCCATTGTAGCCGTATGCGATCGGGAGGTCGATCGAGAGCACCTTCACTTCCAGGACATCGCCGGGTTCGGCCCCTTCCACATGGACCGGTCCCGTGAGGATGTGTCCACCGGGTCCGCGATCGGTGACCTGCGCGACGATGTCGCGAAGCGATTGTTGCACGTCCGCCGGAGCCACACCCGCGGCCTCCAACCGTGGTGGTGTGTTGGTGAGCAGCGTCTCGACATCAATGATGTCTCCTGATTTGATCCGGAGCACCGGCTTCGTTTCCGCCCAGTAGTGCCCGTACGCGACCGTTTGCGGCGTTGCCGGCAACCGGTGCGTCGTTTGGGCGACGAGGGTGGTGGAGCCGGAGAGGAGCAGAGCGGCGACGCGTTTCATCGGGGTGTTGGAATGGGTCAACTGCGTGAAGCACGGGCAGCACGAGCGAGGTGCAGCACGAGTTTGGGAGGCAGCCTCGCACGCCACACTGAGGCGCGTGCCCCTCGTACCGCTCGGGCTGCCCGTGCCGCTCGTACTGCGCCCTGGCTCGTGCCGTCCCTATCCCTACGCAGACCGCACCCTCATCAGTCCTTCCTGCGCCACGCTCGCCACCAACACGCCATCGCGCGTATAGATGCGCCCCCGCGCAAACCCGCGTGCACCCGCCGCCACCGGCGAGTCCATCGCGTACAGGAGCCAGTCATCCACGTGAAATTCCCGGTGCAGCCACAGAGAGTGATCCAGCGACGCCATTTGGAGTCCGCGTGAGCGAAAGGTGAGCCCATGCGGCTGCAGTGCGGTGGTGATCAACCCATAATCGGAGACATAGGCCAGCACGGCCTGATGGAGCAAGGTCTCGTCAGGGAGCGGATTGACGGTCTTGAACCAGACGTGACGCACGGGCGCGTGCGGCACGCCGGGGGCAAACGGGTCGATCGGGTTGACGGGGCGAAAATCCACCGGGCGATCCTGCGTCAGCACGGTACGCAGCGGCTCGGGGATCCGATCGGCCATCTCGCGGATCAGGTCGAGTTCCGGGGCGAGGGACTCCGGAGGCGGCACATCCGGCATCTGGTCCTGGTGCTCATGTCCCGCTTCCGCGACGTGAAAGGACGCCGAGAGGTTAAAGATCGCCTGCCCGTGCTGGATCGCCGTGACGCGGCGCGTGGTGAAGCTCTTACCGTCGCGCAACCGATCGACGAAGAACACGATCGGCGCATCGAGATCGCCGGGCAGGATGAAGTACCCATGGACGGAGTGCGCCTCGCGCCCCTCGTCGACCGTGCGCCGTGCGGCAACCAGCGCTTGGGCGAAAACCTGCCCCCCGAACACCCGTCCGGAGCCGAGGTCGCGGTTGCGTCCGCGATAGATGTTGACCTCGAGCGGCTCGAGGTCGAGGAGGTCGAGGAGGATGTCGTCAGGGCGCGCCATGTCAGAAGTCTATCGGGGCCGTGCCTCGCGGCGCGAACTCCCGCTCATGCGCAGCGTCCGTGTAACCCGGGCCGGCTCAGGGTCGGCTACCGAGCAGTGCCTGGTAGACGAGGCTCGGGAACCGGTCGCGGATGTCGCTGGCGTTAGGCAGCATCTGGATCATGAAGACGATCACCAGCCGCTCCACCGGATCGACCTTGTAGACCGTCGCGTACGCGCCTCCCCAACCATACGTCCCGACCGACGCGAAGCCGTCGGCCCCAGGCCGCTCGGCCACGGAGAAGCCGAGCCCGAAGCCCATCCCGGCGTCGCCGTACACCCGTCCCAGCTGGTTGGTGCGCATGACATCGATCGTCTTTGGTCCCAGGACGCGCACGCCGTCGAGGGCACCGCCATTAAGGTACATCTGGAGGAAGCGGCCGTAGTCGCGTGCGGTGGACAACATTCCGGCGCCGCCGGCGAAGTTGCGGCGGGGACCATCCACGTAGTGGCCCTGCCCCCTGGCCCCGTCCGGTGCCCGCACGGCCTTGCCCGACGCATCCGACATGTACACGGCTGCCAGCCGCTCCCGCTTGGGGAAGGGCAGGAAGTAGTGCGTGTCCTTCATGCCTAACGGGTCGGTAATGCGCGTCCGCACGAAGTCGTCGAGCGCCATTCCGGTGACCTTCTCGACGACACAGCCGAGGATGTCCGTGTTGTAGCCGTAGACAAAGGCACTGCCGGGCTGGGCCACAAAGGGCAGCGTCGCCAACCGTTCCATCGTCGCGCAGACCGGTTCATCCTTGTCCGCCGTGTACCAACCAAATCCAGCGGCCGGGCCGAGGCCAAGCGCCTGGTACTTCGCGGACACCTTCGCGTCCGTGCCGTACGAAATCCCCGCGCTGTGCGTCAGCAGGTCGAAAATCGTGATCGCGCGACGCGCGGGAACGATCGAGTCCGCCGTGACCGCGACCGTCGTCCGCGCGTACGCCGGAATGTACCGGCTCACCGGATCGCCGAGCCCGAGACGCCCCTCCTCGACCAGGATCATGATCGCCGTGCTGGTGATCGCCTTGGTCTGCGACGCAATGCGGAAGATCGCGTCCGTGGTCATGCGCCGGCCGGCTTCCTTGTCGCTCCAACCCACGGCGCGCTCGTACACCACCCTGCCGTCGCGCATCACGAGTCCCACCGCTCCCGCAATGCTGCCGTTGTCCACCCGTTCCTGGAGCGCCCGATCGATGCGGGCCAGACGTTCGGTGGAAAACCCCGCGGGCGGCGCCGCCGGACGACGTGGGGGCGCGAACTGCGCCGAAAGGGGCACCGCGGCTGAAAGCGCGAAGACGGCGAGGCTGCGAAGTCGCATGGCTCTGCGGTAAAGGGGCGTTTCGCGGGGAGCTTAGCCCATTCGCGCTCCCGTCGCACGCGTGACTGCCAGCCCTTGACGCCAAAAGGGCTCGAACTATACCTTAGCACTAAGTAAACGACTACTAAATCACTTGGAGATGCCCAATATGACCACCTGGAACATCGACCCGACCCACTCGTCCGTCGGCTTTTCTGTCAAGCACCTCATGATCTCAACTGTCCGCGGACGCTTCTCCGACTACACGGCCACCCTCAATCTGGACGATGCGACCCCGGCAAACTCGGCGCTCGAGGTCTCCATCAGCACGGCGTCGGTGGACACCCGGACGGAGCAACGGGACAACCATCTCCGTTCCCCGGACTTCTTCGACGTCGCCAACCATCCCGCGCTGACATTCAAGAGTACGAAAATCCAGGGCGATGTGAACGGCACCTTCACCGTCCTCGGTGACCTGACCATCCGCGGCACGACGCGCCCGGTAACGCTGAACGCGTCCTTCGAGGGCGCCGGCAAGGACCCGTGGGGCAACGAGCGCAAGGCGTTCACCGCCATGGGCAAGATCAACCGCGAGGAGTTCGGCCTCACCTGGAACCAGGCGCTGGAAGCCGGTGGCCTCCTGGTGTCCAGCGACGTCAAGCTCGAGTTGGAGGTGCAATTCGTGCGCGCCGCGCAGAGTGAGCAGGCCGCTTGAACCTGGATGAGCCGACGCGGCGACCAGTCACGCCGCGTCGGGTCAGGAGTGAGGCGCCGTCAGCGCCCGCTTGCGTGAGCGGCGCGCTCGCCGGCGAGGATAAAGCCGACAATCACCACTGTCACCGCCCCGACAACATTATGCCACAAGAAGGACACTTGGGGCGCACCGAACGACACGGCAGCAACTGTGGCCATTCCTGCGAGTAGTCCAACAAATGCGCCTCGCGCCGTCGCTCGGGGCATCATCGCGAGCAGGAAGACCCCCAGGATCGAGCCGTAGAAGAACGATCCGAACCGATTGACGACCTCAATCAGGGAGCCCAACGAGGCAGCGTAGGTCGCCACGATACAGGCGAAAACGCCCCATACCCCGGTCGCCAGCTTCGACACGCCGAGGAAGTGCGCATCGGTCGCCTCCGGGCGGACCCAGCGCCGGTAGAAGTCGATCACCGTGGCGGTTGAGAGCGAATTCAGCTCAGCCGCGATGCTCGACATGGCGGCTGCCATCACGGCGGCGATGAAGACGCCGGCCAGCCCCAAGGGGAGTTCGTTCAGGACGAAATGCGGGATGATGTAGTTCACGTCCCGCGACGGCTGTCCGGTCACCCGTGCGGCCATGTCCAGCGCCTCGGTGCGGATCTTGGTGACCTGGGCATCGGCGGCCCGAAAGCTCTCCGTCGTCAACGGTGTCCGGCCGGCCGCGAGATCCCGGGCAGCCCCAGCGCGGATCCCGGTCGCTGCCTGGAACCGCTGGTTGACGTCGGCCCACATCACCGGTTCGCGCTCCTGCACGACGCGCGCATGGGCCGGGTTGAACAGCGTGGGCTGCGGCTGGAACAGGTAGAAGACGAAGACCAGGATCCCGATGAGCAGGACCAACGCCTGCAGCGGGATCTTCCAGTACGCGCTCATCAGGAGCGAGCTGCGGGCCTCGTCCACCGACTTTGCCGTGAGGTACCGCTGGACCTGGCTCTGGTCGGTGCCGAAGTACGACAGCATCAGGAAGGTGCCGCCGATGATCCCGGACCAGAACGTGTAGGTCTCGTTGAGCGTGAAGGTGAAGTCGAAGGTCTTCATGCGGCCGGCCGCACCCGCGATAGCCAGCGCTTCGTCGGCCGGCACCGGGATCCGCAACAAGAGCACCACCACAATGGCGGTCAGGGCTCCCACGATGAGGAACATCTGCTTGACGTCGGCCCAGGTCACCGCCTGCACCCCGCCCAACATCGTATAGATGACCGTGGGGACGCCGATCATGGCTACCGACCAGGAGATCGGCCACCCGAAGATGGCCGAGAAGACGATGGCTGGCGCCGAGATGATGGCGCCGCACGACATGCCTCGCGACACCAGGAAGAGCAGGCTGGTGAGGGAGCGGGTCTTCGCGTCAAACCGCGTCTCGAGGTACTCGTAGGCCGTGTAGACCCTCGCGCGGTGGAGGAAGGGCACGAGGGTCACACCGAGGATGACCATGGCCAGCGGCAATCCGAGATAGAACTGAACGAACCGCATCCCGTCGGTCGCGCCCTGTCCGGTGGTCCCGATCATCGTGACGGCGGACAACTGGGTCGCCATGACGGAGAGACCGACGGCCCACCAGGGCAGGCTGCGGTTGGCGAGGAAGTACCCTTCCAGCTCCGTCGTCCCACGCGTGCGCCGCAGCCCGTCCCAGACGACGTACGTCAGATAGGCGACGACGATGACCCAGTTCAGCCAATGCATGAATCATCCCCTCCCATGGTAGCGAACCTGAAGTGCCCAGAGGGCAACAAGGGTCACGACCTGGATGGCGAGCACACGAACGAGGGTGCGACGGAACATGGTGGCGGGAGGAAGGACGGCAGACGGCAGACGGCAGACGGCAGACGGCAGACGGCAGACGGCAGACGGCAGACGGCAGACGGCAGACGGCAGACGGCAGACGGCAGACGGCAGACGGCAGACGGCAGACGGCAGACGGCAGACGGCAGACGGCAGACGGCAGACGGCAGACGGCAGACGGCTCGCGAACGTAGACCGCAGCCCTACCACCCGCAACCGCGTGATGGCTTTTTCCCGCGTATTGCGCAATTGTGGGGTGAGAAGAACACGTACCCCTGCGCGTTCTTGTCGCACCCCCTTTCTGACATCAATCCCAGGAGGAAGTACATGAAGTGCACGAAATGGCTGGCCGGCGCTGTGTTGGCCCTGACGGTCGTCCCGTCCATCACCACCGCTCAGGGCAAGGGATTCCAGCCCGGGTACACGGACATCGGCGCGACGATCGGCCTCGGCAATGTGGGCGGTGCGCTCGCCATTGGCGGTCGCTTCGAGAAGGCCATCAAGAAGCTCCCCGACCTCGGTGACGGCACCCTCGGCTTCCAGCTGGGCGTGGACTACTGGAACTACAGCCAGAACTTCAGCGCGTTCGACTACGACTTCCGATACATCGCCTTCAGCGGTACCGCCAACTACCACTTCAAAGTCACGAACACCAAGATCGACCCGTTCCTTGGCGCCGGGCTCGGGCTTTCGTCCGTCTCGACGGACTTCACCGGATCGGCAAGCTCCGGCCTGTACTTCATTGGCCGCGCCGGGATTCGCTACTTCCTGAACGAGAAGATGGCCGTGTACGCGGATGCCGGTGCTTCAGGCGCGGCGACGATCAACGTCGGGCTCACCTTCGGCATCAAGCCGGCAAAGTAGACCCGCAACGCACAACGTCCCGAAACTCCACGGGACGGTGCATTCCTGGGAGTGCACCGAAGGGGGCAGGCGGCCGTGCAGAAATGCGCGGTCGTTTGCTTTGGGGCCCTATCCGTGCGGGTCCTCCACTCTCTGCGGCTTCCCTTCTGGACGTGCACGCATCTGCTGCAGCATCCCTTCCGCCGCGCGGTTCCAGCCGTCATTCGCCGTGTAGGCCTTCCCGAACGCCTCGAGGTGCTGGGTCGCGCGTGCGTAGTGCCCCAGCTGGTAGGCCGACGCCCCCGCATGGTAGAGCGCCATGTAGTGGTTGGGCCAAAAGAAGACGACAAGCTCCATGATCGGCGCCGCGGACAGGTCGTCGCCGGCGTCCGCGACCGGGTGCCCGACGTCAAACACGACCCCGGCCGCGCGGAAGCGGTCGTCTGGCGGCAAGCGGAAGATCAACACCTTCGCCGTGTCCACCTTGCCGGCCAACGCATAACAGGCCGCCGCGTAGGAGATTCCGTCCAGTGACTCAAGCTCGGGCGGAGCCTGGCGCATGAACGTCTCCACCTCAACGGAGTTGCAGTGTGGCCGCGCGCGCGCGAACCACGAACCGGACGCCACGACAGACACCGGCACAGGTGCCGCGTCGCTCTGGAGGAACAGGCGCGTGGCGACATAACTGGTCGCGGCAGCGAGCACCGAGTACACGGCGATCCGAACGTATCGTACGATCATCCTGCCATTCTCGCGAAACGGGGTGGCCCTGTCCGGAGACGAGGCCACCCCGCGCGAGTTACACACCTCGGCCATGCTGACCGACGGCCGGATGTCGCACTACTTGAAGGTGAACGAGGCCGCAGCCGGGACGGAGACCCCCTGCTTCTCGATCCCGAGGGAAAGCGGTACGCCCGGGTCGATCTTGAAGATGGTGCCGCTGCGAGGCGGGTTGCGCTGTGCCGCAGCACCATACGTCCATTCCGAGAGGATGCCGTCGGTGTTGAGCGTCGGGACGGCGGCGGCCCCCGCCATGATCCCGGACCGGCCCAGGTTCCCCGAGGCGACTGCCTTCTCGAGGGTGGCACGCACCGGATAACCCATCACATAACCGGCCACGTAGAACAGGTCGGGCGTCTGGTCGGGCGCATACTTCTGTTGTGCCGCAGCGAAGGCACGCATCGCCGGCGTCGTGGTGTCCGCATACATCGCGCCGTCCCACGAGACCCACGTCGTTTTCGCGAGGTAGTCCTTCAGCGGCGACCCGGCCAGGGCGTGGTGATACGAGGGTGAGGTGAGGACCCACCGAGGCGCATACCCCAGTTGGGCGGCCGCCCCGAGCACCTTGCCCGTCACGCTCGGCAGTGACGCCATCATGACCACGGCGCAGTTGGCGTTCTTGAGCTGCGTGACAGGAGCGACGAAGTCCTGGTCGTCCTGCTTGAAGGTGGCCTTGGCCGCGACCGTGAAGCTCATCTCCTTCGCCAGGTGATCGATCCCTTCGACCACCGCCTCCCCGTATCCGGTCGCCAGGGTCATGGTGCACACGGGCTTGCCGGCGTATCCGCCATCGGTCACGGCGTAACCGACACCATTGATCGCCTGCAATTGATACGGCACCCCCCAAGGCAGCAGATTGGGATTGCGCACCCACTCCGCGTCGAAGGTCGTGGGAAGGGCGAGGATCGAGTCCTCAGCCAGGAGCGGAAGCACACCGTTGATCTGGTCGGTGCCAATGATCGACGCGAACATCGTCACCTGATCCTTGATCTTCTGGTACTTCTGCGAGCCGGAGGAAGGATTGGCATAGGTGATGTCCTCGGCCAACACCTTCACCTTGTACTTCCCGCCGATTCCGCCAGCCGCATTCAGCGCCTCGAAATAGGTGTTGAGACCGGCCAGGACCGGCTTACCGATCACCGCCACGGCGTCGCTGAGCGGCACCAGCGCACCGACGTAGATCGTGTCACCGGAAACGCCCGGCACCTGGACGGCCGCCTCACCGCCGCCGCCACACGCCACCAGGGCCGCAAGCACCGCTGACGAACAACCGATACCAAGCACGTTTCGCATGGGGAGTGACCTCGTGGGAATCAGTAGGAGAAGGGCCAGGCCTTGAAGTACCGCGTGATCCGCCGCCAGATCTCGGCGAGTCCCAGCGGCTCGAATAACAGGAAAGCAATGATGAGGATGCCGAACATCGCCTGGTTGAGCGACTGCACCGTGAGGCCCGCCCCCGTGCCGTCCGTGCTCACGAACGGCAGACGGTCACTCACGCTTTCTATGAAACGCGGCAACACGGTCAGGAAGAGCGCACCAAGGATCGATCCATGGATCGTCCCGATCCCGCCGACGACAATCATCGCCACGAATTGGATGGACAGGAACAGCGAGAAGTCGAGCGGGCTGAGGAATCGCGCGTAACTCGCGTAGATGGCGCCGGCGCAGGCCGCGTACCCGCTGGACACCACAAACGCACCGACCTTGTAGTGCACCTGCGAGACGCCGATGATCTCCGCGGCGAGGTCGCGATCGCGAATGGCCTGCAGGGCACGACCGGGTCGCGATCGCGCGATGTTGCGCGCCGCCAGCCCGAGCACCGCGACCACGGCCCACACGAAGTAGAGGTACCCCTGGCTCCGGGTGAGGAGCGTGCCAAACAGAGTGAGGTTGCCGGCGTCGAACGCGCCAATCGCCACAGGAAGCCGCACCGACCGTCCGGTGAGTCCGCCGGTCACCGATGACCAGTTCTCGAAGACATGCTGGCCGAGGACGAGCAGGCCAAGGGACACGATCACGAGGTAGTTGCCGCGCAACCGGAGTGCGAACGGACCGGTGAGCCCCCCGATGAAGCCGCCGGCCGCCGACGCCGCGATGAGCCAGAGCGGGAACGGCAGCCCGAACTGGGCAGCCATCGCCCCTGCGTAGGCACCAATCCCGTAGAAGACGGCGTGTCCCAGGAGACCTGGCCGGTAAAGCCCGTGAGCAGGTTGAGGCCGATGGCCCCAACCGATGCGATGCCGGCGTAGACGAGGACGGTGGCCCAGTATTCGGAAACCACCATCGGGGCGGCCAGCCAGGCCACCACCAGGACGGCCAGCCCCGTCCGCTTCGTCCACGAACGAAAGAGAACCAGGTCCTGTGCGTATTCGGTGGTGAGCCGCGTGTTGGGGAGCCTCATGCGCGCCGCACCTCCGCCGTCCCGAACAGGCCATACGGCTTGACCAGCAGGACGATGATCATCAACACGTAGGGAATGACCGCATGCACGTTCCCGCCCAGCCAGGGGGCGTTCGGGGTGATGTACGCCGCGCTCATCACTTCGGCGAGGCCGACCGTCAGCCCGCCGATCACCGCACCCTCCGGTGAGTCGAGCCCTCCGAGAATCGCCGCGGGAAAGGCCCGGAGTGCCACGATGCTGACCGTGAGGTCCACGCCGCGTGACCCACTCGCGATGAAAACTCCGGCCAACACGGCGAGAACGCCTGCAATCGCCCAGGCGATCCCCTGCACCATCTGCGGGCTTACCCCCGAAGCGAGGGCCGCCTCAGGATCGCTGGCGGCGGCGCGCATAGCCACGCCGACGGTGCTGTACCGAAACATGGCGAAGAAACCGAGCAACGCGATCGCTGATGCGCCGAGCGTCCACAGGTCGGAGACCTTGGCGATGACGCCCCCCGTTCACGGTGCGCACGCCCCACGGATCGCCCAGCACGAGGAGGTCGTACCCCCAGAGCGTGGTGCAGACCTGCTCCAGGACAAACAACAGCCCCAACGTGATGAGGATGCTGGCGAACACGGGTTGCCCCACCATGCGGCGCAACACCAGCCGTTCGATGAGCAGGCCGAGGCCAGCCATCCCGGCGGCGGCGAGCAGCATGGCAAGGAGGAATGGCACGTGCCACACCGCTGCCAGCTGGTAGGTGAAGTAGGCACCCAGCACGACGAGCCCGCCCTGGGCAAAGTTGACGACGCCGGTCGCGCGATACACCACCACGAACCCGAGGCAGATCAACGCGTAGATGGATCCCAGGGACAACCCGGCCAGAAGGAACTGGAGAAAGTCCGTCATCGATACATGCCCTCCACGAGTTCCTCGAAGCGCGAGGCGATCGCCCGGCGCTTCACCTTTTGCGTGGCGGTCAGCTCGCCTTCTTCGTGGTCAAGCTCCTTGGGCAGCAGCGCAAACCTTTTCACCTGTTCCACCTGCGCCAGGTCGGCGTTGACCTTGTCCACCCATTCCTGGATGAGCTTGCGCACCTCGGGCCGCTCGCTGAGGTCCTTGTAAGTGGTAAATGGAATGCGCTGTCGCGTCGCCCAATCACCCACCGTGTCCAGCTCGATGCCGATGAGCGCCGAGACGAACTTGCGCCGGTCACCGATGACGATGGCCTCGCGCACGTAGGGCGAGACCTTGAGCATGTTCTCGATCCAGCTGGGCGCGATGTTCTTGCCCCCCGCCGTGATGATCAGGTCCTTCTTGCGATCGGTGATGGTGAGATACCCCTCCGCATCGAGCACTCCCACGTCGCCGGAATGCAGCCAGCCGTCGTCGTCCACGGTCTCGCGCGTCGCCTGCTCGTTGCGGTAGTAACCGGCAAAGACGCCAGGCCCCTTCACGAGGATCTCGCCATCGTCGGCAATGCGAATCGTGGCCCCCGGCACGGGGATCCCCACGGTCCCGATGCGCGCGGCGTCCATCGGGTTCCAGGTCGCGAGCGCCGAGCCCTCGGTCTGCCCGTATCCTTCCTGGATGGACACGCCTAACGCCCAGAAAAACTCGAGCACCTGCGGCGCGATCGGTGCTGCCCCCGAACCCGCGCCGCGCACGCGCGAAATGCCGAGCCGGTCGCGCAGCGGGCGAAAGAGCAGGGTCCAGCCGATCGCATAGTCCAGCCGGTCCTTCAGCGTCCACGCCGTTCCCGTGAGCCGCTTGCGCGCGAGGGCGCGCCCCCGGGCCATGAAGGTGTGGTACACCGTGCGCTTGAGCCACGAGGCATCAGCCATCCGGATCTCCACGCTCGCCAGCATCTTCTCCCAGACGCGTGGTACGCCGACAAACAGGGTCGGCTGGACCTCGCGCAGGTCGCTGATGAGCGACTCGCCGCCGCCGCCAAAACTCACGCGATATCCCGAGGCAATCGAGACCACCCCGGAGAGGGCGCGCTCGAGGACGTGACAGAGGGGGAGGTAGGAGAGCAACTCGTCGTCCGGCGCTGCCTGCCAAATCGTCTGCCACGACTGCGAGAGGCTCGCGATGTTCGCGTGCGTGAGCATCGCGCCCTTGGGCGGACCGGTCGTTCCCGAGGTGTAGACGATGATCGCGGTCTCGGACATGTCGACGCGATCCACCCGGTGCCAGAAGTCCTGCGTATCCGCGCCGGCGACCGCGTCGAGGAGCGCGTCGAAGGTGATGCAGTCGCCGCGATCGAGGTACGTCCGGCTCCCGCGGGGCTCGATGAGCACCACCTGCCGGAGGAGCGGCAGGCGTTCGCGCACCTGCAGGACCTTGTCGAGTTGTTCCTCGTCCTCGACGACGGCGACGACCGATCCGGAGTGCTCCAGGATGTACTCCACTTCCGCGGCCGGGCTGGTCGAGTACACCCCCACCGAGACTGCGCCAATCCCCTGGGCCCCCAGGTCGGCCCACAGCCACTCGGGGCGATTCTCACCAATGATCGCGACCTTGTCGCCCGGTTGCACACCGACCGCGAGCAGGCCGAGCCCGGTGCGTGCCGTGCGATCGGCGTAGTCCGCCCAGGAGTACTCGCACCACTTGCCGAGATCCTTGTGGCGCAGGGCCACCCGCCCGGTCCACCGAGCGGCATTCGCGCGCAGGACGGCGGGGAGGGGTTGCTGGTCGGTGATCGGGGGAAGGTCGGCCCCTCGCACCTCGGTGCGCGTCGTCATGATGCTGCCCCGAGGTAGGCCTTTATGACGGCGGGGTGCGCGCGGACCTCCTCGGGACGCCCGATCGCCAGCACCCGGCCAAAGTCCATCGCCAACACGCGGTGGGCGAGGTCCATGACCATGTGCATGTCGTGCTCCACGAGGATCATGGCAACCTGCAGTTCCTCGTTGATCTCCCGGATGTAGCGCGCCATGTCCTCGCTCTCCTCGAGGTTCATGCCGGCGGCCGGTTCATCAAGGAGCAACAGGCGCGGCTCCATGGCCACGGCGCGCGCCACCTCCACGCGCTTACGCACCCCGTAGGGGAGCAGGGCGACGGGCTGGAACCGGTACGGCTCCAGCTCCAGCAGCTCAATGATGTCCTCGCAGTACCGCCGCTGGGCCAATTCCTCGCGCCGGGCCGGGCCCCACCACCACGCGCCGGCCAGGAACCCCGTCTGCATCAGGTGGTGCCGGCCGAGGAGGATGTTCTCCAGCACGGTGAGGTGGCTGAACAAGCCGAGGTTCTGGAAGGTGCGCGCCACGCCGCGCGTCGCGATCGTCGCCGGCGACAGGCCAGTCAGCCGCTCGCCGCCGAGGGTAATGGCGCCCTCGGTCGGCCTGTAGACGCCGTTGAGGCAGTTGAAAATCGAGGTCTTGCCCGCTCCATTGGGTCCAATGATCGCAAACAGCTCGCCGGGGTTCACGGTGAAGCTCACCCCGGTCAGCGCCGACACGCCGCCGAACCGCAGGGTGATCCCGTCGACCGTCAGCAGGGGGGTCGTCATGCGCTCCACCGCTTCTTGCGACGATAGGTCTTGACGTCGCGGTACGACCGGTGCGCGTCCCCGACGCCCCCGCCGAGGTAGAACTCGCGCACATCCTGGTCCTCGGCCAGCTCGGCCGACGGGCCGTCGCGGACGATCTTGCCGTGCTCCATCACGTAGCCGTACTGGGCGACGGACAGCGCCATGGTCGCGTTCTGCTCGACGAGCAACACACTCGTCCCGGAGGCATGGATCGTGGCGATGATCTCCCGCACCTGGTCGACGACCTTGGGGGCCAGGCCTAACGATGGTTCGTCGAGGAGGAGCAGGCGTGGCGCGCTCATGAGGGCACGGCCAATGGCCACCATTTGTTGCTCGCCCCCGGACAGGTAGCCGGCAATCGCCGTGCGACGCTCCGCCAAGCGCGGGAACATCTCGTAGATGTGGTCCTGGCGCGCCCGCGCGTCCGTGGCGGGTTGCGTGAACCCGCCCACCCGCAGGTTTTCCTCAACCGTGAGTTCCGCAAACAGGCGCCGTCCCTCCATGACCTGGGCGAGCCCGCGGCGAACAATCGCCGGGGCAGTGGCGGTGGTCACCTCCACCCCGTCCACCTCCACCCGCCCCTTGGTGCAGCGCCCGCGCTGAATCCCCAACAGCCCCGTGATGGCACGCAGCAGGGTAGTCTTTCCCGCCCCGTTGGCACCGAGCAACGCGATCACGGAGTGGGGCGGCACCTCAAGACTCACCCCGCGCAGGACGAGGATGACGTCGGAGTAGACCACCTCGAGGTTGCGCACCGCCAGCAGGGGATGGGTCACGGCGTTGGCGCGGGGAGGGAGGGTACCGGGGGCGGGCGAAGGTACCGCGGCGGTGGACTGCGTCAAGGCAAGCGTTCACTCCCTGGTGCAGGCAGCGTCGCAGGCTCACCGTGTAACGCGCGAACCGCCAGAAGAGCGCATCACCGCCCAGCCAGCGGACAGTGATGCGGAGTTCGCGTGATTGGAGCGCGTCAATACCGGGGGAACGCGCCGTGCTTGTGGGGCCGTGCCCGTTCAGCCGAAGGTCTGCTACGGAAGGGGCTCGCGCGGCCTCGGCGGCGGGTCAGCGATATCGAGCGGGGAATCGCCGCGCGAGGTAACGCTGCTCGCCGAAGATGGCCTGGAGTGGAATTCCCGGCTTGTCGAGCAGCAAGGCGACCTCGTTCCCGTAACAGCGCAGCACCTGCCCTTCTATTGGGAGACGTTCGGGCTTGCTGAGCAGCCGCACCTGCCCGGCGAGACGGGCCTCGGGATCCGGCAGGGGCTTGCCGTTGGGGGCCACAAAGCGGAGTCCGGTTTCGGAGCAATCCACCACTTCCAGCTCCATGCCGTCCAGATAGAACCGGGGGCGGGCCTGGGGTGGATAGGGGATCCGGTAGGTGGCTCGATCGAAAGCGAAGGACATCCAGGTCGCGACGGGTCGTCCAGAGTATCGCCCTGAGCGGGCTCGAACCTGAGCCCTCCGAGTTGCCCGAGTCGTGGCGGGGTGGCAACGTTGGGCAGCTCGGCTGACCCATTTCTCCCCCGTGTTGCCATGCTCTCGAAACGACTCCTGGTCGTCCCCGCTGCCGCCTTGGCGGCGGTCTTCCCCGCCGGTCGGCTCGCCGACGCGGCCGCCCCCGTGCCGTGGATCACATTGGCGCCGCACGTTCACGACGGGCACCTGCATGACTTGGCCCCCGCCGCGGTCGACTCCAGCCTCCTGGCCGGCTATCGGTGGCGGAACATCGGCCCCGATCGTGGCGGCCGCTCCATTGCGGTCAGCGGCGTACGGGGTCGCAGGAACGAGGCGTACTTCGGCGCCGTTGGCGGCGGCCTGTGGAAGACGACCGACGGGGGCGAAACCTGGGCACCGGTGACGGACGGCCAGGTCCGCAGCGCCTCGGTTGGGGCGATCGCCGTCAGCGAGAGCCATCCCGACGTGGTCTACATCGGCATGGGCGAAACCTGCATCCGCGGCAACATCATGCCGGGCGACGGCATCTATAAATCCACCGATGGCGGCAAGACCTGGAACCATGTCGGCTTCCGCAACGTGGACGCGATCTCCAAGATCCGGGTGCATCCCACCAACCCGGACCTGGTGTATGCCGCGGTGTTCGGCAAGTACAGCGTGCCCAGCGAGGAGCGGGGCGTCTACAAGTCGACAGATGGCGGCAAGACCTGGCGGAAGGTCCTGTACCGGGACAGCAAGACCGGGAGCGTGGACCTCACCATCGATCCGAAGAACCCGAACGTGATGTTCGCGGCGATGTGGGAGGCCTACCGGAAGGAGTACCAGATGTCGAGCGGTGGCCCCGGAAGCGGGCTGTTCAAGTCCACCGACGGTGGGGAGACCTGGACCGAGGTCACGCGGGCGCCTGGGATGCCGGCGACCGGATTGGTCGGGCGGATCGGCGTGGCGGTCTCACCCGCCAACGGCAACCGCGTCTACGCGCTGGTGGAGAACGACAAGGGTGGGCTGTTCCGCAGCGACGATGCCGGGGCGACCTGGACATTGATCAACGAGAATCGCTCGATCCGGCAGCGGGCGTTCTACTACACGCACGTCTTTGCGGATCCGAAGAACGCCGACGTGGTCTACCTGCAGAACACGTCGCAGTTCCGTTCCACGGACGGTGGCAAGACGCTGACCAACGCCGGCAACGGGACGCACGGGGACTTCCATGATCTGTGGATCGACCCGGATGATCCGACGCACCTGGTGACCGGCAATGATGGCGGTGGCGCGGTGTCCACGAACAATGCCGGACGCTGGACGGACCAGGACTTTCCGACGGCGCAGTGGTATCACGTGATCACCACGGCGCACACGACCTACCATGTGTGCGGTTCCCAGCAGGACAACAGCACCCTGTGCACGCCCTACAACTGGAACGCTGGGGCCTTCGGGCTGGCGGCCGGCGGGCGGCGCGGGGGGGGCGGTGGTGGTGGGGCGCCCAGGGGCGACATCACGTCGGGCGGCATGGCCGTGTCGTACCAGGCTGGGGGGGGTGAACCGGGCTACATCGCCCCGGACCCGCGCGACCCCGACCTCTTCTACTCGGGGACGAACAACGGCTCCTACGTCGACAAGTTCAACCGACGACTCAACACCTCGCGAGAGGTCAATCCGTATCCCTGGTTCTACTCGGGCGAACCGTCCAAGGAGATCAAGGAGCGGTGGCAGTGGACCTTCCCGATCATCTTCTCCAAGGCGGACCCGTCGCTGCTTTTCGTGTCGTCGCAGCGGCTGTGGGCCACGCGGGATGGCGGCCGGACCTGGATGAAGCTTTCGGGTGACCTCACGCGGCACGCCCCCGAGACGCAGGAGAAGTCGGGTGGCCCGATCACAGGGGACATGAACGGCCCCGAGGTGTACGGCGTGATCTTCTCGGTTGGCCCGGGCAAGAAGGACGCGAACCTCATCTGGACCGGGTCGGATGATGGCCTGGTGCATGTGACGCGCGACTTCGGCAAGACGTGGAGCAATGTCACGCCGAAGGAGATGCCGGACTTCGGGCGCGTGAGCCAGATCGATGCGTCGAGCTTCGCGGCAGGCACGGCATACCTCTCGGTGCGCAAGCCGTTGCTCGACGATCGGTCCCCCTACATCTTCAAGACGACCGACTTCGGGCGGACCTGGACGAAGATCGTCACCGGCATTCGCGCGGATGCCTACGTCCATGCGGTACGCGAGGACCCGACGCGCCGCGGGCTGCTCTATGCCGCGACGCAACACGGCGTGTACATCTCATACGACGACGGTGCGAATTGGCAGGAACTCAATCCCGGCCTGCCGGACGTCCCGGTCGCCGACCTCATCGTCGAGAAGAACGAGTTGGTGATCGGCACGCACGGGCGCGGCTTCTGGGTGCTCGACAACATCGCCGCGCTCCGGGAGTACACGCCGGCGGTGGTGGCGAAGGCCGCGCATGTCTTCACGCCGCCGGTCGCGGTGCGGTCCGGACCTGCCCTGGTGTTGAGCTGGTGGCTCAAGGCGCCGGCGAAGCGCGCCCTGCTCGAGATTGTCGACTCCACCGGAGCGGTGCTGCGTTCCTGGGAAAACGACACCACGCCCCCTCGCGCCTCCGGCGACCCCTTGCCGTCAGGCGGCTTTGGCGGTCCCCCACCGGCGCAGTTCCTCCCCAACGCGGCGGGACTCAATCGGTTGCCCTGGGATGGTCGCTCGAAGAGCGCATCCGCATTTCCGGGAATGATCCTGTGGGGGGCCGGCACCGCAGGTCCTGTCCTCCCGCCGGGGCGCTACACCCTCAAGCTGACGGCTGATGCGCAGACGGTCACGGCGCCACTGGTCGTACGGCGGAATCCCTGGATCACCGACGTCACCGATGCCGACCTGCACGCGCAGTATCGCTTTGGCCGGATGGTGCGCGACAAGGTCACCGAGGCCAACAACGCCGTGATCGACATCCGGCGGGTCAAGTCGCAGCTGGATGACCGGCTGAAGCGATCCGACGATGGCCAGCTCAAGTCGAAGGGTGAAACGCTGCGCACCAATGCGTCCGGCGTCGAGGAGAACGTCTACCAGGTCCGCAACCAGTCGGGGCAGGACCCGCTGAACTTCCCGATCAAGGTGAACAACCGACTCGCCAACCTGCTCTCGATGTCCGAGCGCGGCGACGGTCGACCGACCACCTACATGCCGGAGATCTTCGGGATCCTCCAGACCGAGCTCAAGGGCTACACCGACCGATTGGCCCAGGTGTGGCGCACGGACCTGGCGGCGGTGAACGCCGAGCTGGCGCGGCTCAAGTTGCCGCCGATTGATCCAAAGTGCGGGAAGGTGGAGGGGTGCGGGGTCATGTAGTTGGTGGCAGACGGCTGGAACCGGGTGCTGACGGAAGGGGCTGGAGCCGGGGCTGGTGCCCGGCGCCAGCCCCTTTCACTTCCCGCTTAGGGAATCACCACGGTGCCCGTGGCCTGGGCGGACTTGTACGTCGCGCCGTCGACCACGCGGACCGGGCAGTAGCCCTGGAGGGTGCAGAACGTATCGTTGATCGGGTCGCCCATCGCCCCCTCACCGCCGGTCACGGTCCAGCGCACCGTTCGTCCGCGGCGCACATTCCAGAACGCGGTAAATCCGGTTGCAGCGGACAGGTTGGGGATCGCGATGTCGTATTGCGTCCCGGCACCGAGGTAGCCGCGGGTCGCGACCAGGCTCAAGGTGCGCGGATCGGGATCCTGCTCCCGGAGGTACATCGACACCCGCGCGGCATAGTCCGGCAACAACACGCCCACGGCCTGCACGATCCCCGGCGTCGCCAGGGGGGCAACCACCGTTGGGAACGCGAGCGGGAAGCCAAACGCCAGGGTGACGGGCTGCACCGTGCGCGAGAAGTGGATCACTTGTCGACGCGCGGCCGCGTTCCCCGTCGTGAGGACCAGTTGGTGCAGGTCACCCGTGGCGAGTTGTGACGTGGGCCAGCCCCACCAGGTGCGCGTCGTGTTGGTGTAGCCGGCGGACGCGGCCAGCCAGGCGTTGAGGCCTCCCGCCGTGCGGAAGGTCATCGTCTTGCTCACCGTCTCCCCCGACGTGTTGCCCAGGGTCAACGTCGCACTCGCGGGAGTCACCCCTTCCGTGGCGAAACTCGCGGCGGCGATGGTGCCATTGTTCGCCGGATCAATCCCCCGCCGCAGGATGAGCGACAACACCGAGATATCCGGCCCCGACGCGGGGACAAAGCTCGTGCGGCTCAGCATCAGATCGAACGGCCCAGGGGCAATGTTCTGCGCCGTGATGGACGTGCTCAACGGGCCTGTGCTCCCAGCGAAGGCCAGCGCGCGATGGCTCGCCGAGGCGATCACGGCGTCAAACGACTGATAGCCGGTCAGGGTGCCGGTCGCACGACGCGTGGTCACGTCGCGATAGTCGACGCACTCCGCGGCTGCCATGTCGATGACCTCCTGGCGCGTCAGGTAGAACACTTGCCAGTGGTGGCCTTCGATCAGCGTGTTCGAACTGGTCTTCTCACCCAACCCGATCATCGCCACGCCCACCGTGGCCTGTGCCACGTCAAACGCGAACGTCGCCGGGTTCGCCTGCGTGGCGCCGGCGGGCCCGCCGGGCACGATATGCCGCCAGGGACCGCTCCCATCCTTCACCGCCATGAACTTCGGGACCCGATCGCTGCGACAGAAGCTCCAGGTGATCGTCCCGGTACTGGGCGCAGAAACGCGGACGCGGATAGGCACCTGCTGTTCGGCGAAGCCGGCGGCGGTCACCCGCACCACGCCGCTGTACACGCCCGGCGTCGCACCGTCCACGGCCAGCGAGAGCATGTTCGACTGCGTCTGCGACGCGGGGAGCGACGATGGGGTGATGCCGACGAACGCAGGGAACGACAGCCCCTGCACCGACAACGACACCGCCCCCGTGAATCCGTTGGCCCGCTGCACCGTCACGATCCCATTGGCGCCCCAACCCTGCCCTGCCGGAATCTCGAACTCGACGGGGTCCACCGAGGCCGTGAAGCCAATAGGCAATGCCGCGGTCACCGTGAGCGTCGACGCGACGGTCTTGTCCGCAGCGCCTGGTGCGGTCGCCTTGATCGTGACGGGGTACGTGCCAGGGACGACGGTCGCCGCGACACTCACCGTTACCACACTCGAGTTGGCCGTCGTGGGCGACGTATTGAAGGATGCGCTGATCCCCGCCGGTGGGGTGTCGAGCGCCAGGGTGACGGGTGCCGTGTACCCCGTCGATCGTCCAATGCTCACAGTCGTTTGGCCCGTGACGCCGGCCATGATGGTCAACGCCGTGGGCGTGGCCGCGACCGCGATCGCCGCTTGAGTCACCGTCAATGTGGCGCTCGCTGTCGTCGCGGTGACCCCGGGCCCACTCGCGGTGAGCGTGAGCGTACTCGTGCCCGCGGTGGCGCTCGTCGACGCCGAAAGGGTGAGCGAGGCCGTGGTCGTCGCGGCCCCGAGCGTTGCGGGAGAGAAGCTCCCCGTGACACCCGTGGGGAGCCCCGCCACCGCGAGGGTGACGGTTCCCGTGAAGCTCCCGCCACGCACGATGGCGACGGAAAGCGTCGTACTGCCCCCGGTGGTGAGCGTGGCGCTCCCGCTGGGGAGGGACAATGTGAGCGTTCCAACCGGCGGCGGAGGCGGCGTTGTGCCGCCGGAGTCCCCACCGGAGCAGGCGAATTGGGCGAACACTGCGAGCACGAGGGAGAGACGAGCGAGGGGACGCATGGCGAACCGGACCGGGGAGGGGAAACAACGGGGCGTCCCGCATTGCGTCGTCCGACACCGATCCCCATCACGGCTGGCGGGGAAACGTCTTGCGGGGTACGCTTGGGCTCGCCGGCCCGACCTCCATCGGCCACCTTCCGATCCCATGCGTGGCCCCGACGTGCCCCGTACTCCTGACGCAGACCGCCAGGCACTCGACGACCTCTTCAGCGAGACCTACGAAGAGCTTCGCCGCTTGGCCGCGCGTGTCCGCTCTGGCGATCCGAACGCCACGATCACGCCAACCGCGCTCGTCAACGAGGCGTGGATCAAGCTCGCCGACTCACCACAGGTCGCACGGACCTCGCCGCTTCACTTCAAGCGTATTGCGGCCCGGGCGATGCGCCAGGTGCTGATCGAGGCGGCGCGTCGACGCCGGGCTGAGAAGCGCGGCGGTGGCATGGCTATGGTGACCTTTGACGACTCGCTCGACCAGGCGACGACCACGGCCGACGACGTGATCGCCCTCGACGCCGCCCTGGAGGGGCTCGCCCTCTTCAGTCCCCGACAAGCCCTGATGGTCGAGGCGCGGTTCTTCGGCGGTTTTGACATGAAGGAGACCGCCGCGATGCTCGACGTCTCGGAGGCAACGCTGCAACGCGACTGGCGAGCGGCCCGGGCGTGGCTCGCCACGGAACTGCGCCGCGCCGGGTGAGCCCCATGGACGCCGCCCGATGGGAGTTGGTCCAGGAGATCTTCCATGACGTCGTTGATCTCCCCAAGGCCGATCGCGACGCACGCCTCACCGAACGTTGTGGGAGCGACGCCACCCTCCGCGGCGAGGTGGAGGCACTGATTCGGGGAGACGCCGGCAGCGCGCCCATTGTCGACCGCACCCTGGGTGGCGTTGCCGGGGAGCTCGTCGGACGCGCGTCGTCGCTGCCCCAGCACATCTTTGGACCGTACCGCGCGACCCGATTCCTCGGCGAAGGTGGCATGGGGGTCGTCTATCGAGGGGAGCGCGCCGACCTGGACGGCGTCGCCGCCATCAAGGTGCTGCGTGACGCCAGCCTCTCGCCGGCACGCCGTGAGCGTTTTGTCGCGGAGCAGCGCACCCTCGCCCAACTCAGTCACCCCGGTATTGCCCGGTTGTTCGACGCCGGCACCCTGCCGGACGGTACGCCCTGGATCGCCATGGAGTACGTCGAGGGACTGCCACTCGATACGTATTGCGCCACGCGCCGCCCCGCGTTGCGCGACCGGCTGGGGTTGTTGCGGGACGTTTGTCGCGCGGTGCAGCACGCCCACCAGCACCTCGTGGTCCACCGCGACCTCAAGCCGTCGAACGTTCTGGTCACCGCCGCGGGCGAGGTCAAGCTGCTCGACTTCGGAATCGCCAAGCGCCTGGAGGAAGCGACGGACCCCGGGGCCACGCGCACGGGCCTGCGGCTCATGACCCCAGCCTACGCCGCCCCGGAGCAGGTGCTCGGGCGGGCGCTCTCCGTGCGCACGGACGTGTACGCGTTAGGCATGATGGCTTGGGAACTGCTCACGGGCCGGCTGCCCTTCGACCTGGCGGGAGCCAGCCCGGCGCAGGTGGAACGACTCGTGGTCGAGCATGAGCCGGGCCGCCCATCGGTCGCCGGCGCGGCCGCGGGCGTGGTGGTCAGCCGCGACCAATGGGCGGACCTGGATGTCTTCTGCCAGACCGCCCTGCAGAAGGATCCGGCACGGCGGTACGCCACGGTGGACGCCATGGCCCGCGACCTCGAGCGGTTCCTCGCGGGAGAACCCCTGGAAGCGCGCGGCGATTCGTGGAGATACCGCACGGCGAAGTTCGCGCGACGACACGCCCGCGCCGTGACCGTCACCGCCGCAGTGCTCATCGGTGGCATCAGCTTGACCTCGTTTTATACGATTCGCCTGGCGCGCGCGCGTGATGCCGCCGTGGCCGAGCAGGTGCGGGCCCAGCGGATCCAGCGATTCATGACTGACCTGTTCCGCGGACGCGATCCCGACGCGGGACCGGCCGACTCGCTGCGCGTCATCGCCCTGCTGGAGCAGGGGGTGCTGGAAGCACGCTCCCTGGACGCGGAACCGGGGGCACAGGCCGACCTGTATGAAACCCTCGGGGGGATCTACCAGCAGTTAGGTGCGATGGGGCGTGCCGACTCGCTGTTGGCGGAGGCCCGAGCGGTGTGGAACCGGGATCCCGTGACCAACCGGCGGCTGCTCGCGCACATGGACGTGTTGCTCGGCGATCTCCGCACCGACCAGGCGCGGTACGCAGATGCGGACACCCTCCTGCGCGGGGCCCTCGCCACCTTGCGCGCCCTGCCGCCCGCACCCGGCGCCCAGACCCAGGTTGGTGACGCCCTCGTGGCCCTCGGCCGATCCCTCACGGAGCGCGGGGCGCACGACACCGCCATGGTCGTGCTCGATACGGCCACGGCCCTGCTGGCCAGCGTCGCCCCGGACACACGGGAACACCTGCGCGCGATGTCCGAACTGGCCAATGCCACCTTTTATGCAGGCAACTACGACCGGGCCGACTCGCTGAACCGACAGGTCCTGACGCTCACCAAACAACTGTATGGCGAGCGCCACCCCTTGGTCGCCGAGGACCTGATGAACCTCGGCGCGACGGAGCAGGAACGCGGGAACTACAAGGAGTCGGAGCAACTCTTCCGTCAGGCCATCGACATTACCACCGCCTTCCACGGCGAGAACCATTACCGCACGGCGAGCAACGTCTTGTACCTCGGGCGATCACTCCTGCTGCAGAATCGCTACGATGAGGCGCGCGTCGCCATGCAGCGCGCGCTGGCCATCCGGGAGCGCGTCTACCCGCCGACCCATCCCACGATCGCCAACACACTCAACGAACTGGGCAGCCTGGCGATGCGCGAGGAGCGCTACGTCGCCGCGCGCACGACCTTCGAGCGGGTGCTGTCGATCTACCGGTCGGCCTACCCCGGGATGAACTTCCGCGTCGGCGTGGCCATCGCGAACCTTGGGGACACCTACCTGTACCAGAAGGACTTCCGGCGGGCGGAGGCGCACTACCGCGAGGCACTCACCCATTACATCGCGTCGCAGGGACCGGATCACCTCAACACCGGGATTGGCTACATCAAGCTGGGACGCGCGTTGATGCGCGGCGGCCGCTTCCGTGATGCCGAGCCCGAGATCCGCCGCGGGTATGCCATCGTCGCGAAGGTCGCCGAACCCACGGTAAGCTTCCTTCAGGCGGCGCGACTCGATCTCTCGATCGTGTTCGACTCGACCGCACGGCCGGACTCGGCGGCGAAGTACCGCGCCGAGCGTGAGCGCTACATCGCGAAGTAGGTCAGGGCGCGCCGAGGCGGGTCGCGATGCGCGTCATGCGCGCCCGATTCACCCCCATGTCCCCCTTCCCCAGTCGCGACGCTGAGCGAAAGCGGTAGACGCGGTTCGTGGAGTCGATGACGATCTCGACGTCGTCAATAAAGCGGAAGAGTCGGCTCGTGGATTCGGCGCGCAGGTAGCCGGGATGTTCGAGGACCACCTTGGTACGCGGCTCGGTGAGTAACGCCGCCCGGGCGGCGGCCTGAGCCGTGGTTGCGTCGCCGCTGAACGGCACCGCGGCCATCCGGTGTTCGTCATCCGTGGCTTCGGTCGAGACGCAGTTCGGCGTCGCCGGGCAGGGCGGCAGCGGACCGCCGGGAACCGCGAGGTTTCCGGGTCGCCCGTGACACGCCGCCAGGACAGCGACGACGGCGAGGCGCCATCCCGACCGGTGACGAGTGTTGTCGTGTGAGGAGGAGGACATGTGCAATCCAAGCGCACGGGCGATGCGCGATGTTCCTTACTTGAGGATAGCCCGCACCACGTCTGTCCCGAGCGCCAGGGTGACCGTCTGCGGGGCACCCTCCACGAACGGGTCCGCGCGCTCGTAGGTCAGCACAAAGGGGCGCTCCTCGCCGCTCGATCGCCGCTTCATGGTCCCGGTCACGCTTCCCCATCGTGTGCCAAGCTGGAGGACGCCCAACGACGTCGCCTCCATCACGTCACCAGACGCCGGGTCCGTGAGGCGCAGCGCCCCGGTCGCGCGGCGCGCCCCGGCGGTCTGCGACAGCGTCATCGCGAGGCGGAGCGGAACGCCGCCATCCCCGGTCGGCGTCGCCAGCCCGGAGGCTGCAAGGCGTCGTTGGGCCGTGCCGGCCGTCATGGGGCGACTGGGCATCCAGCTGCCACGGTAGAGCGCTCGCCCGCCCTTCTCCCCGGTCAGCTGGCCATCGCGATAGGTCACCTTCCCGTTCACGACGACGTGCCGGATCCCCTCGGACTTGAGCCCCGGGGATTCAAAGGTGGCGTGGTCGATCACCGTGGCGGTGTCGAAGACCGTGATGTCCGCGTGCATGCCAACGGCGAGGTAGCCGCGGTCGATCATCCCTGCAATCGTCGCGGGGAGGGCGGTCATCTTGCGGATCGCCTCTTCCCAGGTGAGGTGCTTTTGTTCGCGCACGTAGCGGCCCAGCACGCGCGGGAAGGTGCCGTAGTTGCGGGGGTGTCCCGTGGGTCCGTTCGTGGCACCGCAGTCGCACGAGACGGCCGCGCTCGGGAACTTGAGGATCTTCACGAGGTCGCTCTCGTCGCCGAACCCGAGGATGGCACGTGGGGAGCTCTTCTCCATGATCTGGACCAGTGCCTCTGCGGGAGAGGTCGTCCCGAACTCCTTCATGAAGTCGGCGAGCGTCTTCCCTGTCCCGAGGACGAGCACACCCTGCGGCCCGGTGAAGCGACCGAGCATCGTCTCGTCGGTCTCGGCGATGATCCGCTTGCGCTGCTCCGGGTCGGCGAAGCGCTTGCGCATCTCGATCGGCCCGCCGTTTTGCGCCCACCCGGGGATCGTCAGGTCCGCGAGCCCGGTCATCCCTGACAGGTAGGGGTACACATCGGCGGCGGTATACACTCCACGCCTTGAGTACGCTGCCATCTCGCTGAGCACCACGTGTCCCTGCGTGCGCTCGCGCCCCGTGACCTTCATGTGCGTGATGACCGGCACCATCCCGGACTTCTCACCGATGCGCATCGTTTCCTGCACGGCGGCCCGCGCGCTATACCGCGTTTCGGGGAGCACCCGATCGTGATTCGGGAAGTTGGTGCGCCACTTTCGCGCGGGCGACACGACCTGGACGACCTCGGCCTCTGTCGCGAAGAAACCCGGCTTGTAGTCGAGCCCCGCCGACACCGCGTAGGCGCCCGCCTCGAGGTTCGACCGGATGAGTCCCTGCATCTTCGCCATCTCGTCCGCGGTGGGCCGCCGATCGGTGGCACCGACCACGCTCGACCACACACTGTTGAATCCGACCGCCGCCCCCGCATTCAGGGCAAGGCCGGACGTATCGAGCATCTGCAGCTGGGCCTTGATGTCCAGCGGGCTGGACCCGTCGGCATTGAGGATCTCGGTCGTGACCCCCTGACTCAGCATGTTCTCGGCGATGCGAAGCCCCGGGCCGTTCGCATGACTGTGCAGGTTGATAAAGCCGGGGGTGACCATCAGGCCGCGCGCGTCGATTTCGTTGGCGGCCCGTCGGGTGGCCAGGTTTCCGATGGCCACGATGCGATCACCGCGCACCCCAACGTCGCCCGTGAAACGACGGCCCCCGCTTCCGTCCACGATCGTCCCGTTACGAATGATCAGGTCCAGGTCAGGCGGCTGTTGCCCGGCGGGCAATGAGATGAGGGCGAGCGCGGAAAGGACGGCGAAGCGAGCGAACATGGCGTGGGGCTGGCGGTGACTGCGGTAAAGTGGGGCAAGAACCGGGCGGCGGCTATCCGCGCCCGCGGCAAAGGGACGGTCAGGGGACGCCCCGCGTGACCGGGCGCACCGGCCCATGCCCGGGGTAGATCGTCGTCATCCCGCGATCGAGGAGGAGTGCCCACGACTGCTCCACCAACGCCTGCGAGGCTTCGTCAGGCATCATCGGGTTGAGGTCTCCGGTGAAAGCGACCCCATTATCGAGGAGCAGGGTGACATGATCGTCCGAGTGCCCCGGCGTGTGGAGGATTTCGCCGCCAATGTCCAACGTCTCCAGGAAGGCACGGCTCTCGGCAAGGGGCACGACCACATTGTCGTGCGTGGCGATCTCTGCGTAGCCGTCGGTTGGCTTCGTCCACTGCTTCATCGCGGGAATTGCCGCGACCTGCTCCGGGGTGACGAGCAGCTTCATGCCACGCTGCTTGAGGTCCTGCGCGGCGCCGGCGTGGTCGATGTGATAGTGCGTGGCCAGCCCGTATCGGATCTCCTTGAGCGGCACGTCCATCCGCGCGAGGTTGGCGAGGAGTGGTTGCACCATCCCCGGCCACCCCAGGTCGACGAGGAGGCGCGACGTTCCTGCGCTCACCACCCAGAAGTTGGTGGAGCGATACCCGACGTTGACGATGGTGGGGGTTCGCGCTGCCATGCCGCAAAGTTAGCGCGTGACGGCCAGCTGACGCGCCATGCGATCCTGTTGCCATGAGCGTCGACACCACACAACTTGAGGCCATGCCGGAATCGGGCCTCATGACCGCAGAGGAGCTTCTCGCCCTCAACCTGCCGGACAAGCGGACTGAGCTGATCCGTGGGCGCCTCGTCGTTCGCGAACCCGCCGGTTTCCTGCACGGCGATGTGGCCGCGCGGATTCTTGTCGCGCTTGCGGCTCATGTAAACACCAAGCGACTTGGGCGGATGCTCGCCGCCGAGACTGGATTCACGCTGGAACGCAACCCGGACACGGTTCGGGCGCCGGACGTTGCCTTTGTGCGCGCCGATCGCGTGCCCAACCCGCTCCCGCGCGGCTTCGCTGAGCTGGCCCCCGATCTCGCTGTTGAGGTGTTGTCCCCCGATGACCGACCGGGGGAAGTGCTGTCCAAGGTTGGGGCCTGGCTGCGCGCCGGCACGCGCCTCATCTGGGTCGTTGACCCGGCCAAGCGCACCGCGCGCATCTATCGTGCGGACGGTACGATCACCGAATGCCGGGGCGACGATGTTCTCGACGGTGAGGATGTCGTCCCCGGCTTCTCCAGCCCGCTCGCGGCCTTCGTCGACTGAACCGCTACTTCACCAGTTCGCGCACGTCGTACACCTTGCCGTTGGCAATCGTGTAGCGCACACGTGCCGTCGTGCGGATGTCCTCGAGCGGATTGCCGTCGACAATCGCCAGGTCCGCCAGCTTTCCGGCCGCGACGACCCCCGCATCGAGCCCAAGCATCTCCGCACTGTTGACCGTGGCCGTGCGAATCGCTTCCCACGGGGTCATCCCGGCCAGGACGTACGTGTACAACTCGCCATGCAGGGTGGCGGCGTTCGGGGTATCCGTGCCGGCCACGACCCGCGTGCCAGCGCGCATCAGCCCCATCACCATTTGCCCTCCGGCGTTCACGTCGATCGCTCCCGGCGGGGCGCCTCCACCTCCCCCTCCACCGCGCGTCGGGCGCAGCCACCCCGGGTACAGCCGGAAGCGCGGATCGCCAACCAGCGTGGTGTCCTCCTCCATCAACCGGCGCATGCCACCGCCGCCTAACGCGAGTGTCGGCGTGATGGGCATCCCCGACGCAGAGAAGAGTTTCGCCACGTCTTCGTAGGAGCGCTGGAGGGTCGCGGCCTTGGGCGAGTAGCCGCGGCGACTCGTCCCGGTCGTATGCTCCGTGCCATCGATGCCGGAGAGCGCCGAGGGGTAGATCTCGTGCGATGCCGCCGGGATGCCCGCCGCATGCGCGAAGTCAATGATGCGTTTCTGCTTGAGGTCCGGCATGCGCACGTAGCTCTTCACCATGTCAAAGCCGAGCGCCTTCGCGCGCTCCAGTTCGAGGCCAAGGTGCGCGTCACTGGAAACGGCCACGGCCATCTTGTAGTAGACGCGCTGCCATTCCATCAGGTAGCCGGAGACGAACAGCCGCGGGCCGGGGCGCACCCCACTCTCGATCGCTTCACGATCTTCCACGGCCTCATACGGCGTGCCTCCCGGCGAGCGCACTGTGGTGACCCCGAAGCCGAGGTACGCCCGCATCGACGCCTCTCCCAGGTCCTTCTGCAGGTGCGTGTGGAACTCGATCAGCCCCGGCATCACTGTGAGCTGTGAGGCATCTACAACCCGCGCCCCCCGCAGGTTGGCCGCAGCGTGCGGCACCACCCGTTCGATCCGGTTGCCATTGATGATGATGTCCACGTTTGTGCGTGGTGTTTTCGCGACGCCATCGATCAGCCGTCCCGCGTGCACCACGACCCGGCCGGTCGGGATGCTCGGCGTATAGGTGAGACGGACCGGCACATCGCGGACCGACCCCGTCTCGGTGTCCAGCAGGCGCAACTTGTCGTTGGACTGATAGAGGACATGACGCCCGTCGCCACTCCACGTCGGATGGTGGGCGATCTCCGTGGTGAGTCGGCGCGGGGGGCCGAGGGGCGCCCCGTCGTGTCCGACCGGGACAAGGTTCAGCTGTCCTTCATAGATCACGGCGAGTTGCGTCCCATCGGGGGACCAGGCCGGCCCCGCTCCCACGCGGGAGTCGATCGAGAGGTGCTTGACCGGGGTGTACCACGTGTCATCGCCGCCCGTGGACGCGATCGACAGCAGCTGGTTCGTCCCTTCGCGGAAACGTGCTGCATAGCGCTCGAGCGCGGCGATCATGACGCGGGAGCCATCGAGCGACCAGGTGGGGGCCCCGGGGCCGAACATCTGGTCGTGGATCTTCGTCACCTTGCCCGTCGCCACCTCGACGACATGCACCGACGCGGCACGCCAGATTCCATCCACATCGAGGAACGCGATGCGTTGCCCGTCGCGCGACCAGGCCGCGCCCATCGCGCTCGTCGGTTCGGTCGTGAGGCGGCGGTTCTCCCCGGTTTGTGTATCGTGGATCCACAGGTCCAGGAGTGACCCGCCTGCGCGATCGCTCGACCAGACGATGTACCGACCATCGGGAGACCACGACGCCTCGGTATCGAGGAAGTGATCGTTCGTGATGTTGCGCGGGGTACCGCCGACCGGCATCACCCACAGGTCGCCTAACGCGGTGAAGGCGACCTGCTTCGCATCAGGAGAGAGTGATGGCGCCACGATCCCGCGTGCTGGCCGCGGCGCGCGGCTGGAGACGTCGCGCACCCGGCGGGTGTAGCGCGCCCTCGTCACCGTCAGGGACGCCGTGAACGGGATGGTGCGAGCCTCCCCGCTCATCCCACGCCGCCGGATCTTGCCGTCGGACACATAGACGATCTCACCATCGGCGATCCAGCCCGCACGAAAGGCAAAGGCATTCTCGGCGCCGGTCAGCGCCTGGCCGTCCACCTCGAGTCGCGAGGCGCCCTGGGCCGTGGCGTGATAGACGATCCGCCCGTTGCGCCCCCATGACGGCGCGTCGTATCGCCCGGCGGCGGTGGTGATGGCGCGTTCGGCGCCAGTCGTCAGGGCGACAGCCATGACACTGCCCCGGCCACCACGCGTCCCCACAAAGGCCAGCTCGCGACCGTCCGGCGACCAGGTCGGCATGTAGTCGTCGCCGGCGTCCTTCGTGACCTGGCGCAGCGCCTGGGTCTCGAGGTCGAGGGTCCAGATATCGTAGCTGCCGCTGCGATCCGAGGAGAATGCGACGTAGCGACCGTCGGGACTCCACGCGGGTTCGCGGTCGTCGTACGGGCCCCAGGTCAGCTGGCGCTGCGTGGTCCCGTCGGCATTGATCGCCCAGATGTCATACCCGCCGTCGCGGAACCCCTGGAAGGCGATGGCACCTCCGTCCGGCGACCAGGTGGGCTGGCGTGCGTCGTTGTACTCGTCCGTGAGTCGCTTCGCCTCACCGCCCGTCGCGGGCAGGAGCCAAATGCTCCCCTGCAGGTCGATGGCCAATTGCCGTCCATCCCGCGACGCGGCAACCGACATGGAAGTTCCCTCGGTGACCGTCACGGTCGCCGTGGTCGACGGCTGCGTGGTGACGACCGCGAGGGCGGCCAGGACGAGGGTGCGCGTTGCCATCGGGTTCATGGGATCAGGTGCGGTACACGTTGTATGACTTCGACTGCATGACGGACATAGGCACTAACGACTCCGTGCGTGGACGCCCGGCGAGACCGTGCGCTGGCGCAGATGCGACACAGAAGGCACAGGGTCCCCACGGGTCGCGGGATCGGACCCCCGCGCCGCCGTGCTTCCCGTGCTGCTCCCGTCTCGTGCTGCCCGTGCTTCACGTTGTTTCCTTTGCGCCGCCCACCGACGCCAACACTCGCCCCGCCCCCACCCCTTCGCGCTCCCCACCGCGCAGCGCGACCTTGCCGTTCACCACCACCAGCGCGATCCCCACCGGATACTGGAAGGGCTGCTCATACGTGGCGCGATCCGCCACCGACTCGGCGTCGAAGACGACCACGTCCGCCGCCATCCCGGTCGCGATCCGTCCGCGATCTGCCAGGCGAACGCGCGCGGCAGGGAATGCGGTCATCTTCTGGAGTGCCTGCCGGAGCGTCAGTGCCTTCCGCTCGCGGACGTACGTGGCGATGACGCGCGGAAACGATCCGCCCCCGCGCGGGTGCGGGCTCCCGCGCCGCGTGGGACCGTCGATGGCGTAGGCCCCGCCGTCGGAGCAGACCATGCCTAACGGGTGAGCCAGGATCCGGTCGAGGTTCTCCTCGCTCATCGCAAAGCCGACCATCCCGACGCTCCCCGCGTTCCGTTTGAGCATCGCGACGGTGACATCGTACGGATCACCCCCCCGCGCCGCCGCATACTGCCCCATGCGCTTGCCCTCGGCCGCTCGATCCGACGCGTCCCGTACCGACGCGACCATCACGTTGTCCCACCCGCCGATGAGATCGACCTTCGCCAGGGCCTCCTGCTTGATCCGCGCACCGGTCGACGGATCGTCGAGTCGCTTGAGGAACGCCTCCGTGCCACCGTCGCGACTCCACACGGGAAAGAGGTTCGTCAGTCCGGTCTGGTAGGCGATCCAGGGGTACCGATCGAAGGCGATGTCCATCCCCGCGCGCTTGACTTCGTCGACGAGCGCGAAGACCTCATCGAGCTTGGCCCAGTTGCGCGGCCCCTGTGTCTTGAGGTGTGAGACCTGCAGCCCGCACCTGGCCCCGCGCGCGACAGCGATCGACTCGCGAATGGAGTCGAGCAGGCGGTCGTCCTCGTTGCGCATGTGCGTCGCGTAGACCAGGCCGCGGGCGGCCAGCGGCCGGCAGAGCGCAATCAGTTCGGCCTCGGAGGCAAATGCGCCCGGCGTGTATTCCAGCCCGGACGACGCACCCACCGCCCCTTCCTGCAACGCGCGGCGCACCATACCAACCATGCGCTGCAGCTCGGCGGGTGTCGCCGGCCGGTCGTCATCACCCACGACCGCGCCGCGCACGCTCCCCAGGCCGACCATCGTCGCCACGTTGCACGACGGCTTGAGCGCCGCGGTCGTGCGACGCCACACGGCCACGTCCCCGGGATCCCGCCCACGTGAGCTTCCGTCCTGGCCGACGATGATGGTCGTGATTCCCTGGCGGATCACCGACTCCGCCCGTGGGTCCTCGGCCAGCGTGCCATCCCCATGGGAGTGGATGTCGACGAAGCCGGGAGCCACGGCGAGGCCGCGGGCATCAACCTCGTCGCGCGCCCGACCGCCGAGTCGACGCTGAAGGGCCACGATCCGACCCGCCCGAATCCCGAGGTCGAGTTCCCGCGGGTCATTGCCCATCCCATCGAAGACGTTCCCGCCCCGGATGACCAGATCAAACGCCGCCGGTTGTGCCACGATGGCGGTTGCGCCCAGCACCGTCCCGACGGCCGCGGCGGAGCCAGCGGCCAGGAAGTCACGCCGAGTCGGGGAACGGTCACTCATGGAGGACGGGTGGTAGGAGCGCGGCCATTGTGCCCCCACGGCCCGCACTGCGCAAGACGGGGATGGCCCGCCAATAGTGGCGTTCCACCGGGCGGAAACGCCGCGTCCCCCCCCCCCCGCCCCCCCCCCCCCCCCCCGCCTTCAGGTGAACGTTGGTGATTGGCCTTTGCCGCCTGAATGGCTTCTTGGGCGAATGGGCGGTGCGTGGCGGGCAGCGCACTTACCGTCTGGGACCGGCGGGACCCGCTCACGCTCGTCGCGCGTCTGGTCTTGGTGCCAGCCCCCTCGTGGCTCACCGCTCCAGCGCCACACGATGCGCATGACGCGTCGCACTACGCCCCGTCTTCCGTCGCCCGCGTCGACCAGCCCGCGAGCTGCCGCGCGACCGGGAGTTCCCGCACCCGCGTACCGGTCGCCGCAAAGATCGCGTTGGCGATCGCACCGCACGCCGGCGGCACTCCCGGTTCCCCGATGCCCCCGGGGAGTCCCTCGCTCTCGACGACATGCACGTCCACCGTACGCGGCGCCGCGCGCATGCGCGCCACCTGGTAGTCGCGGTAGTTCGACTGCACGACCTTGCCCTGCGCGTAGGAGATCTCGCTGTGGAGCACGTTGCTCATCGCCATGATGATGGCGCCTTCCATCTGCGACTTCGCCCGATCGGGATTGGCGACGAACCCGGCGTCCACCACCGCCCATGCCTTGGGGACGTTCACGGTGCCGTCGGCGAGCACCTCCACCTCGACGACCATCGCGACATACGACAGGAAGGAACGGTGCACGGCGATGCCGCGCCCACGTCCGCGCGGCAGCTTCTCGCCCCAGTTGGAACGCTGCATCGCAAGGCGTAGCACGTTCTTCGCCCTCGCCGTATCGAGCGGGTAGTCGGTCCAGGCGGCACCGTAGTAGTTCTCCGGTGCGCCCACCAATGCCCCCTTCGACAGGTCCACCTGCCGATCAGAGCCGATCAGGTCGAGAAGAAACTGTCCGGTGTCCTTCCCCGTCGCACGGGCCAGCTCGTCGACAAACGATCCGATGGCAAACCCATGGTGAATCGCGTTCACCGAGCGGAACCAGCCGATGCGGGTGTGGGCACGCGCCGGACAGACCTCGACACTCACGTTCGGGATCTCCCAGGGAAGGTCCGACGCGCCATTGATCAACTCATCGGGCGTTGGCCCAGGCACGTCCGGCGCAAAGGTCGAGCTGATCGACGGGTACGCCGACCGATGCAGCCAGGCCGTCACCTTGCCATTCGCATCGAGCCCGGCTTCCAGGTGGTGCGCGGCCACCGAGTGGTAATACGAGTTCTTCAGGTCGTCCTCGCGCGTCCACTGCACCCGCACTGGCGCCCCGACCTCGCGCGACAGGAAGGCGGCCTCACAGGCGAAGTCCGGCTTGGACTTCCGGCCAAAGGCCCCGCCAAGCAGGGTGACGTTCACGGCGACATTCGCCACGTCCACCTTGAGGAAGGCGGCCAGGGTCGTCCGGGCGTCCATTGGGCTCTGGACCGGGGCCCACACTTCCACCTTGCCGTTGGCAACGTTGGCAATGGCGGCGACCGGCTCCATCTGTGCATGCGACAGGTGCGGCATGTAATAGTTGGCCGTCACCTTCCGCGTCGCACGGCCCAGCGCGGCGGCGACATCGCCTTCCTTTCGCCCCGGCTTGCCCGGCTGCAACACGCTGGCTTGCAGGGTGGCCTTGTAGGCCTTTGAGTCGTAGGCCGCGTTCGCCCCGCTCGTCCAGGTGACCTTGAGGGCGTCGCGCCCGCGGATCGCGGCCCAGGTGTTCTTCGCGATCACCGCGACCCCGCCCGTCGGCAGGAAAGTCGCCGGCATCGGTGAGTTGGGGATGCGCACCACCCGCTCCACCCCCGGCACCTTGAGGGCGGCGGTGTCGTCTACCGTCGCCACCGTGTCGCCCCAGATCGGCGGCCGAGCGACCACGGCCACTTTCATTCCCGGCAAGATCACATCCGCGCCGTATTTGGCGGTGCCCGTCGTCATCGCGACCAGGTCGATCCCAGGCATCTTCTTGCCCTGCCAGCGCCGCTCGGCCGGTGCCTTCACCCGCACGCTCTCCTTCGCGGGCATCGGCAGCGTGCGCGCGGTGGCCACCAGGGAGCCAAACGACTTGCTGCGCCCCGACGCGCGGTGCACCACGGCGCCGTTCTGCGCAGCCACCTCGCTCGCGGCGACGCCCCATTCCTTCGCCGCCGCATCCTCGAGCAGTGCCCGGACCGTCGCCCCGGCCTCGCGATACTTGAACAGGAAGTCCCGGATGCTCGTTGAGCCATCCGTGTTCTGCGACCCGTATTTCGCATCGCCCTGCGCCTGCTCCACTCGGCATTTCGCCCAGTCCGCCTCCATCTCGTCGGCGATGATCATCGGCATTGTCGTGCGGATCCCCTGCCCCATCTCCGATCGGTGACAGGTGAGGGTCACGGTGCCATCGTCCGCGAGTCGGACGTAGACGTGTGCGTCCCACGGGTCCGCGGAGGTGTCGAGCGCCCCCACGGTGTCGAGTCGACGCAGTCCGCCGGGGCCGGCGACGAAGACGAGACCGCCAAGGCCCAGCAGCTTGAGGGCGGTGCGGCGGCCCGCATCCACGGTGGAATCACCCGCGACCGGCGAAGGGGTCGCGCCCCACGGAAGAAAGGAGGGGGTGCTCATGCGTTCTTCTCCGCGGCCGCCTTGATGGCTTGCCGGATGCGAGGATAGGTCCCGCAGCGACAGATATGGCCGTTCATGGCGGTGTCGATCTCCGCGTCCGTCGGGTTCTTGCGTGTAGCGAGCAGGCTCGCTGCTTGCATGATCTGTCCGGCCTGGCAAAAGCCGCACTGCGGAACGTCGATTTCGCGCCACGCCACCTGCAGCGGATGTTCACCCGCGGGGTCCAGCGCCTCGATCGTCAGGACCGTCGCCCCTTGCAGGTCGGCCATCCGCAGCTGGCACGATCGGGCGGGGCGCCCCGCCACGTGCACCGTGCAGGCGCCGCACTGGGCGATGCCGCACCCGTACTTGGTCCCGGTGAGCGCGAGTTCGTCGCGCAGGTACCAGAGGAGGGGCATGGTGGGATCGCCGTCGAAGCTCCGACGGGATCCGTTGACGGTCAGTGAGATAGCCATGGGGCCACTCCAATGTTGGCGTGCACGGAACGATCAATCAGGATGCTGGGCTCCTCAAACCTACCACGGGCAACTCCTCATGCTACTGCGACACCCGTGGCGTCGCCGCCCGCAGCATCTTCATCGCCTCCTCGATCGCCACCTTGAGTTCGCGGTCAACCTTCTTTGCCGCCTCATTGGGCGTGTTCTCCACCCACACATCCGGTGGCACGCCATAGTTCTCCAGGTTCACCCCGTAATTGTTGGGCTTGGTCGGGTCATAGGTGATCACGAGCGACCCCGGCGTGCGGATTGACCCGCCGTTGAGCAGCGGGTAGCTCCCGGTCGCGATCACCGCTGCCGCGGTCGGGTTCCCGACGATTCGGCCCAACCCCAATTGCCGGAAGCCCATCGGCGTCACCTCGGAATCGGACCCCGACCGGTGATTGACCAACATCACCTTGGGCCCCGCGATCGCCTGCCGCGGGCGTCGCCCCCAGGTGCGCGCACCGGTGCGCTGGTTCCAGAACTGGTACGGCCGCCGCTCGAGGATGTCGATCAACTCCTGGTCGATGTTCCCCCCGCCGTTGTACCGGATGTCGACAATGATCCCCTTGGCATTCGAGTACTGGTCGATCTCATTGCGAAATCGGGCGAGCGACGGCTGGTTCATCGAACGGATGTGGACATAGGCGATGTCCCCATTGGTCGCCGCCTTCACTTCGTCCCGGTTCCGCGCCACCCACTCCTCGTACTTGATGTCGGTGAGTGACGCAACGCTCGCGATCCGCACGCTCTTCGCATTCTCCCCGCCCGGCGTCTTCGCATAACGCACGGGGATCCACTCATTCATCGTCGTGCTCAACACCTTCCAGTAGTTGTCCCCGGCCTTGAGCTCGGTGCCATCCACCGCCAGCACGTAGTCGCCCACGGCCAGGTCGATCCACTCCTTGTCCGCCGGCCCGTCCCGATAGATGTGCGACACCCGATACCGACCGTTCGCCGGCTCCAGCTCGAAGCCGAGGAAGCGCGTTCGATAGGTCGCCGGCATCGGACGCGTCGGCGGGCCGCTGACCCCGGTATGCGACGCATTCAGCTCGCCGATCATCTCGTTCGTCAGGTCGTACAGATCCTCGTTCGTCCCAACGAACGGCAGCAGTGGCCGATACCGCGCGCGAATCGCGTTCCAGTCGTAGCCGTGCATCTTCTCGTCATAGAAGCGGTACTTCATCACCCGCCACGACTCCTCGAAGACCTGATTCCATTCAGCGCGCCGATCCACACGGACCGGAAAAGTGAAGTTCACCCGTTCGGGACGCTGCGGGTTGGCGATGGCGAAGCGATGCACCTCGAACCCGGCGGCCGCCTCCCCGTCCTCGGCCCGCGGCGTGTTCCGGAAGAACACCGTGCGACGATCCGTGCTCGGCACCATCAGGCTGAACACACCCTGCGCCACCCGTCGCCGGTCGCGCCCGTCGATGGTGACGGAATACAGCCCGGCATCGGGATTGTCGGTGCCGGCTGCGGGCTGCTGTCCACCACCCCCGAAGCCACCGCCCGCACCCTGGGAGAAGTACACGGTGCGCCCGTCACGCGAGAGGAAGAACGCGCTGACCGCCGTCCCGCCGCGGGTGAGCTGCACCACCCGCCGGTCGATCCCCGCGACGTCTATACGGAGAGCAGCGGCAGTTGCCGCTGCGGTGTCGCGCGTGGTCGCTCCGGCACGGCGGGCGCGCGCCAACGGATCGTTCGGGTCCTCCGTGAGCCGAGCGAGCGAGACGGCAAAGAGCTGCACCACGCCGTTCGCGCGATTCGACGTGAACACCAGCGTGCGCCCATCGGGGGTCAGGGCCGCGTTCGCCTCGTTGAACGGATTCTGCGTGAGATTGTATTCGCGCTTCGCCGCGATGTCGTAGGCAAACACGTCGGCCTGCTGGTCATCATCACGCTTGATGTAGACCAGCCAGCTCCCGTCGGCGGCGTACTGCACGTTGCTGAATCCTCCCGCCTGGTTGAAGGCGATCTCCCGCGCCGCGCCACCGGTCACGTCCACCTCGAAGAGGCGATTGGCCGCGGTGTATGCGACCTTCGCTGAGTTCGGCGCCCAGGTTAGCTCCGCCTTTACGGACTCGTGCGTCGTGAGCTTGCGCTTCGTGCCGGTGGCAATCTCCGTCACCCACACTTCCTCCTCGCCCGACTCGTCCGAGACATACGCCAGATGCCGGCCGTTTGGTGCGTACACCTGGGAGCGTTCGCGCCACGGGGAGTTCGTCAGCTGCAACTTGTCTCCCACCCCGGCCTCGACCGGCACGATGACGATCTCGCCATGGAAGTCCACGGCCATGGCCGTGCCATCTGGTGCCACCGAGAAGCCCTCGGCGCGGTGGTTCGTCGTCACGACCTGCGTGTCGCTCTCCTTGGGGTCGAAGGCCAGGGTGATCGGCACCTTGCGCGACTGTCCGCTGGCGACCTCCAGGGTCCACAGCTCGAAGTTGTTCTCATAGATGATGCGGCGGCCGTCCGGCGAGATCGCCGGGAACTGCACCCCATCGTCGTTGTGTCTCGTTACCTGCTGGGCATTGCCCCCAGCCGGGTCTATGCGCCAGATGTTGAACGTCCCGTCACGCTCGGAGGCAAAGTAGAGTTTGCCATCCGCGCCCCACATCGGGTGCACGTCGTTCACGTGTCCCTTGTACTGCTGCAGGTCGGTGTCGGTGATCTCGCGGATGTCACCCGTGCGCAGGTCCTGCACGGCGAGGTCGCCGGAATTGTTGCCGCGGTAGCCCTTGCGCCAGTAGGTCGGCAACACGCGGTTGAAGGCCACCGCCGTCGCGTCCTGCTTGATCATCCCGGCCCGGCCGATGTCCATCGCCATCGGCGTCGGCACCGTCCCATCGAGTGGCAGGCGATAGAGCGGCGATCCCCAGGCCAGGGTGCCGCGGGACGACGTCATGATGATCGCGGTACCATCCGGCGTGAAATACAGCGCCTGGTCATCACCC
Source organism: Gemmatimonadota bacterium (assembly GCA_016712265.1). Classification (NCBI taxonomy): domain Bacteria; kingdom Pseudomonadati; phylum Gemmatimonadota; species Gemmatimonadota bacterium. The sequence continues at coordinate 391,593 of JADJRJ010000028.1, read as the reverse complement.
GAGTGGTAGGTGAGTTGCCTGGGTTCCCCACCCGCCGCCGGAATCACATAGACGTCGTTGTTCCCCGCGCGATTCGACGTGAAGGCGATCCACTGGCCGTCGGGGGAGAAGCGGGGGGAGAAGTCCCGGGCCACGTGTGCCGTCACTCGCCGAGGGTTGGCGCCATTCCCGTCCGCGAGCCAGATGTCGTCCGCGTAGGTGAAGGCGATGCGGCCGTCGTTCGCCACATGGGCATACCGGACGAACTTCGTCGCGGATTGGGCGTCGGCGATGGGGGCCGAGAGGGCCAGGAGGGCGAGGAGGCAGCGATGGCGCACGGGAGGCCTTCGGGTTGGATTGGGCTCCACCACGTTGCCCCCCCGTCCCGAGCCGACGCAAGCCAACATCGGATTCGCGGCGTGGTCGCGCCCCCGGCTAGCGTCTTCTCACGATTGGACTGGCTTCGCGGCGGAAGCGCATTCGTCGGTCAGCGCCCGACACGTGGTGGGGTAGACGCTGACACTGGGGTCCGGCCGGCGGGGCGATGCTACCGGGATAGCCCCGGCGTGCCCGGGAGGAGGTTGCCTGTGAATGCCAGCACCAACGGAAAACGCCCCGCCAGCCAACGCCCTCGGCCCAAACCCCGCGCCCGGCGCGTCGCAGCGGGTGACATCGCTCCGTCCCTGACGGCGCGCGGCATTGAGCGATTCGCCGTCACGGAGGCGGAGTCTGCCGCCATCGAGTCCAAGGCAACCGCTGTCCAGGACATCATCGCCGGCCCACACGCGGTGGATCGTCGTCAGCTCGCCACGTCACTCCAGGCGATCGCAGATGGCGTTTCCCCTGACGACGCCGCCGCCCTCCGGCGAGCACTCCGGGACAAGTCCCGGCTGGCTCACCTGGACACGATGAATGCGGACGAGGAGCTCGCCCCCGATTGGCGGAACGGGGGATATCCGTACAAGAACCTGATGTCCCGGAAGGCGTACGAACGCCAGAAATACGGCTTGCAGGTGGAGCTCTTGAAGCTGCAAGCCTGGGTGAAGGCCACGGGGCAGAAGGTCGTGGTGCTCTTTGAGGGTCGCGACGCTGCCGGCAAGGGGGGCACGATCAAGCGGTTTATGGAGCACCTCAATCCTCGCGGCGCACGCGTGGTGGCCCTGGAGAAGCCCAGCGAGGTGGAACGCGGCCAGTGGTACTTCCAGCGGTATGTGCAGGAGCTGCCCACGGCCGGCGAAATCGTGCTCTTCGACCGCTCCTGGTACAACCGCGCCGGGGTAGAGCGGGTGATGGGCTTCTGCACAGCGGACGAATACGCAGAGTTCATGCGGCAGGCGCCGGAGTTCGAGCGCAACCTCGTGCGCAGCGGGATCCACCTGATCAAGTACTGGTTCTCGGTGAGCCGCACGGAGCAGCGCCGCCGATTCAAGGAGCGCGAGGCACACCCGCTCAAGCATTGGAAGCTCTCCCCGGTCGACAAGGCCTCGCTCGACATGTGGGACGAGTACACGCGCGCCAAGGAGGCGATGTTCTTCCACACCGACACCGCCGACTCCCCCTGGACCGTGATCAAGTCGGACTGCAAGAAGCGCGCGCGCCTCAACGCGATGCGCTACGTCCTGCTCAAGTTGCCCTACACCGGAAAGGACATCACGGGCATCGGCCCGGTGGATGGCATGCTGGTGGGACGGGCGAACATTGTCTACGAGCGCGGGGAGCGCCCGGAGGTGACGGCCGGCGTTCCGTGATGGGCCGCGGGTGACGGCTGGTCCCGCACTACTGGACGCCCTCGCCGGCGCGCGACAGACTTGAGCTGTCACTGGCAACCCCCTTTTGGGAGGATCCATGCGCGCCCTGCCCCTCGCCGTGCTCGCCCTCTCCGCGGCCAGTTGCCGCTCGACCGCGCCGACGCCCACCGGCCAGCTGGTCTCCGTGCATTCCGTGGAGCGAGTCCCCATCTCGGGGCCGGCGGACACGACCGTGCGCGCCCGAGCCATGCGGGAAGGGCAACGGCGTGCCGCAGAGGCCGCGGAACGAACGCGGCTGATCACCGTCTCCCCTCAACAGCTCACCATGACCGTGGGGGAGTCCCTCCCGTTCAGCGCGCTACGCATCGCGGCCATGGATTCCCTGCAACAGCCGGTCGACGGCTTCGCCCCAAATTTCTCCATGCAGGACAATACGATCGCCTCCCTGCGCGGGGGACAGATCCTGGCGCTCGAGCCGGGGACAACCAACCTCCGGGTGAGTGCCGCCACCTTCCCCCCCTCACCCAATCCCGCCGCGCAGCGCCCCCGCACCGTTCTGGTCCCGATCACCGTCACTGCCGCCGCGCTGCGCACCACGGTCACCCGCGCGCCGGTTCCGGTGGATTCCATGGTCCCCGTGGAGCTCGTCCGCTACCTCGTCAACAACGCGCGCCTCTCGGTAGGCCAGCCCATCGCGGCCCTCGATGCCGCGACCCTTCGCGACGCGTACGTGCACGGCTCGCTGTTCGGCATGGGCGGCGGGACGACGATCGCCTCGTATCCATGGACACGACGCGCAACGCTGGACTCCGTACGGCGTCGGCTTGAGGCTGCTGGATGGGGACCTCTCCCAGCCCCGCCAAACGCCACGGAGCTGCCCGGCTTCCAGAGTAGCAACATGAGCATGGGGGTCAGTGGCACCGCGTTCTGTCGCCAGCGCGAGATGATGGCGTTGCGCGTCACGGAAGCCCGCGGCACCGAGACGGTGATCACCTTCAGTCACCAGGGCGCCCAGATGCGCGGCCCCTGCGACCCCACCGCTCGGCAGATGTCGAGCAGCGCCGCGAACCTGATCCCCTCCCTCAGCGCGCTCCCCGGAGAGCCTACGATGGGTGGCGGACGTGGCGGGAGCAGCGATGACGGGTACTCCGAGGCGCGGATCATGAGCGCCGTGCCCGTCAACGAGGTGATCGATCACTATGCCCGGCAGCTGCAGGCCGCGGGATGGACTCCTGTGGAGCGCACCGGGGTTACGGGCGTCGCTATCGCGACCTACACCTTTCGCGACTCCACCGCCCGGCCATGGGGCGGCGTCCTGTCCGTCACCACCACCCCAGGGGCCAACCGCACCGACGTCCGGCTGTCAGTCCGACACACGCCGTAGTCGCGACCAGGCGGCCGTCCGGGGGAGGGGCGACCGAGCTGGCCCTTCGCGGGTACAATGGCGCTTGCCTACCTTTCACCCTCCCTCGGACAAGGACCACCGCCAATGCGCCGTATTGCTGCTGCCGCCAGCCTGCTGCTCGCCACCACTGTCACCGCCCAGGACGCCGATCGCTCGGTTGCGGGCGGCGGAATCAAGGTCGCCGGCTGGATGGGGCGCGTGGACGAACGCCCTGCCAAGCAGGGCAAGACCGTCAACGACTCGAAGTTCGAGAAGGTCGGCAACGACTTCATGCTCAAGGTCGGCCCGGCCGGGATTTTCTGGAACGATGCCAGCACCGCCTCAGGTGACTACACCGTCAAGGCCGCCTTCTCGGAAAAGGCCATGAAGGCGCAACATCCGCACTCGTACGGCGTCTTCATTGGCGGCAATGACCTGAACGACGAGACCAAGCAGACTTTCGCCTACTGCATCGTCTACGGCACGGGCAAGTACTCCATCAAGTACTTCAATGGCTGGAAGGTCACCTCGGCCGCCGAGATGGTCGAGCATGCGGCCATCAAGAAGGCGGACGCCAAGGGTGACGCGACCAATGAAGTCGGCTGGCGCGTGAAGGGCGGCTCCGCGACGTGCGTGGTCAACGGGCAGGACGTGAAGACCCTGACGTCCGCCGAGCTGGTGGGTGCCGGCAAGCTCGCGTCGCTGAACGGCAAGTACGGCTATCGCGTGAGCCACAACGTGGACCTCTCGGTGACTCCGCTCGCCGCCGGCAAGTAGTTGAATGCATCCGCGAAGGTAGGCCCCGCACGCGCGCGGCGGCCTACCTTCGACGAGCTGGCGCCGCCGGGGGCATGCGGGTGAACCGCAAGTGTCTCACCCGCCCCGACTCCACCAGAAAGCCGGTGATCCGCCCCGCGGCATCGCGCTGCACATCGATCACGCTCCCCGCGCGCGTGAAGCCGTCCCGATAGCTTGGCTGCAGCGCGCCAAGGCGCCGCTCGTTGAGGTACAGCACCAGTGAGTCCCGCTCCACCCGCCAGGTGTGCGTGGCCTCCACCTCATCATTCCGGTAGTCGCCAGCATACTCGGCGAGCTGGGCGGCGGTTGGCTGCACCTCCCCAGCGCGAGTGAACGTCGCGAGGTCGCCCGCGGTACGGACCACGAGGCGCGACGCGGCGCCACCGTCGCCCTCAAATCGCAACTCCGTCCCTGATCCCGCGCGGTAGCGTCCGCCACCAAGCGGCTCGATGCGCGTTCGATCGCCGTCGATCAGGAAGAGCGTGTCCCCGACCATCCGCGTGCGTCGCACCTCGCCACGTTCGATGTGGCGCCACACGCCTACGAGAGTGCGCAGCTCCGTTGCCGCACGCGGCTCGGGTGGTGCTGCCGCAAGGTTGGCCGTCCAGATCGCCGCGCTATCCGGCAACATGCGATCGCCGAGGTAGATCCCGGCCACCTTGCGCGCGAGGGAGTCGGGACCGGAGGTTGTGAGGTTGCAGAACGTCGCCACCGCAAGACGCTGATCCGGAAAACGCAGGAAGTGGCCGCGATACCCGGCCCAGCTCCCCCCATGCGACACCACGCGCAGTCCGCGCAGCGTCCCCACATTCAGGCCGATCGCGTACGCCTGGTTCGCGCCGGAGGTCGCCGGCGTGCCGTCGTTGAGTGTGGTGGCCGTCGTCATCAGGCGGATGACGTCCTGGCCGCCGACCGTGGCGGTCTCGTAGTTCGCGAGCCAGCGCCCGAAGTCCTCGATGGTCGTATGCACCGCTCCCGCGCCCAGGATCGCGCCGTCGTACGCCGATCGCGCGAGGCGGAATCCCCCGCCGCCGCGGGGCGCGTAGCCGTCGGCGCCATTCGGCCGAATGGCGGTGGCGTCGGCCATGTACCGTGAGTCCCGCATCCCGAGCGGCCCGAAGATCCGTTCCTCGGCAAACTGTGCGAGTGTCTTTCCCGTCAACCGATAGATCACCTGTGCCGCGAGGATCCATCCCGAGTTGGTGTACAGGTACCGGGCACCGGGTTCGTAGTTCGGCTCGGCCGACCGACTGATGATGCGCAGCGCGTCAATCGTGTCCCCCTGCACGGGCCGCCCCGCCTGGCTCCACATCACATAGAGGTCGCGCAGCCCACTCGTCTGGCTCAGCGCCCTCCCGAAGGTGATGCGATCGGCGTACGCCGGCATCTCCGGGATGTACTTCCGGATCGGATCGTCAATCGAGAGTTTGCCTTCCTGCTGCAGGATGAGGATCGACATGGCCGTGAACTGCTTGGAGATCGACCCAACGTCGAGCATCGAGCGCGGCGAGAGGGCAATGCCGTGCTCCAGGTTCGCCATCCCATAGCCCCGCGCGTACAGGATCTTCCCGTCCTGGTAGACCCCAAGGGCGCAGCCCGGTGAGTCGGTGCGATCAAACCGCTGGAAAACGCTGTCGGCGCGCACGGCCCGGGCGTCACGGGCACCAATGACATGTTGGGCGCCAGCGGTAGTCGAGAGGAGGACGGCAGCCGCAAGGACAGTGCGTGGGCACATGGTGAGTCGGTGCATGGGGAGTGAAGGGCGAAGTTGGCCCAACGGACGTGGGATGCGCCAGCTCGGGGCACGCGCGCCAGGCCGCGCGGGCCCCGGGAAGCGATGGCTTCGTTGCGGCCCACCGCGCCGGGCGCCACAATCCCGGGAACCCGTTCCCCGGCTCGATCATGACCCGCCGTCTCGCCGCCCTCGCGGCCACATTCCTCGCCGGCGCCCTCGGCGCCCAGGAGACCCTGTTCCTCCGCCAGCCCACCGTGAGCGAGCGGCACATCGCCTTCGCCTACGCCAACAACATCTGGATCGTCGATCGGGCCGGTGGCGCCGCACGGCGACTCACCTCGTTCCCTGGCGGCTCGTCCGCGCCGCGGCTCTCTCCCGACGGACGCCTCGTCGCCTTCACCGGCAGCTACGCCGGCAACGCCGACGTCTACGTGGTTCCGGTTGACGGTGGCGAGCCCAAGCGCCTCACCTGGCACCCAGGCGGCGACAACGCTTCGGGGTGGACCCCGGATGGACGTCGCGTCGTGTTCACCAGCGGACGTGCCAGCCACGCACCCAACGCGGTCCCACGGTTCTGGACAGTCTCGGTCGAAGGTGGCGCCGAGGAACCGATGGCCATTCCGCGCGGCTTCCAGGGACAGATCTCCGCGGATGGTGGACGCATCGCCTACCGCATGGCGTCGTCATGGGATGACGAACGACGCAACTACCGGGGCGGCCAGAACAAGCCGATCTGGGTCGTGGATATGAAGACGTGGGCGACGGATACCATCGCCCGGCCGGTGAACTCCAAGGAAGTCGACCCCGTCTGGATCGGCGACGATGTCTACTTCATCTCGGACCGCGACGACGTGCAGAACGTCTGGAAGTACGCGTCGCGGACCCGCCAACTCACGCAGGTCACGCGCTTCCGCGACCACGACGTAAAGACACTCGGCGCCGGGGCCGGCGTCCTCGTCTTCGAGCAGGCGGGGCGGATTCACCTTCACGACCCCAAGACCGGACGGACGGGCGCCGTCTCCATCACCGTGCGAGGCGACTTCCCCTGGATGATGCCGCAATGGAAGGATGTTACCTCCCGCATGAGTAACCTCGCCGTCAGCCCCACCGGCAAGCGAGCGTTGGTCGAGGCCCGCGGTGAGATCTTCTCGATCCCCGCCGAGAAGGGCGACGTGCGCAACCTGACCGCCACCAGCGGTGCGGCTGAACGCCTCCCCACCTGGTCGCCGGACGGGCAATCCATCGCCTGGTTCAGCGACGCCTCGGGCGAGTACCAACTCGTGGTGTCGTCCCAGGACGCCCTCACCGCGCGACGCGAGATCGCCCTGCCGGGGATGAGCTTCCCGTACATGGCGCAGTGGTCGCCCGACAGTCGCAAGCTTTCGTTTGTCGACACCCACCTTAAGTTGTGGGTGGTCGACGTCGCGGCCGGCACAGTGCGCAAGTTCGACGGCGACCCGCACATGGTCCCCGAGCGCTCCATGAACCCGGTGTGGAGCCCCGACTCGCGGTGGATCGCCTTCGCCAAGCGCCTCTCGACCTACTATCGCGTCATCGTGGTGCTCGACGTCGCAACGGGCAAGGCCACGCAGCTGACCGACGGGATGGCCGACGCGACCTCGCCTGCCTGGGACGCCAGCGGGAAGTACCTGTGGTTCCTCGCGAGCACCAACCACGCGTTGCGGTCGCAGTGGCTGGACATGACGAACTACGAGCGCCCGCGCACCCACGCGCTCTACGCCGCGATCCTCAGGAACGGGGAACCGACGCCGTTTACGCCAGAGAGCGACGACGAACCGGCGCCGGGCCAGCGGGCGGTCGCTGCCGGGGGCGAACGCGGCGGCGTTGCCGTCCAGGCGCCCGCGGTCACGATCGACTTCGATGGGATCGCGCGACGCATCGTCCCGGTCCCTGGCGTCGCCGAACGGGAGTACGGGCAGCTACGCGCCGGCGTCGCTGGAACGGTGTTCTTCACGGAAACCGTTGCCGCGTCGGGCACCAATGAACGTGGGGGTGGCGGTCCAGGCGCCGGAGCGGGAAGCCCGTTGCATCGCTACACCCTTCGGGATCGGCGTGCCATTCCCTTCGCCCCCGGTGTCGCTCAGTACACCCTCAGTGCCGATGGGCGACGCCTGCTCTACCGCACCGGTGGTGCCCAGGGAGCGTTGTTCCTTGTAGATGCCGCCGCGAACGCGGCTCCAGCCGCCAATGCGGGTCGCCTCAGCGCCACCTTGCGCATGTGGTGGGACGGCAAGGCCGAGTTTGCCCAGATCTTCGAGGAAGCCCGTCGGAAGGTCCGTGACTACTTCTATGTTCCCAACCTGCACGGGACCGACTGGCCCAAGGTCGTGGCTGAATACAAGCGCTTCCTGCCGTTCGTCGCGCACCGCGAGGACCTGAACTACCTGCTCGACGCGATGGAAGGCGAGACCGCAGTCGGCCACTCCTACGTCCGCGGCGGCGACATGCCGGAGACGCCCAACGACCTTGGCGGCCTGCTCGGCGCGGATTTCACCATCGACAACGGACGGTATCGCTTCAGCCGGGTCTACGACAGCGAGAGCTGGAACCCCGACCTGCGCGCCCCGCTGGTTACCCCCGGCTTCGAGGTCAAGGCCGGTGAGTATCTCCTCGCGGTGAATGGCCAGGAGCTGCGGGCGACGGACAACGTGCATCGCTTGTTGAATGGCACCGCCAACCGCCAGACGGTGATCACCGTGAGCACGCGCCCCGCCCTCGAGGGTGCTCGGCAGCTTACGGTTGTGCCGGTCGCGAATGAGCAGGGGCTGCGCACCCGCGCGTGGGTCGAGGGCAATCGCCGCCTGGTGGATTCGCTCTCGAAGGGACGCCTCGCCTACCTCCACCTCCCCAACACCGGCCAGGGCGGCTACAGCTCATTCAACCGCTACTACTTCGCGCAGCAGGACAAGCAGGGTGCCGTCGTCGACGAGCGATACAACGGCGGCGGCTCCGCCGCGGACTACATCATTGAACTGCTCGGCCGCGACTTCGATGGCTACTTCAACAACCCCGCCGGGGATCGCAAGCCGTTCACGAGTCCTTCCGCCGGTATCTGGGGCCCGAAGGTCATGATCATCAACGAGATGGCCGGTTCCGGTGGCGACCTCATGCCGTTCATGTTCGCGCGGCGCAAGATCGGCCCACTGGTCGGCACCCGCACATGGGGCGGGTTGGTGGCAACCTCCGACCAACCACCATTCGTCGATGGTGGATCGCTCGTTGCCCCGCGACTCGGCTTCTTCGATCGCGACGGCAAGTGGGCCGTGGAAAACGTCGGCACACCGCCCGATATCGAGATCGAGAACTTCCCCCGCGAGGTGATCGCCGGGCGCGATCCGCAGCTGGAGCGCGCGGTGCAGGAAGCGCTCAAGCTGCTGGAGACAAAGGCGGTCCAGCTCAAGGCCGAGCCCGCAGGCCCCACCTGGGGCAAGCGACCGTAACAGAAGCACTGTCACCCCCGCGCCCTGCGGGGGTGACGCCCGGCAACGTCGGCAGCGGCAGCCAGCCACAGGTCGTTTGACCCGCGACCGACACGGCGGGCCACGGTATCATTCGTCCATGGCTCGCATCGTCATCTTCTGCTGGGGGTCGCACGGCGACGTCGACCCCGCCCTCGGACTCGCCACCGGGCTGCGCGCGCGCGGTCACTCGGTCGGCATCGCCACCCTCGACTACTTCCGACCTGCCGTCGAGCAGTCGGGGTGCGACTCCTTCCCGCTGCGCCCGCATGCGGACCCTTCCGATACGGCGACCGTGCAGCGCATCATGGATGCGAAACGCGGCCCGGAGAACCTCCTCAAGGAGATCGTCTTCCCTGCGGTGCGCGACCAGTATGCGGACGTCCAGGCGGCGGCCGCGGGCGCCGACCTCCTGATCAGCCACCCGCTCTCTATTGCGGTGCCGATCTACGCGGAGCAGCACGGGGTGCCGTGGGCCAACATGGTGCTCGCGCCCACGTCGTTCTTCTCCCCCACCGACATGCCGGTGCTTCCGCCTGCACCCTGGCTCAAGCATCTCGAAGTCCTCGGCAGCTGGCTGCCGCGCCTCCTGGTTGCGGGTGGCAAGGCCAGCACCCACCGCTGGGCGCATGCGGTCACCGCCTTCCGTCGCGAGCTGGGCCTGGGCGACGGCCTGGTTCCCCTGTTCGACGGACAGCATTCGCCACAGCTGGTCCTCGCGCTCTACTCGCGCGTGTTAGGTGATCCCCAGCCGGACTGGCCGAAACACACGGTCATCACCGGATACATGTTCCATGACGCAGTGCATGGCGCCGCCCTGCCCGACGAGGTGACCGAATTCCTCGAGGCCGGGCCGGCGCCGATCGTCTTCACCCTGGGCTCCTCCGCGGTGCTGTCGCCCGGGGAGTTCTGGAAGGAAAGCACCACGGCCGTTCGCTCCCTCGGCGCACGAGCCGTCTTTCTGGTTGGCCCTGGAAACGCCGCGGCGATGCGCTCGACCCTCCCCCCCACCATCCTCGCTCTCGAGCGCGCGCCGCATTCGCTGCTCTTTCCTCGCGCCGCAGCCATCGTGCAGCAATGCGGGGCGGGCACCATGGGGCAGGCGCTCCGCAGTGGCCGCCCGACGCTCGCCGTACCCTTCGCCCACGACCAGCCGGACAACGCCTTCCGTGCCGCGCGGCTCGGCGTGGCCCGCATCCTTCCGGCAGGCAAGTACCGGGCGGAGACCGCCGGCGCGCGCGGCGCCTCCCCGGACCGAGGCTATCAGGATGCTGCTGGCACCGTGGCGCAGCGGGTGGAGCGCCGGCATCGAGGCGGCCTGCGACGCCACCACGCCCCCCCCGGCCCCCGGCCCCCCCACCCCGCCGCCGGCGCCGCCTCAACGCGGCGCCCAGCGACCTACGACCAGCCGCCCCGGCACCGAGGGCGACCGCCGCGATCGCGCCCAATCGGCGACTGCTGGAGTCCTGGGCAGCCGCCAGGACGCAGTGAAGGCGTCGGTGTCCACCATGGATGACCCATCCCGGCGCATCGCTGATCGACGCCTCGAACTCCCGTTGGGCCAACAGGCATCGACGACGGTGGAGAAACACCCCGCGCAGCCCCGCCGGCTCCAGGTCCCCGCGACGCCCCACCGATCCCACGATGGCGGCACACCCGGCCACAGGCTGCCGGCCAACCTGCCGTGGGGACTGCCCCACACCGGGACCGAGGAGAAGTGGTTGAATGCCGCCGCCACTACGACCACGAGCGGCAGCGCGACCACCACCCCGATACCTAACTGCCGCGCGCCTGTGCCCAGCAACAGGCGCAGGACGGAGGACTCCGTGGCGCCGAGCGCGCGCCGCACGCCGATCTCCCGCGTGCGGAGGCCGATGCCCCGGGACATCAAGCCGTAGCTGCCCACCATCGCCAGGGCCAGCGCGAAGGCGAAAGCGGCCGCGAACAGCTTCGTTGTCCCGATCGTGACGAGGCGCGTCTTCTCGATCACTTCGCGATAGGTCGTCACCTGTCCCGGCACCAGCTCCCGGTCGACCCGGCGAAAGGCCTCGAAGATCGCCTCACGCCCGGCCGCGAGGTCCCGGGGCACTCGAAGAAAGCCCACCGCGGCGTCGACCACAGACTGCGCTGTCGGGATGTAGGCCGCATCGGTGGAGCGCTCCCGCGCCCAGGGATCTCCATAGGGGATGTCACTCACGACGCCCACGATCGTGCGCCACTGGGTCGTGTCCCCCGTGCTGGTGAGGCGGACCTGTAATCCCTCGACTGACGCGTTCGGCGCAAGCCGCTTCGCCAACGAACGACTCACCAGCACCACCGGCGCCTGTGCCGTGTCATCGGCCGTGGTGAAAGCCCGCCCGGATTCCAGCCTCGGCCCAGCGACATCGAGCGCACCGGACGCGGCGTACACCCAGGCCGCGGCACGTGTGACCGCGGTGCCTCGCCGCGCCTCCACTTGTCCCCCGACGTCCGGCCGAGCGAGCCCGGTGCGCAACAGCGCGCCATCCACCCCGGGGCGTTGCGCGAGTTCCTGCTGAATGCGCGCCATGACGGCGTGGCGTGCCGCGCGATCGGGATACCGACTGCTGCCCGGATCCACCGTCACCTGCATGACCGACGTGGCGTCGAACCCCAGGTCGAGGCGCGCGAGGCGCCGGGCCATGATGCCGGAGAGCACCCCAAAGAACATCAGCAGGGTGACGGTGGCGACCTGCGTCACCACGAGCGCACGGGCCGTGCGTCCCTCGCGACGTGAGCCCCCACGCACCGATCCATCCTGGATCACCTCGCGCACGTTAACCTGCGTGGCGCGGCGTGCCATCACAACGCACAGGACCAGCACGGCCACGGTGACGAACACGCCGGCAATGAGCATCGTCACCCCATCGGGACGCCACACCCACCAGAAGGCCAGGTTGCCCTGGAGGTTTTCCTGGGTCCAGCGCGTGATAGCCTTGAGCCCCCACGCCGCGCCCGCCGTACCGAGCACGCCGCCAACCACGCACAGGATGATGGTTTCCCACATCCCCTGCATCACCAGTCGCGCGGTGCTGGCACCAAGGGCCATGCGTACCGCCGTCTCGCGTGCGCGTTCATTGGCCCGGGCCAGCAGCAGGTTGGTGACGTTGACAAGGGCAAGCAGGAGGATCAACGCGGCCACGAGGTTCAGCACCCCAAATACGAGCGTGCGCTCATCCCCGAACTGCGCCTGCGGGAACGACTCGGCTCTCGCCGTGCGCGGGACCGCGCCCGGGCCGCGCGTGGTATCCAGCGTTGCTGACAATCGTTGGAGTATCGCCGTCGCCTCCGCCGTGGCATCGGCTGCACTCGCCCCCGGCGCCAACCGGGCCGCGACCTGCAGTGATAGGCCGGTGTCGGCCGGCGCCAGCTCCCGCGGACCGAGCGGGATCCAGGCCTCGGTGGCCACGGGAAAGCCGAACGCCTCGGGCATCACCCCGACGACGCGCGTGCGTGTGCCGTTCACGTCGACGACGTCGTCGATCACGCCGCGATCCGAGCCGAACGCGACCTCCCAGGTGCGATGCGACAGCACGATCACGGGTTCTGCCCCGGCGGCATTGTCGGACGGCAGCAGGTGGCGCCCCAACCGCGCCGGCGTGCGGGCGATGGTGAAGATCCCCGCATCGACCGCGGCCGCGTCCACGGCGCGGCGTTCCCCCTGCATCCCCAGCACCACCTCGGTCCCGACATACGGGGCGACTTCCCGCAGGGTCTTCACCGACTGGCGCAACTGAACGATGTCCGTCGCATCAATTGGTGCCCGGCGCCCCCCATCGGCCCGCATCAGCCGCACGATCTCGGCACCGTCGCCCAGCGGGAGCGGCTTGATCATGGCGGTGTAGAGGAACGAGAACGTGAACGTGCTCAATCCCAGGCCACCGGCGAGTACCAGGACGGTCAGCAGCGCAAACCCGGGGCTGCGAGTCAGCAGGCGTAGGGCGTATCGCACGTCTGTGAGATGGAGCATCTGGAGTTGCCGGGTGTCGGTGTGTAGTCTCTCGCGCAGGCCGGCAGCGAGCGCGCTGCGCAGTTCGCGGAGGGCGTATCCCCTGCGCGCTGTCGCCTCCCTCGCCTGCCACCCGTCACGGAAGGCGTCGATCATCCCCTGCCCCCAGCGCGCCCGGAACGCACGGGGAAACGCGTACAGGGCCAGGCGATACGCGACCTGCCAGGCGCGCGTCATGTGGCACGCGGGAGCAGTCGCGCGTCCCGGGCGGCGTCGACGAGGGCCGAGAGTCGTCGGGCTTCCGCGCTCGCTGCTTGGCGACCCCTCGAGGTGATCGCGTAGTACTGGCGACGCTCGTCGTCCCCCGGTCCGGACCGCCGCTGTGCGACCGGGCGCGCGAGGTCGCCCTCGGTCAATCGTTGCAGCGCGCGGTAGAGTGTCCCCGTCTCGACCGTTTCGCCGCTGCGCCCGGCGATATCCTGGATGATGGCGTAGCCGTGTCGCTCCTCCCGGACGAGGGAGAGGAGGATCTCGAATTCGATGGGGCGGAGTGTTGCCATGCCGGCACTACGTGCGCGGCGCACATAGGTTTCACCCGACGCCATCGAAGGGACACGACATCGCGCCCCCCCCGGACGCGGCTCACTGCGCGTACACGATCCGGCGCCCGGGGCACCGGGCACCGGAACGGCTACTGCACGGGCGCCTTGTACTTGTCGAACCACCCCTTCAGCGTCGTGATCTTCGACGCCTCGTGACTCGGACGACGGCGGATGCCGTGCGGTTCCTCCGGCACGCGGACCAGCACTGACTCGACGCCCCGCATCTTGAGCGCCTTGTAGTACTGCTCGGACTCGGACATCGGCGTGCGATAGTCCTCTTCGCCCGTCATGATCAACGTCGGGGTCTTCACGTTCTTCACCACCGAGAGCAGTGACCGCTTGTCATAGTTCTCGGGATGGTCCCAGGGAAAGCCGGGAAACCAGTTGTTCACCGAACTCGGCGCCATGTCGGCCGTCAGCGAGAAACTCTCCCAGTTGATCACCGGGTAGAATGCGAGCGCGGCGCGGAAACGATCCGTGTGCCCGATCATCCACGCGGTGAGCACCCCGCCGCCGCTCCCTCCAGTGACGAAGAGGTTCTTCTCGTCGACGTACCCCTTCGCGATCACCGCGTCCACGCCGGCGTTGAGGTCGTGGAAATCATCGCCCGGGTAGGCGTGGTGAATCAAATTGCCGAACTCCTCGCCATAACTCGTGCTGCCGCGCGGATTGGTGTACAACACCACGAAGCCGGCGGCGGCCATCAACTGCTTCTCCTCGTCAAAGCGGTCGCCGTAGTTGGCAAATGGTCCGCCGTGGATCTCAAGGATCAGGGGATACTTGCGGCGTGCGTCGAAGCCCGGGGGCTTGATGATCCAGCCATGGATCTTCCGCTTGTCCTTCGAGGACTCGTACCAGATCTCCTCCACCTCACCGATCGTGCGGTCGGCCAGCAGGCTGGCGTTGAGGGCGGTGACCACACGAGGCGCGGGAGACGCACTGCTGGCCACCGCGACCTCACTCGGCACGTTCGGCGTACTCATTGAGTAGGCGACGACCCCGGTGCGCGAGACCGAGTAGCTGCCACCACTGTAGGCGCTGGTGCCACCGCCGAGGTTCGACGCCACGACCGTGTGCGTGCCATCGAGCATGAAGCGCATGACCTTCGTGGTCCCGCGCTCATCCACCTGTCCATAGATCGCCTTGCTGTCCGCGCTCCATGACGGGCTGGAAACGCTGTTGTCGAGCTTGGTGGAGATGACGCGCTTGCCGGACCCGTCGCGATTCATCACGTAGAGCAGGGTGTTCTGATACCCCTGCTTGCGGTCGTCGTATCCCACCCAGGCGATGAGCTGCCCGTCGGGCGATACTGCGGGCGATGCATCGGGACCAAAGCGATCGGTGAGGCGGCGTAACGCCCCGGTCTGCACGTTGACGGCGAAGAGGTCGCTCTCGCGGGCGTTCCACTCCGGACGTTCACCGCGACGTGCCGGGAGGACGAGCTCGCTGCCATCCGGTGTCCATGCGAGCGACCCGCCGCCATACGGGGTGCCGCCGTGGTTGAAGTCACCACTGGTGACCTGGCGTGGTGCCCCGCCCGTCGCGGCGACCACAAACGCGTGCACGAACCCTGTCGGCACTTCACCGACGCCGTCGAAGCGAAAGACGAGGTTCTCGGTGTACTTGGGCGGCGCCGCCCACTGTGCACCCGGCGGTGGCGTCAGCGGCGTCCCGATCACCAGCGGTGGCTTGGGCACCAGGGCGAGATAGGCGACCTGCGTCCCGTCGGCGGACCACACCGGGCTGCCCGGCGGCTGTCGCGTGTTTGTCACGGGGAACGCCTCTCCCGTTGACATGTAGCGGACATACAGCTGGGGCGACCCGCCCCGGTTCGAGATGTACAGGAGGCGGGTGCCGTCCGGGGACCAGCGCGGGGAGTGTTCCGTGAAGGTGCCGCCGGTGAGCGGGCGGTGGTCGGAGCCATCCGCCTTGACCAACCAGATGTTGCTGTGCCGTCGGTCGGTCGACGGGTCACTCCATTGCCGCACATAGGCCACCCACTGCCCATCGCCGCTGACCTGCGGGTCGGCAGCGTAGGCCAGCGCAAAGATGTCGGCGGGGGCGAGGGGCCGCGCCTGTGCCACAACGACGACTGGCAGGGCGAAGGCAAGACCAAGCAACAGTGATCGGAACAGGCGCATGAGGCTCACAGATCTTGGTGAGGGTAGGGAGAACCGGCCATCGCAGGGCATCTCAAGTGTGCGGCCACATCGCCGCGCCCGCTACCTCCGAGCGCGACACTCGGTCAACTCCCGGAAGCGTCGAGCTCCGGGATCGCGTGGTAACCGGGAACGTGGCCGGTCCGCGCGAGGAAAGCGGCGCACGCGGCCGGATCAAGCACCAGGGTCGCCGTGTTCACCATGGGGTGGCATCGCCACGGGACGTCGCGCGCGGCAGCGTCGACCACCAACTCCACCTCTCGCGCCCCGGGATGGGCGAGGGCGAGGAGGGTCACTGCCCCCGGCGTCACGCCCAGGTACTTCATGAGACGTTCGGGCGAACCGAACGACAGGCGACCGACTCCCAGCTGATCCCCCAGCGCCCGGATGTCCACCCGCTTCTCGCACGAGGTGATGACCAGCCAGTGCCGCCCCCCCTTCTTGTCGCGCAGGAAGAGATTCTTCGTCTGCAGCGCATCGGCAGCGCTCGGCACATGAACGTCCGCCTCCGCGCAGGTGAAGACCGGCGGATGATCGAACCGCGTGTACGCAATGCCCCACTGCGCAAGCGTCTCGCAGATGGCGCGGTCCACCTCGGCCTGCGGCACCGTCACGATCGGGGACTCCGCGTCCATGAGCCACAGGTCATGTGTAACTGACGCCGAGCTTGGCGAGCGCTTCCGGGGGACACCCGGTCCATGAAGTCTGCGGCACGTTCCCCAAGTACTGGAGGTCCTTCACGCCGATGCGGCTCGACCAGAAGCCGGAGGCGGTGAGGTCGCGAAAACGGGAGAAGAAGGTGACGCCGTCTTTCACCTTGTCCGCTGCGCGCTTTGGGTACGCAATCTCGTCCAGGAGGGCGGACTGCTCCTCCGGCGAACAGGCCACGAAGGTCTTCTGGAAGCGCGACTGCGTCGCGTCGTCCATCCAGGCAAGTCCCTTGCGCATGGGCTCCTGCATGTCGGGATACGCCGTCATGAGGAAGTCCAGGAACTCCGGGACGCCCGCGTCACTTGCCGACCCCGAGCGTTCATCTGCAGGCAGGATGCGGTCCGCAAGCACCCGCGCGAGGGCGAACTCCGTCGCCGTGTAGAACTGCGGCACATAGGGCACGCCGTCCTTCGCCGCCTGTGCGAGGGAATCGCTCGCATGTTGCGCGGCCCGGTCCACGTCCTCGCACGCAATCGCGAACACCGCCAACGGGGCCGCCGCAAGGATGCGCAGCACATCGCGCCGCGCCACCCCCGTGCCGCTCGTGCTTCGCCCTGGCTGTTGATCTGCTTCCCTCATATCGCCCCCGCCTTCCGCTGTTGCGTGATGTAGTCCGCCGTGCGCCAAGCCAGCGCCAGGATCGTCCATGTCGGGTTCTTGTCGGCTTGTGACACAAACGAGCCGCCGTCAGTGACAAACAGGTTCTTGCAATCCCACGCCTGGCAATGGGCATTCAGCGCCGAGTCCCTGGCGGTGGCCCCCATGCGCACGCACCCCAGTTCATGGATGATCGCGCCGCCGTTGGCGATGCCGTACCCACGCTCCTTCGACGGCATGTCGCCCATCGGCTCGCCACCCATCTCGCGAATGAGCGCCCGGAAGGTCTCCTGCATGTGGCGCACCTGCCGGTATTCGTCGTCCCGCCACTTCCAGTGGAAGCGGAGGACGGGGATGCCGTAGCGGTCCTTCACCGTCGGGTCGAGCTCGCAGTACGAGTCGGCATTTGGGATCTGCTCACCGCGCCCCGAGAACCCAATGGTCGATCCATAGTAACGACGATACTCGTCCTTCAGCGCCTTGCCGTACCCACCGCCCCGCGACTGCGGCATCCCCTGGATCCCGCCCCCGAAGCCGTAGGAGGGGACCCCGAGTCCTCCCCACACCTCAATGTGGTACCCGCGTGGGAAGTCGAGCTTCTTGTTGTCCAGCCACCACGGCATGTAGATGTGCCCGCCGCCCACGCCGTCGCAGTTGTGCGGCACGTGATCCATGAGCTGCGGAACGAAGCCGGCGACATCGGTCCCCGTCGTATCGGTGAGGTACTTGCCGACGACGCCGGACGAGTTGGCGAGTCCCTGGGGATGACGTGCACTCCTCGAGTTGAGGAGGATGCGGGCGCTTTCACATGCGCTGGCCGCCAGCACCACAACCTTGGCCGCGACAAACTCGTCCTTGCCGGTTGCCTTGTCGATGTAGTGCACGCCCGTGGCGAGCCCTTGCGCGTCGGTGGCGACCTCGCGCGCCATCGCGTTCACGGTGATGGTCAACCGGCCGGTCTTCTGCGCCGGGAAGAGCAGGACGTTCGGCGACGAGAAGTTCGAGTTGGTCATGCACCCGCGGTTACACTGCCCGCAGTAGTGGCACGGGGCGCGTCCATTGAGCGGCTGGGTGATCACCGACAACCGCGCCGGAATGCACCAGATCCCCATCTTGTCGGCCGCCCGCTTGACATGCAGTTCGTAACACCGGGGCCTGGGGGCCTCATGAAAGACTCCATCCGGATGATTGGGCAGGTTCTCCTTCGACCCGAAGATCCCGATGAGCTGGTCGACCTGGTCGTAGTACGGCGCAATATCGTTGTAGGTGATCGGCCAGTCGTCGCCCAGCCCGTCGAGCGACTTGCGGCGGAAGTCGTCCGGGCCGAAGCGCAGGGAAATGCGCCCCCAATGGTTCGTGCGCCCACCGAGCATGCGCGCCCGCCACCAGTCGAACTTCGTCCCGTCGGCCTTCGTGTACGGTTCCCCCTCGACCTGCCACCCCCCAATGCACGCGTCAAACTCCCCAAACGGGCGTTCCGTCGTCGATGCGCCACGCCGCGGCGAGTCGTACGGGAACTTGAGCATCGCCGAGTCCTTGGTGTTGTCCCACCAGGCGCCGGCCTCGAGCATGATGACGTTGGCCCCGGCCTGCGTGAGCGCATGGGCGGTCATCGCGCCGCCGGCACCTGAGCCGACGATGCAGACGTCATATGAAGGTTGTCGCTGGGGCATCACCGTGAAGGGCTGGGGGAGCGGCCACGGTCCACGCCACGGCAGCTGACGGTATACTGCGCCCCCATGGGCCAGTGGGGCAACCGGCTCAAGCCACACGGCCCACTTTCCTCATCCGCGCCGGGCGCCTACCCTCCACGTCGCACTTCCCGCCTCCCGTTGCCACCGTCCGCACTCACCCGCCTGCGCAAGGCCTGCCTGGCCCTTCCCGAGGCCCATGAAGTCGAGGCTTGGGGAGCACCGACCTTTCGCGTGAAGAACAAGCTGTTCGCCATGTTTGCCAGCCGGAACGATCACCACGGGGGCGGACGTGACGGGGCATGGATCAAGTGCACCCCCACCAACCAGCAACTGCTTATCACGACCTGGCCGGCGCGCTTCTTCAAGCCGCCGTACGTCGGCCCGTCCGGATGGGTGGGTGTCGTGCTCGACGCCGCAACGGATTGGGACGGCTTGCGCGAGTTGTTGCGTGATGGATACCTGGCGGTCGCCCCCGCGACGTTGCGCCGGGCCCTCACGGAACCCGCGACGACGCCGCGGGTAGCCCGAAAGCACCCGCGTCGCTGACTATGTTTCGGCGCCCGACCCCTCACATGCGCCGACTGCTCCCGACCCTCCTCCTGGCCGCCCTGCCGCTATACGCCCAGAACGGCGGCGCGGCCAGCGTTCCCTTTGGCGTCGGCGAGTCGATGGTCTACAACGTCAAGTACGGACCGCTGACCGTCGGCACGGGTCGCATGGAAGTCGTGGGCATCGACACGGTGCGCGGGCGACCGGCGTGGCACCTGCGCCTCGAGGTGCGCGCCGGCATTCCCGGCTTTCGCGTCGTCAACGTCCTCGAAAGCTGGCTCGACGTCTCCACGTTGTCCTCTTTGCGCTATCGGCAGGAGACTAACAACGGAGGGAAGGAAGAGCGCCGCGTCGCTGAGCTGTTTCCCGATCGGGCACAATACCAGGAAACCGACTGGCGCGTCCCCAAAGGCGGTGGACCCCTCCAGGAAATCCGGAAGCCCGACGCCGAGATGTCCGCCCAACCCCTCGACCAGGCCTCGTTCCTCTTCTTCGCCCGCACCCTCCCCCTCGAGGCGGGCCAAACCTACTCGTACAGCCGGTTCTACAAGCCGCCCAACAACCCGGTGACACTCAGCGTCCTGCGCCGCGAGTCGGTCAACGTGCCGGCGGGTCGGTTCGGGACGGTGGTCGTCCGCCCGGTCTTCAAGTCCAACGGGATCTTCGGCCAGGGCGGCAAGGCCTCCGTCTGGTTCACGGATGACGAACGCCGCATGATGGTCAAGATGGAAACCCAAGTCGCCTTCGGGAGCATCACGCTCCAACTCAGCGAGTTCCAGGGCGGCGCCCGGCCGTAGTGCGCGGCCCAGGACACTCCGCACACGCCGGTCGCGTAGTTTTCCCGCGTGACGATTGAATCCCTGCGCACCCTCCTGGCCGCACGCTACCAGATTGAACGTGAGCTGGGCCGCGGCGGGATGGGCATCGTGTACCTCGCACGAGACCTCGCCCTGGATCGCCTGGTCGCCCTCAAGGTCCTCCCGGCCGACCAGGCCGCGGCGTCCGATGTGCGGGAGCGTTTCCTGCGCGAGGCACGCACGGCAGCCCAACTCTCGCACCCGAACATCGTCCCGATCCATCACGCCGAGGCGGTCAACGACGTCGCGTACTTCGCCATGGGATTCGTGGACGGTGAAAGCCTGGGCGAGCGCTTCCGTGGACGCGGCGCGCTCCCGGTCGCCGAAGTGGTTCGCTACCTGCGCGAGGCAGCCTGGGCGCTGGCCTATGCCCATGCCCGCGGCGTGATCCACCGTGACGTGAAGCCCGAGAACCTGATGCTGGAGCGCAGCACCGGACGGTTGATGGTCACCGATTTCGGCATCGCGCGCGACACCACCAGGGCCGACGGCCTGACGCACACGGGCAACGTGCTCGGGACGGTACACTACATGAGTCCCGAGCAGGTAGCCGGTGCCCCGCTCGATGGCCGGAGCGACCTCTACGCGCTCGGCGTGGTCGGCTTCCTGCTGCTCAGCGGGCGGTTTCCGTTCGAGGGCGACGTCGCCACCGCGGTCCTCCTCGCCCATGCGACCAAACCCGCCCCCCCGCTGGGCAGCGTCGCGCCCGACGTCCCCCGGTCCGTCGCGGCCGTGATTGACCGGTGCCTCGCCAAGGATCCTGACGCGCGCCCCAGCACCGGGGAAGCACTCGCTGAGTCGTTAGGCGCCGCGCTGGCCGCCGCCGAGCAGGCCGCCGGGGCGGGCGCACCCGGGGTCGTGCTGAGCGAGACCGAGGCCGCCGCGCTGTGGCACCGGGCGGCGCAGCTGCAGGCCGATGCCTTGCGCCGGCTGGAACGCAAGGACATTGCCCCCGAGCTGACGGTGGCCGGCGCCGCCCGCGGGGCCACACCCGCCGATGGCTACCGCCTGGAACATGTGCAGGCCGCGGCGGTCGAGGCCGGGATCTCTCAACAGTTTGTCTCGCTTGCCCTCGCCGAGGTTCGCGGGGCACGCCCGGCCGCAGGTACGGCGCAGGGGGCCGACACGACCGCGACCGCCAGTTGGCAGGAGCGGAAGGCTCCACGGTTTCTCGGCACCACCGAGCGAAGCCTCGCCGTTACCCGGATCGTGGCCGCCCCCCCGGGCAAGGTGTTGCCTGCCCTCGGCCAGATCCTCCAACAGGGGCCCTTCGACCTCTCGCTGCGCGAAGTGGTGGGCGGCCACCCGCTTGATGGTGGCGTCATGGTCTTCACGCTGCCCGGGGACACCTCAATCCTCGGCGTTGCCAGCGGGTTGAACATGACCTGGTACGGCACGCGGATGCAGCTGGAAGCCGCCACCTGCCAGGTCACCATCCGTGAAGCGCCGGGCGCCCCGGGCTCAACCGAGCTGACGATGTACGTCGACCTCCGCCCTGGAGTACGCCGCAACGTGAACGCGTCCGCCGGCATCGCGACGTTCCTGGCGTCGGTGACCGGGATCATCGGCGCGGCAGCCGGTGCGGCCATCGGCGTGGCGACGTGGGCAGCGGCGCTGCCCGCCGCGGCGGTGGCCGGGCTGGTCGGTGCCGGCAGCGCCGGGCTCACGGGCTACGCCAGTCTCGCCCTGTACCGCGGCTCCTATCGCGGGGCCGTCGCCCGCGCACAGAAGGAAATGGGTCGTGCCCTCGATGCGGTTGGCGGCTCCCTGCAGTCGAACGACCTGTTCGGGCCACGGGCCCACCCCGAGGCGCCGCGCAAGGCACTGCCCCCCGACATCACTCCTTCTTGAGCAACCGCACGATGTTCGAGTAGTCGTCGGTCCACGCGCTGACCCCGGAGCGCGGTTCGGCCGGGCGCCATCCCCGATCGTTAATCAGCGACCGCACCGTCCCCGAATCCGGGGCGAGCACCACCCAGCGCGAGCCGTAGTGTAGTGCCGCTCGCGCCTCCTCGTCCGGCGCGTCATCGCGCGCCACGGCCACCAGCCCCTCGTCCATCGCGATCGCCGCCAGCACGGGCTCCAGGTGCAGGTACCGGTTGCTCACGTGGAACGCCATTGCCGCGTAGGGCTGGAGCTTCGTCCGGTACAGCTGCACCGCTTCACGCGTCATGAGGTGCACCGGGATCGCGTCCGAGCTGAAGGCATCGAACACCAGCAGGTCGTACGCGCGATCCGGCTCGGCAGCCAACGAGCGCCGCGCATCGCCGAGGACGATGCGCACCCCGGGCGCACATTCCTTCACGTAGGTAAACACGCGCCCGGACGTCGCCAACTGCACGACGGTCGGATCAATCTCGAAGTACGTCCACGGCTCGCCCGGCCGGGCATAACACGCCGTGGTCCCGGTCCCCAACCCGACGAGTCCCACACGTCGCGCCTGCGTGCTATCGGTCAACTCCGAAAAGATGTCGCCGAGCGGCCCCTGCCGTGTGTAGTAGGTGAGCGGCGTGCGCTTGCCGCTGGTGACCAGGTCCTGGGCGCCGTGGGTCGTCGTGCCGCTGGTCAACATCAGGTAGTGTTCCCACCGCGTCACCTTGTAGACGCCAAAGAAGCTCCGCTCCTGGGTGATCACCCGTTCGACATTGCCCGCGTTGCGCTGCTCGATGGCGAGGAACAGCGCCGCCGCGCCTAACGCGAGCCGCAGCGGGCGCCGAAACATCGCGGCCACCGCCAGCCCGGCCACCGTGAACACCGACCACATCAGGATCATCGGCCAGCGCCCCTCCACGGGGACGCGCAGCTGGAAACTCGCCACCATGCCGCCAAAGACGAGGGCGGGCAGGACCAGGTCGAGCAACCAGGCCCGTCGCGACCGATCGTAGACACCGTACCCCGGTCGCAACGCAAAGGCCACCAGCAGCATCAGCGGATACTCGATGACGCGCTGGTACAGCACCGGGGCCACCAGCACATTAAACGCACCACCAATGACGCCCCCCAGCGACATCCACAGGTAGTACTCCGTGAGGTGCGCCGGATGCGGACGCACGTCCGCCAACTGGCGGTGACAGACCATCGCCGCGCCGAAGAAGCCCAGCAGGTGCAGGATCACGTGGGCCGCGTGCAACTTGGTCGGCGTCATCCCCACGACCACGAGCAGCGCGATTCCCACGAACAGGTGGAAGCCACTCATGAACTCGCGCCCCAGCAGGGGACGCTCGCCAAACACCAGCGTGAAGGTCAGCAGGTAGAGCGAGAGCGGGACGACCCACAGCAACGGCACAGCCGCCACGTCCGTGCTGATGAAGGTCGTGACCCCCAGGAGGAGGGACGACGGCACGGCCGAGAGGAGGACCCACCGCACCCTCAGGGCGCGCGTGGGGGCCGGCGCCACGACCGGCGCCACGGACGGCGTCGCCACCGCCGACCATCGACGGGTGATCCACCATGCCGCCCCAACCAACGCCACGAGCACAAGGTACCCGGTGCGCCACGCCGTCCCCTGCTCGCCCAGCCGCCACCGGGGCTCCACCAGGAGGGGATAGGCGAGCAAGGCGGCAAACGAGCCGAGATTGCTCGCCACGTACAGCACATAGGGGTTGCCCGCTCCCGGGTGCGCGGTCGACGCGAACCACCGCTGGAACATGGGGGCACCGGCCGCGAGCAGGGTGAACGGCAGGCCTAACGAAGCCGCAAGCACCGCGAGCAGCCACCAGACCGGCCGGGCGTCACTTGGGGGGGGCAGCCACTCGGGGATCGAGATGGGGAGTACCAGCAGGGCCAGGGCCAGCAGGACGAGGTGGAGCAGCCCCTGCCGGGTTGGGTCCAGCAGGCGGCTCCCCATGTGCGCGTAGCAGTACCCCAGCAGCAGCGCCGCCTGAAAGAAGAGGAGGCAGGTGTTCCAGACCGCCGCCGTTCCGCCAAGCAGCGGCAGCACCATCTTCGTGAACATCGGCTGCACGACAAACAGCAGCGCCGCGTTCGTGAAGGTGAGACCGGCGAACAAGGTCAGGGTAGCCCTCACGCGCACGGCGGGCCAGGGAGCGGTCGTCATCCGGCGGAATGTGGATCACACACCCGAGATTGGCGAGTCTACATCACGCCCCGGACCCGTCTCCACACCCTGCCTAACCACGCTGCAAGGGTGGCGTTAGGCTGCCCCCACAGATACCTTGGGACAACCCTGGTCGACCACCCCGTCACGAGCCCCGCCCATGCCGCAGCATCACCGTCGCGCTGTTGCGCTCGTCCTCGCCGTTGCCTGCCTGGCCCCCATCGCCTGCCGCAAGAAGCCTGAGGCGGCGCCAGCCCCCGCTCCGGCCCCATCGCAGCCAGCCCCGTCGTCCAGCGGGACCAGCCAGCCGGCGCCCACCACACCGCCACCCGCAGCACCCGCCGGCCCGTCGGCCGCTGCGCTCGCGGAGGCCCGCGCCACCCTGGAGGGGGCCGTCTACTTCCTGTACGATCAGGATGGACTGACCGACGAGGCGCGTGCCTCCCTCGACGCCAAGCTCGCCGTCCTCGTGGCGAATGCCGACGTGCAGGTGCGTGTGACCGGCCACGCCGATGATCGCGGCTCCGATGAATACAACCTCGCCCTCGGCCAGCGCCGCGCGGCCAGCGTCAAGCGCTACTTCATGGATCGGGGAATCGCCGACTCTCGCCTCTCCGTGGTCTCCATGGGTGAGGAGCAACCGGAGTGCACCTCGGGTGAAGAGTCGTGCTGGCAGCGCAACCGCCGCGCGACCTTCGTGGTCACCTCCGGCAACATCTCCGCCGTTCCGCGTCGGTAGCTGACGCGGCGGCGAAGCGCCCGCGTCATCGCAGCACGTACGTCACCCCGGGGCTGGCCTCAAAGGCGAGAGTCGCCGGCCCCACCCTGCGGACGCGCACCGCGCGACCCGACGCGCTCACCCGCTCCAGCCCGGGTGCCTGCACCACCACCTCGCCCGCGCGCGTGGCGACCAGCCGTGCCTCGGTGACCTTGGCCGCGCGCCACGAGAGGTCGATCGTAAACCCGCCCCGGGCCCGGAGACCGGTCACCGTTCCCTGAGCCCAATCGGATGGAAGCGCCGGCAACAGGTGCAGCACCGCCCCGTGCGACTGGACGAGCATCTCGGCCATCGCGGCCGTCGCGCCCAGGTTGCCGTCCACCTGCAGCGCGCGGCCGCACAACGAGAAGAAGTTGGAGACGGACGATCGCCCCAGCAGGGCGCGGAACTGGTCATGTGCCGCGTTGCCGTCGTAGAGACGCGCCCGCAGCCCCATCTTCCATGCGTAGGACCATCCGCAACCGCCCGTGCCACGCCGGTCGAGGGAGACCGCAGCGGCGCGAGCCAACGCCGGCGTGCCTTCGGGAGTGATCTCGCGCCCGGGATAGAGCCCCCAGAGGTGCGACAGGTGGCGATGCTCTGGCTCGATCTCGTCCCAGTCCTCCAGCCACTCTTGCAGCTGTCCGTGCTTGCCGACCTGGTTGGGCGCCAGCCTCCCGCGGGCGGCCAGTGCCTCGGTCACCATCGCGCTGTCCATGTGAAGCACTCGCGCCGCCTCGCCGAACTGCGTCAGCACTTCGCGAATGATCTGCATATCCATGGTGGGACCGACCGCCATGGTGCGCGCCGTGAGGACGAGTCCCGTCGTCTCGTCGAAGAACTCGCCGTTTCCGGGAAAGGCCGGGAAGTTCTCGGGGGAGTTCGACGGCGCCGTCACCAGCCACCCACGCGTGGGCTCCGGCACCAGGACGTCGAGCAGAAAGCGCACCTGGCCGCGCAGCAGCGGATAGAGCCGCCGCAGGGTGGCGGTGTCCGGGGCAAATTGGTAGCGCTCCATCAGGTTTGTCATCAGCCAGGCCCCGCCGACGGGCCACGCGCCCCAGGACGGGCCGTCCATCGGGGTCGTGGAGCGCCAGAGATCGGTGTTCTGGTGCAGCACCCAGCCGCGCGCACCCCAGTGCTCGCGTGCCGTGACCGCGCCAGCCTCCGCGACCTCGCGGACCAGCTTCTCCAGCGGCCCGACCAACTCGGCGAGGTTGGCCGTCTCGGCCAGCCAGTAGTTCATCGGGAGGTTGATGTTGACCGTGTACTTCGAGTCCCACCACGGGTTGGGGTTGTCGTTCCAGATCCCCTGCAGGTTGGCCGGCTCCGTCCCGGGGCGAGAGCTGGTGATTAACAGGTAGCGGCCGAACTGGTAGTACAGCGCCGCCAGGCCGGGGTCCGGCGAGGTGGCAAACCGCGCGATGCGCGCGTCGGTGGGGAGCGTGTCCAGCTGGGCGTCGGGCGGCCCCAACGACAGCTGGACCCGCCGAAACCACTGTTGGTGTTCGCGCACGTGGTCGGCGTGCAGGGCCGGCCAGGAGCGCCGCATGGCGGCGCCTACCGTGGCCGCGACCCGCTCCCCCGCGTTGGCCGTCACCGTGCGGTAGTCCACGAAACTCGTCGCGGCGGCGAGCACCAACGTCACGACGTCGGCCCCCTGGACCATGAGTCGGCGACGATCAGCCCGCACCGTGCCACCATCGACCTTGGCCTCGAGATCGGCCTGGTAACGCAGCTGGCCGGCTACGCCGAGGTAGTCCGTGCTCTTGCCCGTGAGGCGCAGCGTGCGTGGGCCTACCGCGTCCATCTGGAAGTAGTCGGTACCGTAGTTCGAGTGCGTGGGGTTCCGCGTGCCGCGCAACTCGGCCGCCAGGGTGATCATCCCGGGTCGATCCGCACTGAGGCGCACCACCACCACCTGGTCGACCGCGCTCACAAACACTTCCCGCAGGTAGCGCACCCCCGCGACCGTGTATGAGACGCGAGCTACCGCCTGATCGAGGTCGAGTTCCCGTCGATAGTTTGTGACGCTGTCGTGCCCGGGCACATCGAGCCACAGGTCGCCCAGCGACTGGTACTTCATCTGTTCGATGGGACGGCCCATCATGGTGCGTCCGAACAGGTCGTGCGCCGCAGCCACGTCACCCGCGAAGAGCAAGCGGCGAATCTCGGGAAGGGCGGCAGATGCCCCGCGGACGACCGGATCATACGGACCGCCAGACCAGAGCGTCTCCTCGTTGAGCTGTATGTGTTCTCGCCCGGGGTGCCCGAACACCATTGCCCCAAGCCGGCCGTTGCCGACGGGCAACGCCTCGTTCCACGTCTTGGCAGGCTGCCGAAACCAGATGACCGGCTCCGGGGGCGCTGGCTGGGCCAGCACAAGCAACAGCAATCCGTGCACCACGTGGACTTCTCCTGGCCTGGGGTCGGGCCTGCAAGCGGCTGGGGCGGAAGCTACGGGATTTCCGGCGCGCGAGCACGGGCGCAGGTGCACGAACGATGCGCAACGCCATCATGGCCTTCTGGCGTTCCCTTCGTGCAGGTAGCTTGCGTTGATGCGAGCTCCCGTTCGGTGGCTGTCCCCCTCCTGCTGATCGTCGGCTACCTGGGCGCCGGCAAGACCACGTTGCTGCAGCGTGTGATCCCCCTCCTTGGGGCAGAGGGGGTGCGCCCGCGCGTCATCCTCAATGACTACCAGGACGCACGGGTGGACGCCGCGCGACTCGCGGCACTCGATGCCCTGGTGACCCCGATCAGTGGCGACTGCATCTGCTGTGGCTCGCGGGAAGAGCTGTTGGAATCGCTCGCCGGACTGGTGATCGACGCTGACACGGCCGTGCTGATCGAGGCCAACGGGACGAGCGATGCGGCGGAGCTGCACGATGTCCTTGCCCTGGACCCGCGACTTTCTGCCTTGTCCCGTCCGATCCAGGTCACCGTGATCGACGCCCGACGGTGGCAGAAGCGATGGTTCGACAAGACGCTGGAACGCGAACAGGTGACCACGGCATCACATGTCTGGATGAACTGGGCGGAGGAACTCGCGCCGCGTCGGCTCGCCAGCGTCGAGGCATCGCTCGTGGAGGTGAACCCCCTCGCCCGACGTACGACCCCCGAGGCGCTCACCATCGAGCTGTCGTCCCTCGTGCGCCAACCAACACCGACACGCATTGTGCGGGCCGGCGCATCCTCCCCGTCCGCCCACCACGATCCCCACCGTCATCACTTCGCCTCGGTTGGTGTTGAGCTGCCGGCGGTCGTCGAACGCTCGGCGCTCACCAGCCGCGTACTCGCCCTCGGCCCCGGGCTGCGGCGCGCGAAGGGAGTCATTGGACTTGCGGATGCTCCCGGCGCCCAGTGGGCGTGGAGTTATGTCGCCGGGGACGACGCCCTCCGCTTTGAGGCACTCCCCCTCGCCGGCTTCGCGACGGTCGCCGTGTTCATCGGGATCAACCTCGATGAGGCGGCGCTGACGGCGCTGGTTGAGGCCCTGCGGTCCGATGCGACAGCGGTGCGCGTCACGCCATAGGATTCCCTTCCCTCCACGGCCACGCCCCATGCCACGTTATGTCGCCTTCCTTCGCGGCGTCATGCCAACCAACTGTCGCATGGCGGAACTGCGCGCGGCCTTCGAAGCGGGCGGCTTCGCGAAGGTGAAGACCGTGTTGGCCAGCGGCAACGTCGTCTTCGACGCGCGCACGGCGCCAGTCGCGACGCTCGAACGGAAGGTCGAGGCCGCCGTCTTCGCCGGGCTCGGTCGCACCTTCGAGACGTTCGTCCGCCCACACGATGTCCTTCAAGCAGTGCTGGAGCGGGATCCCTTCGCCCCGTTTCGGCTGCCCGCCGATGCCAAGCGGGTGGTGACATTCCTGCGGACACCACCCGTCGTGCCGAAGCTCCCGGTCGTGCTCAACGAGGCGCGGATCGTGGCCGTGGAGGGATGTGAGGTCTTCACCACCTACCAACGCGGTGCGGAGACTCCGGACTTCATGAAGTTGATTGAGCAGGCGTTCGGCAAGCAGCAGACCACGCGTACCTGGGACACCGTGCGCAAGTGCACCCTGGCCTGATCACCTCCATGCGTCGTCCCCATGGCCTACAGTGAAGCCCTTGCCGACCGCATACGGGATGCCCTTGGCGGGCGTCGCGACGTGGACGAGCGCAAGATGTTCGGCGGTGTGGCCTTTATGGTCGGCGGGCACATGTGTGTCGGCATTGTGGGCGACGCACTCATGGTGCGGCTCGCCGCGGAAGACGCCGTCGCCCTGCTCGCGCGGCCACACGTTCGCCCGATGGACTTCACGGGACGCCCGATGAAGGGGTTTCTCTACGTCGATGCCCCCGGGATCAAGACGGCGCGACAACTCACGGGCTGGATCGAGCGCGCCGTAGCCTTTACCAGCACGCTGCCACCGAAGAAACCGCGAGTCAGGCGGCTGCCGCGACGCCGCGCCTGAACGACCGACGCGCGCCCCGGGGCCAGCCCCGGGACGCGTGCGGTGTTGTCCGCGGCGTGGTGATGTTATCCGAGCTTTGCACGAGCCTCGGCGGTGGCCGCCTTGAACGCCTCGAGCGACGGGGCATACATGCGCCCGAGCGCCCCGGACACGACCGGCCCCGCCCCCTTGAGGGACCCGGCCTTGAACGGCGGATCCGGGTCGTACTCGATGTTAAGCTGCTCGGCCTTTGCGTAGTTCTCGCCGGCGAGTCGTGCCGTCAGCAGCAGGGCAAAGTCCAGCCCGGCCGTGACCCCGGCGCCCGTGATGCGATTGCGGTCCTCTACGACCCGCGCCTTGACCGGGGACGCCCCAAACTGCGCCAGCAGGTCGTGCGTGAGCCAGTGCGACGTCGCCTTGTATCCCTGGAGCAGGCCGGCGGCGCCGAGGATCAGGGAGCCCGTGCACACGCTGGTGATGTAGCGGGTGGTTGCCGCACGGGAGCGCAGGAACGCCAGCACTTCCTGGTCCCGCATTGCGGCCACGGTCCCGACGGTCCCGCCGGGAAGGAAGAGCACGTCGAGGTCACGCGGCACGTCGGCAAACGCCGTGGTCGTCAGCGTCACGCCGCGCCCGGCCGGCACCTGCTGTTTGGTCTTCCACACAAGGTGCACCTGCGTATTCAACAGGTCGGAGAAGACGGTGAGCGGCCCGAGAAGGTCGAGGGGGAACATCCCGGGGTACGCCACCATCGCGATCTGGCGCGGCTTCGTCGGGGCAATGGCCTCCTTGACCTTCGGGTCGCCCTGCGCCAGGTCGTCAACGAACCGGGTCATGACCTGCATCATCGGGTCCTGCGCGAGCGGCGATGCAGCGATCTCCGTCGCGTCTGCTCCCCCGTGTGCCGTTGCTGGCGCCAGGGTGCCCAGCGCCATCCCGGCCGCCAACTGCTTGTGAAAGTCTCTGCGGTTCATCGTGTGGTGGGCGAATGGGGACGAGCAAAGGGATCGGCGAATCGCGGATCCGAGACGAACGTGCTGTCGGTGAGGCTGTGCAGGAACGCGAGCACGTCGCGTCGCTCCCGGGCGGAGAGTGTGAAGCCCTTCACGAAGGAGCTCTTGTACGGATTGCGACGCCCCACCCCACGATGCGGCCCCGTGGCAAGCGTCCGTCCGCCCGCCGCGTAGTGGTCCAGGGCGGCGTCCAGGGTGCGGACCGAACCATCATGCATGTAGGGCGCGGTGAGGGCGATGTTGCGTAACGACGGTGCCTTGAACTTGCCCATGTCCTCAGGGTCACCCGTATGCTCGCTCACCCCCGGGTTCTGGGTGGGGTAGGCGCCCTTGCCGTCGACGTTGTACAGGCCGGTGTTGTGGAACTCGATCTCCACGAATCCCTTGCCCTTATAGTCGACGGTGTTGGTGAAGTTGAATCCGCCGTGACAGTGGAAGCACTCGAGCTTCTCGCTGAAGAACAGTTCCTCGCCGCGTCGCGCCGAGCGCGTGATGGCGGTGGTGTCGCCCGCCAGGTACCGGTCGTAGGGCGAACGCCCCGAGATAAGCGTTCGCTCGAACGCGGCAATCGCCTGGGTCACGCGACGCACGGTGATGGCGCCATCCTCGTGCGGGAATGCGGCGCGGAAGAGCCGCGGATACGCGCTGTCCGCCGCGAGGCGTGCCAGCAGTTCCTGCTCGCGTCCGGCGAGGCCAAGCTCCACGGGAGTCTCGCCAAACATCGGCAACATCGCCTGCTGCTCGAGGGACTTGATATTGGGGTTCGCCCACGTGAGCACGGGGGCATACGCGATGTTGGCCAATCCCATCGCCCCACGCGGGTGCACCTCCCCGGTGGACCCGACCCCGCGCGGGAGTGGGTCCGCGAAGGCCTTTGACTGCAGGTGGCAGTTCCCGCAGGAGAAGGTCTCGTTGCCGGACAGGCGCCGGTCATAGAACAACAGCCGCCCAAGGTGCACCTTGGCCTCCGACATCGGGTTGTCGACGGGGACGCGGGGCTCCGGGAAGCCGCGCGGCAGTTGCCAGTCGTACGGCGCCGGCTGCACCACGGCGGCCGAAGCCGCCGTGGACGCGTCTCGCGCCAGGAGGAGCCACGGGCCCACGGCAATGCCGAGGAGGAGCAGCGCGCGACGGACGATCATCGCGCCGCACCGTCCGGCGCGGCGAGCGCCCCGCGGGCGACACCAAAGACGCGCTGCGTCCCACCCTTCGACGGGCCGAAGGGCAATCCCAGGGCGTCGAACACCGCCACGCAGTCCCCATCATTCTGGCCCGACATGCACCCGGCGGCGGTCTTCGGCTGGTTGGTGGACACGTCTGCCGCCTGGAGCAACGCGGCGACGTCGAAGCGAATGGCATCCTGCATGGGATTGAAGCCATCCAGGGACACCGTGGCGCGGTTCGCCCAGCGACAGGCGGTGGGCATCGTGGTCGCCGAGCCGGTCGGGGTGCACTCCGTGCTCCCCAGGTGCACCACCCAGTTCTGCGCGCCTTCGGGCTTGAGGTCCAGGCGGAGGAACTTGTACCCGGAGTTCCACGCCCAGAACATGCGCGTCAACGAGAGGGGCGAGGGCTGCGCGGTGAGGTCGAGGTGATTGCGATCGAACGGGACGCCGAGGGTGAAGCGCACCCCGGTGTACTCCCCGGCCGGCACAGTCCCCTCGATGACATCGTGGATATCGGCATTGCCGTTGGAGCAGGCGCCGCTGCCATCCTCGAAGTCGAGCAACGCGACCGAGCCGTGTTGCCAGAGGCCATCCTGGGTCAGCGTTACGGGGACTGTGCGACCATCCCGCGTCGTGAGCTGCACGTCATGGACGTAGAACTTGAACTCGGTTGCCTGGATGGTGGAGGACGCCTTGCCGATGCCGGCATAGCTGCGGCCACAGGCGAAGGGAGCGTCGCCGACGGTCGCGCGCATCGCGAGGCGGACCGGTGTGGTCGCCGCTGACTGGGCGGCAAGGACGGCGGGAAGGACCGCGGTCGCCAGGACGCTGGTCGTGCGGAGGAAGCTGATCATGTGATGAGCTGGAGAAGGGGTGGGTCGGCGTGCCTGGCGGAGGCCCCCGCCAGCGCACGCCAGCCGACGTCGCGCCTGGAGGACGCAACGACCGGCTTACCATCGTTTGTCTACGGAGGCAGGGCGCGCGCGGCGCGTGGCTCAGGCGCGCGGGGGCGCCGTGGCGAAGGGCAGGCGGAGATGCGACCCGAGACCGAGGCGGGCGACCGTCATCGACCGCGCCCGCCAGGGAATCTCCAGGACCGCTGTCTCGAAGCCAACGGCGAGCGGCGGGGCCGTCACGGCCATCGGCAACGCACACGCCTCCGCGCAGTCGCAAGGCGCCGCTGGCCCCTGCGGCACCGGCATCTCGTGCCCGGCATGCACGCCAGCCGCGGCATGCATGGGGCACTCGTCGATCGTCCACCGCGTCCCAAGGGCGAGGATGGCGACCACACCAACCAGCAACGACCAGGTCCGTCCGATTCGCCGGATCATGGGGCCGCCCCAGCCAGGTGACGACGGATGACCTCCTCGAGCTCCTGTACCCTCGGCGTCACATCCCCGGCGTGGCGCCATAACAACGTGCCATCCGCGCCGATCAGGAAGGTCTCGGGAACCCCGATCGACCGAAAGGCGTCCTGGACCCGCCCGTCGGCATCCCGGGCAATGGGGAAGGTCCCGCCGAGGGCGGCAGCCGATTGTTGGACCTTCGCGTCCGCTCCCCCTTGGTCCACACTGATCCCCACCACGCGAAGGCCGGCGGACGCATGTCGCCGATGGAGCCCCTCAAGGGTCGGGAACTCCTTGCGACACGGAATGCACCAGGTGGCCCAGATGTTCAGCAGCGTGAGCGGCTGCGGGCCACCCGCCGGCCCCACACGAACCGTGTCGCTGGCATATGTCGCAATCTCATAGGCTGGCGACGGGGCACCCACCGTGATCGGCCGAAACGCCTCACCGGCGGCCGCGCGTGACCCAGCGTCTCGGCTGCACGCCGAGAGCAGGCCAACGAGAAGCAGCCGCCGGATCGTCACCGCAGGGGTACCACGGCCCGCACAAGCCGGGCCGGCCCGCGGGCATCGTAGCTCGTCCACGGGCCGTCGCGCGTCGACGCCTCCGGCGCCGGGGCTCCCGGGATCGCACCGCGCTCCTGCCACAACACCTCAAGCTGATCGCCGCGTGCCGCGAGGACGGGGAATGAGGCCGTGGCCGCGCTGTCGCTCAGGTAGGTCGCCTCGCCAAAACTCGCGCCCCGGTCACGACTGACTCGCACGGCGATCCGTGCCGGACGCAGGGTGCCGTCATCCCAGGCAATTGCGATGCCGGTCCCCCCAAACAGCACCAGCTGGCTGTGGGAGGCCTTGGCGAACGGGGCGACCCCGATCGCCGTGGGCGCCGAGAACGTCGCCCCGCCATCGTCGCTCCACGCGTACTTCACCCCAGCCGCCCCTTCGCGCCCGGTCCACCACGAGATGTGCAAGCGGTTCTGCGCATCGACGGCGATGGACGGCCCGGCATCGGGGCAGTGCGCGATCGCAAAGCTGTCGGCGTGGACCAACGTCGGAACGCTCCACGTACTCCCGCCATCGCGCGACCGCGCCACCACATGGTCGCGGTGCTCCCCGAGGACCTTGCGCCAGATCGCGTAGACCGTGCCGTCCGGCCCGGTGGTGACCGGTGTCCGGCAGCAACCACACGCCTCCTCCATGTCGAGCGCCACGTTGCGAGACCAGGTGGCGCCCTGATCCTCCGAGCGCGCGAGGAAGACCCGGGCCGTATCCGCGGCTCGCTCATCGAGCCAGGCCACGAAGACCTTACCGTCTTGCCCGATCGTCATCGTGTGATCGTTCCGGTACCGCTGCAAGTCACCGTCGTCAGCCACCGTTACCGGGACACTCCAGGTGGCACCGCCATCCGTGGACCGCACAAACCGCAGCCCGGAGAGCGCCTTGTACTTTGCTGCAGAGTCCGGAACCGCCACGGCGTACGACATCATCAGGGAGCCGTCAGGCGCCGTTTGCAGCTTCGGCGGGGTTTCCCCGTCGAATTGCGCCGGCCCCAGTGGATCCACGAGTTCCTGTCGCGTGCCGCCTTCGTTCATGGTGAACAGATGGCCGGTGCCAACAGAGTCCAGCGCTACCCAGGCATAGTGCGCCTGCCCGGCGGAATCGAGGGTGATCGCCGGTGACATGCCCCGAGCCGGCGGCGCGTCAAGCATCGTGCGCGTGACGGCCGCTGGCTCCCCCATTCCACCCCCGCACGCGACCGCCGCGGCCAGCGACCAGGCACCGTGCCGCATGGCCGGCCTCACTTGACCGTAAAGCTGAAGTCTCCGGTGACGGGGTGCATGTCACTCGACGCCGTCTTCCACGACACCGTGTACTTGCCAGCGGCCAGCGGCTCCTCAATGGCCACGAGCACGGGCGCCTTCTCGTCGCCACTGTGGGCGGCCTTCCCCACCTTCACCGCAGCATCGCTCGACGACGTCAGCTTCACGCTCGTGATCGACATAGCGGGCTTGAGTGAGAACCAGAGCTGCAATTGGGTCGGTGCAGCGACCACGGCATCCTTCGCGGGCTCGCTCTTGGCGAGGCGAAGGTGCATCGCGGCGCGGGCGCTGGTGCCGACGGCGAGCACCGCGGTTCCAGCAATCAACAGCCGAACGAAGACGCGACGGGAAGACGACATGAGGGGGCCTCTCGTTGTTGGTATGAGTTTGCCGTTCCGCGGGGCGCGGGACGACGGTCGCCAGTCTCACGACCGCTGGGCGGTCGTGAGGGGAGAAAGCAGGATGACGCCAACGCCGCGTGCCGCAACGGCACGTCGGGCGTGAAGTGTCAGGCGCTCGCTGGCGGCCCCTGCGCCTCGGGCAGGTGCAGCTGGTCTACCGTCGGTGCGACCCCAATCGCCCGGTCTACCGCGACCGTCAACGCACGTGGCGCGGCGATCTCAAACACGAATGGCGCTTTCGCCAGCCCGACCCCTTCGGACGAGACGCAGGAGCCCAGGCAGTCGCAGTCGGTGGTCGGCTGCTGGTCCGACGAGTCATGCCCCCCGTGCGACCCGTGCTGCACCATGTCGCGATGCATCGGGCACGAGGGCAACACGAACGACTCCGCCCAGAACAGGGCGAAGAAGCTCAGCAGCAGTCGTGCGCCCCACAGGCGCCGTGTCGGGGAAGTCACCAAGGCTTGATAGTACGGCCGGTGGCTGGAGGCGTCAAATCCGCGGAACCCTTGAGCCGGTCGTTCCGTCCGTTACCGTTCACCGTACTGCTACCGCGATTCCCAATGCTCCGTTCCCGCCGCGCTATCCTCTCCGCGCTCCTCGTCGTCCCGGCCCTGCTCGCCGCTCGTCCCGCCACCCCGATCGCGGATCTCACTGGCAAGTGGGCCTTTGAGGTCGTCACCGAAAACGGGACAGGAAACCCGACGGTCACCTTCAAGCAGGAAGGCGAGAAGCTCACCGGCACCTACGAGTCGCAGCGGGGCGGCGCTCGCCCGCTGGAAGGCACGGTGAAGGGGGACAAGGTCGCCTTCACGGTGAAGAGTGGGGTCGACCTGAATTTTTCGGGAACGATCATCGGCGACACCATCACCGGCACCGCCGACTTCAGCGGTCAGGGATTGGCGACCTTCACCGCGAAGAAGACCACGTAGCCTCAGCACCAGCAGCCTCCCACCAGGCACCAGCGCTCAGGCCAAGTCCACCGCAATGGTCCCGCTGGCGGCGTCAAACGTGGTCGGAAACGCGCGCAACGCCGAAGCAGCCGGCCCCTTGGTCACCGCCCCCGAGGTGCTGAACTGCGAGCCGTGGCAGGGACAGGTGAGCCTGGAGCCGTCGAAGCTGCTCACCGTGCACGCCTGATGTGTGCACACCGAGGACAGGGCCTGGTACTGGGTCGCAGAGACGCGGACCACGAGCACGCTGCGTTGCGAGACCAGGACCATCCCGTTGGACTGGGACAGCGTCGGGTTCTGGGCAACGGTAAGAGTCATGGTGTTGCCACTGATCGTGACGCCACCAGCCGTCGGAGCCGTCGGTCCCCCTTCATCGGATGAGCACGCGGCGGCGACGCAAGCGAGCCCGGCCAGGCGGGTGAACTCGCGGCGGCTGAGCAGGGCGAGGGGCGTTTCTGTCATGGGTCGTGATCCGGAACGGGTCTCCCGGGATGACACGCGTCGGTCGCCCTACCCTCGTTGGCGAACTCGGCCACGGAACCCTCGCCTTCCTTCAGCCGTACCCCCGCGGGTAGGATTCACGACCATCCCACACACCTCCTCATGTCTTCACGTCGTCGGTTCCTCAGCTGGCTCGGTGGCTCCAGTGTCCTTGGCGCCGTCGGCGTCCCCTCGGTCGCGCACGCGTCGGCCCCCGACCACGACGCTCCGTTGGCCCAGGGGCAGTTCGACTTCAGCTGGACGGACCGCGTGACCGGGAAGTACAAGGCGGTCTTTGACTCGCCGGAGGCCAATGATGGTGCGGCCCTGTTCCGCGCGGTGGCCTGGTGCGACATGTACAAGGATGCCTACGGCACCGCCCGAACAGACATGTCGCCGGTCGTTGTCTTTCGGCATGCCGCGATGCCGATGATCATGAAGAACGAGTTCTGGGAGATGTACGAGGTCGGGAAGTCCCGGAAGTGGAAGGACGAACAGGGGAAGAAGTGGGCGATGAAGAACCCGTTGAGCACGGGCGGGGCCGAGCTGCCGGCGGCCCAGGCGAAGTACAAGATCGAGCCGTTCCTCGCGTCAGGCGGGATCGTCCTGGGCTGCAATTGGGCGTTCGCGCAAATGGCCAGCATGGTGCGCGAGAAAGACAAACTTAGCGCAGCGGAGGCGCGACAGAAGGCGCTTTCCCTCATGGTCCCGGGCGTCATCCTGCAGCCCAACGGGATCTTCGCCGCCCTGCGCGCGCAGGAGGCCGGCTGTCACTACGTGCTCGCGTCCGGCGCGTAGGCGTCACTGCGGCCCCACGTGATCTGCGGTACAGCGCCGTGGGCATCCCGCGGCGCTGCTCATTTTCGCCGTCTGCCGTCTAGCTCTTGAGCCGCACGACGTACAGCGACGGCCACAGCTTCCCGGTCACCAGTAACGTCCCCGGCTGCGGCCCCAGCGAAATCCCGTTGAACACCTCCGCCCCATACGGACGCTGCGCCTTCGGCCACAGCGAGGCAAAGTCGTAGAGCCGCACCACCTGCCCTGTCGCCGGGTCGATCTTCGCGATCCAGTCGCTCTCGTACACGTTGGCCAGGATCATCCCGTCGACCCATTCCATCTCGTTGATCTTCGGGAACGGGCTCCCCTCGTAGGTGACCTTCACGGCCTTCTGCTGCTGCAGCGTCTGCGGGTCCAGCCAGCGCAGTGAATCCGAGCCGTCGCTCATGATGATGGCCGAGCCGTCCGTCGCCAGCCCCCATCCCTCTCCCTTGTAGGTGAAGGAATCGAGCGGCGCAAAGGTGGCGGCGTCGTAGATGTAGCCCACCCCGCTCTCCCAGGTCAGCTGGTAGAGCTTGCCGTTGAGCTTGATCAGCCCTTCCCCGAATCGGTTGTCGGCGAGTCGACGGGACTGCAGCACCCGCCCCGTCGTGAGGTCGACGCGACGCAGCTCGGAGTGCGTGTACTGCCCCGTGCTCTCCAGCATCACGCTATCGTCCCACAACAGCCCCTGCGTGTAGGCCGCGGTGTCGTGCGGATATGTCGCCAGTACCTCGAACGGCGCATCGACCTCGGCGCCGCGGACCTTGTCGCATCCGTGCACCCCCATCACCGCGATAGCCAGGGCGCCTAACGTCATCAATCGCGTGGTGGTTGCCATCGTCATCATGTGCCGTTGGTGTAGTGGCCGTGGATGCAGAGCCAGCGGCCATTCTCCTTCACGAAAACCCGGGTCGACTTGCCGTGGCTGGAGACGCGTTTCCCCTCCACCACCCCCGCATCCGTCCAATAGTACGTGATCCAGGCGACGGTGCCACGCACCGTCACCTGCGCGTTGTGCATGTCCGTATGTACCCCCTTGGCCCGCTGGAGATACGCGGCCATCCCCCGCACCTCCTTCTCCTTCCCCTCGGCGAGGTAGGGGTCGTTCTCCCCGAACTGCGTGAAGTCGGGATGAACGAACGACGCATATCGCTCGACGTCTCCCGCCTCGATCGCCGCCCACATCTGGGTCAGCGTCGCCTTGACCTCGTCGGCGTCACCGCGCGTCCCCTGGGCGCTCGCGGGAAGCGACACAATCGCAAGGGCCAGCAGGGCACGGCGCAATGTTGGAGTCATGGAAGGCTGGGGAAGGCGTCGGGTGAAGCTATCGATCGCACCCGCCCACCGGCCAGCGCTCCACCTGGTCCGTCACGCGCTGCCCCGGCACCATCCCCCCCACGACAACGGCCGTATCCCCCTGGAGCGCGAGGGCACGATGGTCCATGGTCGCGTTCGACGCCGGCGCGAGCCGCCGCCAGATTCCGCGGCGCGTGTCCCATGCGAACGTGTCACGGCGCGGGTTCGCCGGGACCCCATCGTACCCTATCCCATTGTAGTTGTACGGGTTGTCCGTGCCACCGGCAAAAACGACCAGCGCCCCGCAGCCACCGGCCGCTGCGCGATACAACGCCGGACCAAGGTGATCAGGGAGCCGCCGCCATTTGATGCGCAACGGATGCGTCGGATCGATCTCGCCGGCCCACGATGATCGCTCCAACCCGTATCTCACCTTCCCGTCCTGGCGTCGCGCGCCATCCACATAGACCAGCGTGTTCCCCGAGATCCCGCCGGTATGGCCAAAGACTCCCGGCCCGGGAATCGGCGTGGCCTGCGCCCACCGCTTCGCGACCACGTCAAACACCTGGACCAGGGGCACGTTGTCGGTGTGGTGCCAGCCGGAAATCACGTAAACCAGCGAGTCCCGCCAGGTCGCGCTCACGGCATCATCCACCGCGACGGTCATCGGCGGCGCCGTTTCCCAACGACCTGCTGCAGCATTCCACACATTCACGACGTCGAGCGACCGTTCGTTGCCCGCCGAGTCCACCGTGTAGCCACCGAACAGGTACGCCTTGCCGCGCACCACCTGCGCCGTCGCCGCGAGCCGCCCCACCGCGCCCGGGACGTCCGGCAACCGACGCCAGGTGGGCATCCCCGGTGACCAGGCGAAGGCAGCGCGGGTGATGCCGGACCAGCGTTTCGTTGCGTCGATGCCAAGGAAGGAGAAGAGCCACGACCGCCCATCCACCGTGCCCTGCGCCACGGCGTTGTTGGCCACGGCCATGGGCAATGCCGGCTGTGCCATCGCACGCTGCGCCAGCGCGGCGATCACGCCCGCCACCAGCACCGCGCGCGACCCCAGGTGGCGCCGTGCCCCCAGTCCCTCGCGGTGACTCTCCGCGTGCAGGCGACATGCATACCGCTGTTTGCTCCTCACCGTGGCGTACATCAGGGGATCGCCCCATCCATCACGGCAACGAAGATCCGGTCGACCTGCCGGTCGCTTCCGAGCCAGAACACGGTCTCCGCCCGGTCGACGAACCCCTCCTTCGCGTAAAACGCCTTGGCGCGCTCGTTCCCGCTCCAGACGCTGAGCCATAACTCGCGACCACCCAACTCGCTCGCTGCCGCGCGCACATGCTGCATCAGGCGCTGGGCGAGGCCGAGTCCATGCCAGGGCCGATCGACATAGAACCGGTACAGCTCCACGGGGGCGTCCAAAATCAGGGGATCGCCAGGCGCACCGCGGCGCACCTGGGCAAAGGCGGCCAGCACGCCATCCTCTTCAGCGAGGAAGGTCAGCGTGCCCGCGTCGGCCAGCTCCGCGCCCTGCTGCGCCTCCCCATAGGCGCGCGCCAGGTGTGCGGCCATGTCCTCCGCCGTCGTCGTATGGCGAAAGGTCTCCTCGAACGTCCGCGAGGCGAGCGCCGCCAGGGCAGCCGCGTCAGCCGGCATGCCGCGTCGAATCCGGATGGAGGTGATCATCGACGCGAAGTTTACACGAGGCAGGGTCGAGCGGCATCATATGAAGGATGCGAGCTTTCGCCCAGTCCCTGCGTCGCCACCCGGCCTCTGCCCTCGCGGCCGTTGGCATGGCCGCGATTGGGATCGCGCTGCTCACCGTAGCGCTGTCCATCCGCGATGCGGCGCGGTGGCGCACGCTCCCCTTTCCAGCGGCTCGCGAGATGGTGGTGCTCACGTCCAGCCACACCAGTCCGCGTGAGGTGCGGACCCGCATCGGCTGGTCGTTTGCCCGGTTACAGTTGGTGCGCGAACGCGCCTCGACCGTCGACCTCGTCGCTCCCTGGCGCCCGGCGTCGGTGACCCTTTCAACCGGCGACGCGCCGCGGGTGATCGCTGGAGAGTTTGTCTCTCCCGAGTACTTCACCCTCACCGGCGTCACTCCCGTCGAGGGACGCGGGTTCAGCGCCGATGAAGACCGGCCGGCGGCCGCCGTCCCCGTGGTGATCATCGCGGCCCAGCTGCGCGACCGGCTAACTCAGGACGGCACGCCGATCACCATCGGGACGCCGCTGCGGCTCAATGGCCAGCTCGTCACCGTGATCGGCGTGATGCCCGACGGCTTTCGCGGTCTCACCGGCAGCGCTGACTTCTGGTTGCCAACACCGATGGCGCCGGTGCTCACCTATCCGGAGTACCTCACCACGAACCAGGATTTCATCACCCTGCTGGCTCGGCGGCGGCCCGAAATGGCGGACGACGCGATTCAGCGCGAGGTCGCGATGCTGGCCGCGGCCGCGTATCGCGCGGCGCCGTCCGACGACGTACCCGGAGACGTGACGGTGGGTGGGGAGGTACAGTCGTTAGGCGACGCGCGTCTTCGGCCCGAGGTGAGCCGCGCGTCTGCGTTGTTGGTCGGCGGTGCCGGCGTGCTGTTCCTCCTGACCCTCGCCAATCTCGCCGCGCTAGTCATGGGGCGTGCCCTCGCGCGGCGACGCGAGTCCGCCGTCGGGCTTGCCCTGGGTGCGACCCCGCACCGCCTGTGGCGGCAGTTCGCCACGGATGGCGCAGCGCTCGTTGCCGGTGGAGCGGTGATCGCCCTGCTGGCCATTACCGGATGGCTACGCGCGACCGGGCCGCTCGATCCCCTCGCGGGTCTCGGGCGCGGCTTCTTGAGCACCTGGAGCGCCGTCAACTTCGACCTCCGGCTGGTGGGATGGTGGATCGTCGTGTCCGCGGTGGCCATCGTGGTTGTCGCCGCGATCCCAGCCACGTGGGCCACGCGACGTGTGACCCTTGGCGACCTGCGTGCCGGATCGCATGCGGCCGCGGCCACCGGCGTCTCGTTGCGGCGACCCGGCATTGGGGCGGCCCTCCTCGGCGTCGAGGCGCTGCTCGCGGTCGTCCTGGTCGGTGCGGCCGCACAACTACTCGACAGCTATCGCCGGGTGCAGTCGGCAACGATCGGTGTTGAGGTGGAGCGGGTCCTGACCTTCGAGCTGCAGCCGGCAGAGCGCGACGTGCCGGCCGATGCGGCGCCGGCGTTCATCAGCCGGGTGCTGGACGAGTTGCGAACGGTCCCCGGCGTCGTATCGGCGAGCGTGGATGGCGGTGCGCCCCTCGCCGGGAGTGCGAGCACCGGGTTGCAGGTCGTGGGACGCACCGGGTCCGGCGAGCGTGCGCCGCCCACGGTGTTGCGGCATTATGTGGGCGAGGAGCACTTCGCCACGTTAGGCATCCCGATCAAGGCCGGTCGCGGCTTTGACGCCACGGATCGTGAGGGGGCACCGCGTGTGGTCGTCATCAGCGAGACGGCCGCCCGACAGTTCTTTCCCGCTGGTGACGCCCTCGGCCAGCGCGTCTGGTTCACCGGCAGCACGATGACGTCGCCAGACAGCAGCGGCGAGATTGTGGGCATCGTCGGCGACGTGCGGTACGATCCGCCGCTGGGCGAGCGGACCACCGCCAGTTTCTACACCCCCTACCGGCAATTCACCTATGGGTGGCGGGTGTACTTCGTTAAGGTGACGGGCGATCCGCGCGCCATGGAACGGGCACTCGCTGCGGCAGTGGGCCGGGTGGCCCCGGGGCTGCCGCTGCGCAACGTGCGCCCGTTGGCCGAGGTGCTCCACACGGCCCGCGCCGCCCCACGTCGCGCCGCGTCCGGGACCACGATGCTGGCGGTCCTTGGCCTCCTGCTCGCCGCGTGCGGCACCTGGGCGGTCGTCTCGCATGCCACGACCCAGCGCACGCGCGACATCGCGATTCGCATCGCGCACGGCGCGACGACCGCTGGCGTGCTGCGGCTCGTGTT
This sequence comes from Gemmatimonadota bacterium, assembly GCA_016712265.1. NCBI lineage: Bacteria > Pseudomonadati > Gemmatimonadota > Gemmatimonadota bacterium. The sequence continues at coordinate 348,812 of JADJRJ010000028.1, read as the reverse complement.
GCGCGACGGGCTCGCCTGGCCGTTGGCCGGGCTCGCGGCCGGCGTCGCGCTCTCCATGGCCGGCTCCGGGGCGCTGCGTGCGCTCCTCTACGGTGTCGCCCCCGGCGCCCCGCTGACCGTGGTGGCCGGTGCCGCCGTGTTCGCCCTCGCGGCCCTGGTCGCGTGCCTGCTCCCCGCGTATCGGGCGACGCGCGTCAACCCGATCGACGCCCTACGCGCGGATTGACGCGCACGCGCCGCGTTGGCAGGACGTGACAGCTCAATACACCGAAGTCTTCGCGTCCGGTCGGTGGTGCCCACCCTGGGAGCAGCTAGCCGCGCGCTTTCCACTCCCGCACGATCCGCGCGTCTCGCTCGAGGTCGATCTTGAGCCCCTCGATCTCGGCAGCGGGTGCTCCCTCGTACCAGGCCAGGGTGTCCGCGGCGGTCTCGCGGAGCGGCCGGAAAGTGAGCCCCTTGGCGATGGCGCGCGCCGCGCTGATGCGCATGATGCCGTGCGCGGCCGGCGGGACCACCATCGGGAAGTTCACTTTCTGTTGCTGAAGGAACGGCAGGTCCACCCACGTGAACGTCGCCGCGGACTTCACGCCGACCCGTACCTCCTCGAGGTAGCTCGCCAGGGTCGTCGTCGAGGCCGAAGGCCCGGCCACGTTGTAGATCCCGGCATGTCCCTGTTCCGCGCAGCGCAACGCGAAGTCCGCTAGGTCCCGCACATCGATGTGCTGCACGGGTGCATCCGGCACGCCCGGCGCGATCACTTCCCCTCCCTTGTCGATCCGGACCGGCCAGTAGGTGAAGCGATGTGTCGGGTCCCCCGGACCCGCGACGATATGCAGGCGCAGGATCGTCCCCTTGTCCCGATAGGTTTCCTGCACCGCCTGCTCGCACAGCACCTTCAGCTCCCCGTAGTACTTGTTGACGTCCTCGCTCGCGGGCTCTGGGGCCTTGAGCAGCGCGGAGTCTTCGTCATATCGCTCTGCCCCGACGGGGTAGACGGAGCCGGTCGAGATGAAGATGTAGCGACCGACGTTCGGCGCGAGCAACTTCGCGGAGTCGCGCACATGGCGCGGCACGTAGCCACTGTTGTCGATCACCACATCCCACGAGCGGCCCTTGAGCGCGTCGATCTTCCCGTCCCGATCGCCGGTCAATGTCTCCACATTGGGAAAGAGGTCGGCGTTGCTGCGACCGCGGTTGAACAGGGTGACCTGGTGGCCCCCGGCGATAGCCCGACGCACCATATGCGGCCCGATGAAGCCGGTTCCGCCCAGGATCAGGACCTTGAGTGGTGCACGCCCGCTGTTGACGTGTGCACGGGGGAGGCCCAGGTAACCGGCGGCAAGGAGGCCGGCGGACTGTTCAAGAAACGCACGACGATTGGTCATGCGGGCAGTATGAGCCGTGTTACGACCCGCCGCCAGCGTCAGCGCCGCAACCGGACCTCGGCCAATACCGGTCGGTGATCCGAAGCAACCCGTTCGTCGATCGCTCGCGCGGACCCGCCCTCCCACCGTCCCGACGGCGAGACGAACACGAAATCGATCTCCTTCACCGGCTCCGCCGACGAGAAGGTGAAGCGCGCCTCCGGGAGCTTGGGCACCTCGCGCGCACGTGCGGTGAACAGCCCGAGCGTGCGCGAACCGGGCTCATCGTTGAAGTCGCCCAGCAGCACGTACGGGTGTCGGAGTGAATCGAGCCTCGCCGCAAGGCGTGACGCCTGCGGAAAGCGAAAGCTGTCGCTCGACACCCAGTCGAAGTGCACCGTCACGATGGAGACGGTGTCCCGCGACGGAAGCTCGGCGTCGACAACCAATGCGACACGCGGTTCGTTCCCCACCGGCAGAATGACGACGCGGGACTCGATGATCGGGTGCCGCGAAAGGATCGCGAGCCCGTACCGCCCGCCCTGGTAGTCCATGAAGGACCCAAAGCGATACTGCATCCCGAGCTGCGCCCCCAGGGCAGCGGCTTCGTCCACGCCGCCGCTGCGACGGACGCGATCATCCACTTCCTGCAGTCCCACGAAGTCGGGTCGAAGTGCGGCGAGCACACGCCCGGTTCGCCTCAGGTTCACGCTGTCGTCCATGCCACGCCCGTGGCGAATGTTGTACGAGACGATCCGCAGCCCCGTTGAGGCCGCCCCACGTCCCGGTGCGAGCCCCCAACACGCGGCCAGCAGCCAGGTCGTACCCAGGAGGCCCAGCCGGCGGCCTACCACCCGCTGTCCTCGGGGAACGGCTCATGGACCTCGTCGAAGTACGCCGGCAGGTCGATCGTCAGCGTCGGGGCGTGGCTCGCCGGGTGCCAGTCGATCGACGCATCGTGAATGGCCGGACGATCGCAATCCGGCGTCCATCGCTCGATGAGGCGCGCTTGGGGGTCAACCACCCAGTACTGCGGCACGCCCTGCGCGAGGTACATGCGTCGCTTCGTGACGCGATCGTATCGTGCGGTCGACGGCGACAACACCTCAACGACGAGCATGAGTTGTGGGACGCGATCCCAGTCGTATGCGACCTTGCCGCCCATTTCACGCGGTACGACGTACACGTCCGGCTGTACCATCCGGCGCGGGGAATACTCCACATCCGATGGCGAAAGCATGACCACACCCAACCGATGGTCCCGCGCGAAGGCCTCGAGGATGCGGCCAAGGAGGAAGACCGAGCGTTGGTGACGCCCGCGCGGCGAGGGGCTCACCAGCAGCTCCCCGTCGATGACTTCGTAGCGATTCCCGTCTTCCGGAAGCTGGCGGACCAGGTCCGCCGTCCACTCCCCCGGTCGAACGCCAGGCACCAGGACAGGCATGGCCATATGCTACCTCCCTCGCTCAACGCTCGGCAACCGAACATCTGCCGAGTGTAGGGAGGCGAGGATCGTGGCCCGGTACCGTGCCATTGCCAACCGGGTCATCCTGTCCCCAGTCGCCCAGTCACGCGACCGCTTCCTCACGGTGCCATCGATATCTCACATGCTTGCCGAAGACGCCCGCACCGAGTCATGATCCCGACTCCACGCCTTCCCCGGAATTCATGACGGTCCTCGACGTTCGCGACCTCGAGAAGAGTTTTGTCTCGCCCGAGGGTGAGCGAAGCATGATCATCGATGTCCCCGCCTTCTCGGTGCAACCCGGCGAGCAGGTCGGGCTGCGCGGGCCCTCCGGCTCCGGCAAGACCACCTTCCTGAACCTCATCGCCGGCATCCTCCAGGCGGACAAGGGCCACATCCACGTGGACGGCCGGGAGATGACGGCCCTGTCGGAACCCCGTCGCGACGCCCTCCGCGCCGAGTGCATGGGCTACGTCTTCCAGACCTTCAACCTGCTGCACGGGTATACCGCCCTCGAGAATGTCGAACTCGGCATGATGTTCGGGCGTGGGATCGACGCGAAGTATGCCCGCGAGTTGCTCGATCGCGTGGGGCTTGGCCACCGGGTCACCTATCGCCCACGCCAACTTTCCGTGGGACAGCAGCAGCGCGTCGCGGTCGCCCGCGCCCTGGCCAACAAGCCAAAGCTTGTCCTCGCGGATGAGCCCACCGGCAACCTCGATCGTCGCCACGCCATGGAGGCGCTCGAGCTCATGCGTGCGGTCTGTCGCGAACACGGCGCGGCCCTCCTGCTCGTCAGCCACGATCCGCAGATCCTCGAGCAGTTCGAGCGCTGTGACGACCTCTCCCAACTCAATCGTGCCGCCCGCGACGTCGCGGCCGCGGGGGGGACTCGCTGATGCGACGCGGAATCCTGCGCATCGTGCTGCGTTCCATGCGGCAGCACGCGCTCTCCACGGCCGTGACCCTGCTCTCGGTCGGACTCGCCAGCGGCCTGGTCATGGCCGTTTTCTCGATCAAGGAGCAGACCTACCAGGCGTTCACGGGAGGTCCGATCGGCTTTGACGCCGTGCTCGGTGCCCGCGGCAGCCAGCTGCAGCTCGTGCTCAACACCGTGTTCCACCTGGAGACGTCGCCCGGCAACATTCCGTACTCGATGTACACGGCGATTAGTGCGGACCCGGGGGTGGAGTTGGCGATCCCGTACGCCGTGGGGGACAACTACGAGGGGTACCGCGTGGTGGGAACCATCCCCGACCTCTTTACGCGCTTCGAGTACACCGCCGGCCGCAAGCTCGCGCTGGCACCCGGGGGACGGGTCTTCACGATGGAGGAGCGCGGGGCCGTGGTCGGCAGTTTTGTAGCGCAGCGGACGGGGCTCAAGATCGGCGACACCTTCGAGCCTTACCACGGTCTCTCCGGCGATTCCACCAAGGCGCACGAGGATGAGTACACGGTCGTCGGCATCCTCGAGCCGTCCAACTCACCGTCCGACCGTGTGGTGTGGATTCCTCTCGAGGGATTGTATCGGATGAGTGGGCATGTGCTGCGCGGCACGGGCCGGTCCTACACTCCGGTTGCCGATTCCACCATCCCGCCAGAGCATCTGGAGGTGAGCGCGGTGATGCTCAAGCTCAAGGACCCCACGGCGGGGATCTACCTCGACCAGGCGATCAATCGGACCGGCAAGTCGGCCACGCTCGCCTGGCCCATCGGGCGCGTGATGGCCGACCTGTTCGGCAAGATCGGCTGGATGAACAACGTCCTCGCGATGGTGGCCTACCTGGTGGTCGTCGTGGCCGCGGGCTCGATCCTCGCTTCGATCTACAACACGATGAATGAGCGGCGACGGGAATTCGCCATCCTGCGATCGTTAGGTGCACGGCGTTCGACCGTCTTTTCGGCCATCGTGCTCGAGTCGGCAACCATCACGGCGTTCGGCACGCTCGTCGGTTTTCTCGTGTACGGCGCGATCATCGGCGCGGCGGCGGTCATCGTGCGGGCCCAGACCGGCGTCGTGCTGGATGCCTTTCGCTTCGACTGGGCGCTCGTGCTCACCCCGATCGGCATGGTGATCGTGGGCGCGCTCGCCGGCCTCGTCCCGGCCTTCAAGGCGTACCGCACGGACGTGGCCTCCAACCTCACCCCACTCTCCTGATGACCATGGAGCTGGTTCGCCCGTTTGTCCCGACGCGGGACTTCGATCGGTCCCGGGACTTCTATGTGGCGCTGGGATTCCGGCTGCTTCTGGATAGCGAGGTCGCCATCTTCGCGGCGGGCTCTGGAGGATTCATCCTCCAGCGGCACTATGAGCAGGGATGGGCCGAGAACTTCATGATGCAGTTCATGGTCGATGACCTGGACGCGTGGTGGGCGCACATCGCGTCGCTGGACCTGCCGGGCCGGTTTGGGGTTGCTGCGCCCAAGGCACCGGCCATGCAGCCATGGGGCCTACGGATTGCTTATGTCGTAGACCCCTGCGGCGTGCTGTGGCACATTGCCCAGCGGCGCGCGGGCGTCGCGCATGACTAGGCCGACGACACGCAACGCCCGAGCTGTTACTGCGGCCGCCCTCCCGGATGCCACTGCGGCGCGGGACCGTCTGCCAACCGTTGCACCGCGGCGACCGCCGCACGAATCACTGCCGCCATGTGCCCGGCATCCACCCCCCGCATGTCGTCACTAGGCTTGTGGTAGTCCGTGTGCAGGTTGAACGAACTCAACGTGTGGGCCGGGATTCCCAGCCTGGCAAACGCAATGTTGTCACTGCGCGTGAAGAAGTTTTGCTGTGGCCGCGCGTCAGGAACGATTGGGATGCCGCTGGCCTTCAGCATATCGCCCATGGTCGAGCGCTCGAACCCCGTCAGCCACGCCTTCCCCCATCCCCCTGCGAGCGAATCCGGGCGGCCGATCATCTCGATCTCGAGGTTCGCGACGGTCCGAGCGAGCGGGACCACGGGTGACTGGATGTACCAGCGTGTCCCCAACAGCCCCACCTCCTCCCCCGTCGTGGCGAGGAAGACGAGGGTGCGCTTCGGACGCGGACCGCTTGCCATCGCCCGCGCGATCTCCAGCACGGCAACCGTCCCCGACCCGTCGTCATCTGCCCCGTTGTAGATGGAGTCGCCACCCTGCGGCGACGACCGGATGCCGAGATGGTCGTAGTGTGCGTCCACGAGCACGGCCTCGTCGCGCAACTGCGCGTCGCTGCCGCGGATGATGCCCACCACGTTGAACCCGGGGCGCCGCCGATCGACCGGCACGGTGTCGAGCGCAGCGAGGCTGGGGAGGAGCGCCACGCGCATCGCGCCTTGAGGTCCCCGCGGCATCATGGCCAGTGGCACGCGCTGCAGGTACCCGCTGTCCCCCGCCGCCTCGAGCCCGACGGCTGCCATTCGCGAGGCAATCCACCGGGCGGCGCGGCCCCCGCCCGCCGTCCCGGTCCCACGTCCTTCCATGGAATCCGCCGACAGCGCGCTCAGCAAGGCGAACACCCCGCTCGAATCCACGGCGGCCGAACGCGTGGGAAAGCCGGTCGGTGTCGCCCGGGTACAGGCGGCGACCAGGAGCATCAACAGGGCGGCAAGACGACGGGAATGATGCATAGCCTCAGCGTGGTGAATGCGACCGAAAGGTAGCATTCGCCGCGCGGGAACGTGCAGCCCCGATCAGCCAGGCGTAAGCGAGCCGGCTCGTTAGGCTCCCCCTAACACCCCGGGTCCCACATCACCGCCTCCTGGGTCGCGCCCCAGGCAATGAAGCCCACCACCAGGCCGCAGGTGTTGACCGCGCGCCCCGACGCCTGGAACGCCGTGCTCCCCGATGGAAACGGGAGGATGCTGAAGTTCCCGTTGCGGTCTCCGACCCAGGCGTCCATGCGGTTCGTGGTCAGGTTCCAGTCCTCCCCGGTGGCGACACCCCGGCCATTCGTGTCCCATGCGGTGCTCAGGCCAACGGTGGGGAAGAGGCCGGTGAGGTCCGGCGATCCAAAGGCCGCCTGCCCCGATGGCGTAATCCCTACCGTTCCGTAGCCGGCGTCGACACCCCAGGCGCGAATCCCATTGAGGCTCGCGAAGACCCACGTGGTCCCGTTCCAGCGCCAGGTGGCGCCCCGGCCATCCACCTCGCCCACGATGATGCGGTCGTTATTGATGTCGTTCGCGAACCCTTGTGTCGTGCCCGGGGGCACCGGGAGGAAGACAGCGGTGCCGTTGCGAACGTCCCAGTACATGGGACGAGGGAATCCCTTGCGGTCGTAGCGGCCCACCGCCTCAAGTCGATCGTTGATGGCGTGTACGCCTCCGGGTCGCGGCAGCTCGCTGGCGGGCGCGGTGGGCGTGGTCCAAACCGCAGGATAGGAAACTCCGTTTCGGAGCACCGCGCCGCTCACCACGCCGTGCGTGGTGATGTCTGTGGCGGTGGCCCAGGCCGCGCCGTTGAGAGGCAGGAGGTACACGGTCCCGTTCGACTCGCGCAGGAAGGCGCTGCCACCAACGTGCCCAGCGACCTGGTTCAGGTCATTGACCGCAGTGGCCACCGATTGCTGCCCCGGGAACAACGAGGAGACGCTGTATGCCCACGGAGGGTACACCTTGGCAGATGGTGTATCCGGGGCGAGCGGCCGTCGCGGTCCCATCAATGCATCGCCTGTGCAGCCGATCATCACACCCACCAATCCCATCACCACGCGTCGCATTCCGTTGACTCCGCCAGAGGTTCTGGCGCAGGAACGGACGCGTGGTGGTCAGATTCTCACCACGGGGACGCCGACGTCCCGGGAGAGACAAGCGCGTCCCGGCCGCGCGCGACGCTTGACTTGAATTCCCTGTCCGTCATACTGTAATGTCATGACACGATTTCATGACAGGCCACGGCCGAGAGGACGCGTCGGCGAGCCAGCGCAGGTATACCTGACCGAGGCTGATCAGGCGCGACTCGAACGGTTGACCGCTCGGCTCGGGGCATCCAAGTCTGACGTGCTCCGCCAGGGGCTCGAGGCACTGGAGCTGCAGCATCTGGACCCGTCGGCGCACCCGACGCTTCGTGTGATCGGACTCGTCGACGACGTCGCGACGAGTGACGCCAGCGACGTCGCGCGTGAGCACGATCGAGTGCTTGCGGAGTCCGAGGAGCAGTCGTGGCAGGCGCAGCCCGACGGGGACAGGTGATGAGTGAGGTGTTTGTCGACACCAGCGCGTGGTATCCCCTCGTCGTACGGTCCCACCCGGATCACGCGCGTTTGAGTGCCGCCCTGCGAACCAGGATCGAACGCCGCGAACGCATCGTGACGTCAAACCTGGTCGTGGCCGAGTCGCACGCGCTCATCATGAGACGCGCGGGAATCGGAGTAGGATTGCGCTTCCTGCAGTTGGTGCGCGCATCGCCGAACGTGGTCGTGACGAGCACGGAGTCCCTGGAAGACGCCGCAGTCACCAACTGGATCACACGATTCTCGGATAAGCCGTTTTCGCTGGTTGATGCCGTGAGCTTCGCCATCATGGCCGAACGCGGCACCCGCTCAGCACTGACGCTGGACCGGCACTTCGCGGCGGCTGGCTACGAGATGGTGACCGGCTAACGGGGCATCGCGTTCGCCAGTGGGACGTCAGGCCGGGCCCAGCCAGCGCCGCACGCGCCGTGTATACCCGACATACGCGTCGCCAAACTTGCGCGTGAGGTACTCCTCTTCCGGCTTGATCACGCCGTAGCGCACCACAACCAGCACCGGCACCAGCGCCGCCAGCGCCCACGCCGAATCCCCAAGCGCCGCGACCCCCGCGTGCATCAACGCCTGTGCGACATACAGCGGATTGCGGGTGAAGCGATACGGCCCGGTATCGACGATCGCCTTGGTGGGTTTCCACGGGAACGGGCTCGTCCCCGAGCGCTTCATGGTCAGGTCACCCCACGCGCCGAGCAACCCGCCAGCCGCGATCCCCACGACCCCAAGCACACTCAGCATCCGCCGATCGCCCAGCGACGTCGGGAACCACGATTCAATGATGAATCCCACCACGATCCCGCCAAGGTAGATCAGCGGTGGCAGCAGGATGATGTCCGCGCGATCGCGCTCGGTGGGCGCGCTCATCTCAGGACGCGGAACCCCTGTCGCACGCGGGCGAGGTCAACGGCGAGGGAGTCAAAGGTCCGAGAGTCCGCCGAGCCCTCGGCGAACGGATTCGACTGCGGGAATCCCGCCACAAACACCTGTCCGTCTGCACTGGTGAGCGAGTCACCCTGGGGCGGACCAGCCTCGGCAGCTAAACGCGCCCACGCCGCGCTGTCGTAGACGACGATACCGAGGAGGACCTGCGGCCTCACCGACGTGTCGCGCGGCGTATAGCGAAACACGCGCGAAGAGAGGTGCGCTCCCGGCTGCTGGTCCTCGGAGAAGGTCACCCGTTCGTCCCAGACCGGAGGAGCGTCATACGCCCACGCGATCGGGGCCGGCGGCACCGCGGGCGGCGGTGGCGGCGGCGCCTCCTTCGCGCAGGCAATACTCAGCAAGAGCGCGACAACACCAGGTCGGCGCGTGACACTCCCCCCCCCGCGTGCCCCCCGTGCTCCTCGTGCCGCCCGTGCCGCCCGTGCCGCTCGTGCCGCTCGTGCCGCTCGTGCCGCTCGTGCCGCTCGTGCCGCATCAGTGATCGCAGCCCACCCAACCAGATTCAAGCCCGTCGCGCTCCGCACGACCTCCACCACCGAATCGCGGTCCCTCACATCGTCCTCCCCGCCGCCGACGCCAGCTCGCGCACCATCTTGTCCCAGAAGGTCCGCGCCCGGTACACCGACGCCACCGGAACCCGTTCGTCGAGGCCATGCGATCGCTCGTCCTCCGGCTGCACCGCGATCGCCGCAATCCCAAACACGGGCACGCCGGCATTCCGCAGGTAGAGGCCGTCCGTCGCCCCATTCGACATCCCGGGAACCACGAGCGCCTTCGGCCAGTACTCCTCGGCCAACCGCTCCACCGTCGCCATCACCTCCGGCATGAGTGGGGACGCACCGCTCGGCGTCGGCGGATAGGTGAGCTTGATCGCGATCGTGCTGTCGGCCATCACCCGCGCGAGTGTCGTACGGACCGACTCGACCTCGGTCCCCGGCATCACCCGGCAGTTGATCGTCGCGGTCGCCGACTGCGGCAGCGCGTTCTCGGCGTGCCCGCCGCGCAACATCGTCGCGACACAGGTCGTATGCAGCCCGGCGCCAATGTGTGGGATGGCCAGGAGCCGCTCGATCGCGGGCCCCGATGTCTCCCCGCGCCCGGCCGCGCGCATGTCATCCGCCAGCTGCCCGCGCTCCACCTCGGCACCCTTCGCATACGACGCCTGGGAGACCGGGTTGTACTCCACCGGGAAGCGATGGGCCGCGAGCCGCGCGAGGCCGCTGGCCAACGCGTAGATCGCGTTGTCCGGCCGCGGCAGCGACGAGTGCCCGCCCTCGTTCGTGGCGGTCGCCTCGAACGCGATGTACGTCTTCTCCGCCGCCTGCAGGTCGAAGACGTGGCGTCCTGCTTCGGACTGGTAGACCCCACCCGCGTCGGTATTCAGCGCGTAGGCCGCTTCCTTGAGCCGCGGCACGTTCTTCAGCAACCAGACGATCCCGTTCTCGGCCGTTGTCTCCTCGTCGCAGGTCAGGACCAGGATGATGTCGCGCTGTGGCACGAACCGCTCGCGCTTCATCGTCACCATGTTGGCCACGATGACGCTGGCGCCGGCCTTGTTGTCCAGCACGCCGCGCCCCAGGAAGAACCCGTTCTCTTCCCGCAGCACGAACGGATCGTACTTCCAGTCCTTGCGCTCGGCGTTCACCACGTCGAGGTGGGCCATCAACAGGATGGGCTTGGTCGACCGGTCGCGGCCGCGGAGGGTCGCCACCACGTTGAGGCAGGCCGGCGACGGACCGATTACCTGCACGTCCGCGGCCGGGTACCCAGCCGCGAGGAGGCGCCGAGCCACGGCGCGCGAGGCCTGCGAGACCTTCCCCCCGACCGGGGAGGAGTTGATCTCGAGCATCTCCTTGAGGATGGCGCGATGCGCGCTGTCGGGGTGGGCGCGGCCCTGCCCTTCCGCCGAAGCAGCCAGCAAGGCGGACACGATCAGGGCGCGATTCATGAGGGCTGTTTTCATCCAGCCAAGATGCCAGCGCCTACCCCGATCTCGCGAGGGGGGACGCCCCACTCCGGGGACGTCCCATCAAGATCACGCTCGCAAAACGACCGCCGACCGGTCGACCAAGGCTACGGCGCGACGCGACGATAGAAGCCATCACCGATCAGGAGTCGGGTCACCCGTCCCCCTTCCTCAACGAACTGTACCACTTCCCCCACCGCGCCGCCCCCCGACCGCGCCATCATCCGGAATCGCCCGCCACCAAGCGGCTCCAGCTGCGTGGGCTCATCCACGTTGCCCGCGTTAGGCGAGATGAGCACCAGCTTGTTGTTGAGCAGCACGACCTGTTGGTCGCCCCAGGCGTCGCGGTACAACCCGGCGAAGCGCCCCCACGCGGGATCCCACGCCACCACCGCCGGCTTCACCGCCGCTGCCTTCGCCACGGCGAAACCGACGGTACTCATCAATTGCCGCGCTATCGCCGACGGGTCGGAGTCATTGGTGTTGGTCAGCACGATCACCGCCACCTTGTCGTCCAGCTGAATCATCGTCTGCGTCGTATTCCCCAGGTATCCGCCGCCGTGTCCCACGTAGGTGCGGTCCCGGAAGCGGCTGATCCCAAAGCCGATCCCCGTCCCTGACGTCCAGTTCTCCTCCACGGAGCGCACACGATGCATCTCGCGAAGTGAACCCGTGCTCAGGATCTGCTTCCCGCCCATCTTTCCCCTGCGGAATTGGGCGGAGGCGAACTTCGCCATGTCCTCGACATTCGAGGTGATCCCCGTCGCCGAGCCCATCCCGCGCGCATCAATGAAGGGAATGAGCGCCCGCGAGCCGTCGGGCATGCGACGACCGTATCCCACCGTCAGCCCGGGGACGTTCTTGTCCACGCTGGACTGCGTCATCCCGAGCGGGGAGTAGATGTGTTGTTGCACATAGTCGGCCCAGCGTTGGCCGCTGACCGCCTCGACGACCATCCCGGCGATGGTGTACGCGAGGTTCGAGTACTTCCATCGCGTCGCTGGAGGAAACGCCGCCTGGCGGTTGGCCATCAACTGCTTCACTTCCTCGGTGGTCGGGAAATCGTTGGTCGACCAGTGGTCGCCCGCTTCACGCGGGAGTCCCGAGGCATGCGTGAGGAGCTGCTCAATAGTCACCTCGCCATCGTCGCTCCCCGCCGGCTTGAGGGTGAACCATGGCAGGTGCTTGGAGACGGGATCATCGAGCCGCACCTTCCCCTGCTCGCGCAACTGCATGATCGCGGTCGCCGTGAAGAGCTTGCTGTGCGACGCCATACGGAACAGGGTGCTGGGCGTCATCGGTCGCTTTGACTGGACGTCGGCGTACCCAAAGCCCTTGGACCAGACCAGCTCCTGGTCGCTCACCACCCCGACGGCAATGCCGGGCAGCCCGCGGTAGGCGATCTGCCCCTCCATCCACGCAGAGAAGAGTCGCGCGGCGCCGAGGACCTCGGGGTCGTTGGCCACCGAGCCGGCGGACTGGGCGCCGAGCGACGTCGCCGCGAGGGTCAGGGCAAGGAGGAGCCTGGATGGAGAGGTGGCGCTCGGCATGGGCGTTTTCGAGGGATGGGGAGTCGCGGGTTACCCTCGCCCCAATCCGACCGGCCGTCAAGCCAAGTGCGCTCCACCGCGGGGGCACCGGAACCCGCCGGGCGCTTCGCACCCTTGGGGCGACGGGCTAGCTTTCGTTCCTCCCGCACGGCCCCCCACAGGAGTACCACGTGACCCCTCCCGCCGACGCGACCATCGGGTCGCTCGACGCGTTGTGCATCAATACAGTCCGCACCCTCGCGATCGACGCCGTCCAGGCCGCCGAGAGTGGACACCCCGGGGCCCCGATGGCCCTCGCCCCGCTCGCGTACCGCCTCTACACCAAACACCTCAAGCACAACCCGGCCGACCCGCACTGGCCGGATCGCGACCGGTTCGTCCTGTCCAACGGACACGCGTCGATGTTGCTGTACGCGACCCTTCATATGAGTGGGTACGCGCTGTCGCTCGACGAGATCAAGCGCTTTCGCCAATGGGGAAGCGCCACGCCGGGCCACCCGGAAGTCGGCCACACCGCAGGGATCGAGACCACGACGGGCCCGCTCGGCCAGGGCTTTGCCAACGCAGTCGGCATGGCCGCCGCCGAGGCGCACCTGGCGGCGACGTTCAATCGTGAGGGACACACGATCGTCGACCACCACACCTTCGTCGTGGTGGGCGACGGGTGCCTGATGGAGGGGATCTCGCACGAGGCGGCGTCCTTCGCCGGGCACTTCAAGCTCGCCAAGCTGATCGCCTTCTTCGACGACAACCGCATCTCCATCGACGGCAGCACCGACCTGACGTGCAGCGACGACGTGGCTCGCCGCTTTGAGGGCTACGGCTGGCAGGTGCTGCACATCGCCGACGTCAACGACCTCGACGCGATTGATCGCGCCGTCGCGTCGGCGAAGAGCGATCCGACGCGGCCGTCATTGATCGTCACGCGGACGCACATCGGCTTTGGGTCCCCCAACCGGCAGGACAGCGCCAAGGCGCACGGAGAACCGTTAGGCGCTGCCGAAGTGGCGTTGACGAAGCAGGCCTATGGATGGACGGCGGCGGAGCCGTTTACGGTGCCCGCCGAGGCGGCGGCGCATTGGCGCGGGTTGTGCGCCGGTGGCGCGACGGTGCAGGACGTCTGGCGCCGCGCCGTGATCGCCTACACGAAGGCACATCCCGCCGACGCGATGGAGTTTGGGCGCCGCATGCGGGGCGACCTGCCCGGCGGCTGGCAGCAGGCCATCCCGACCTTCACGGCGGAGAATGGCAACATCGCCAGCCGCAACGCCTCGGGTATCGTGCTCAACGCGCTGGCGGCGAAGGTGCCCGAGTTGATCGGTGGCTCGGCCGACCTGAGCGGGTCGAACCTCACCGTGATCAAGGACTCGCCCCGCTTTGCCGCGGCAACCCCGGCCGGGCGCAACATGCATTTTGGGGTGCGTGAGCATGCGATGGGCGCGCTCATGAACGGGATGACGCTGCACGGCGGCTGCATCGCCTACGGCGGCACCTTCCTCGTCTTTGCGGATTACATGCGCCCGGCCATCCGGCTCGCGGCGCTGATGAAGCAGCGGGTGATCTACGTCTTCACCCACGACTCGATCGGGCTCGGCGAGGACGGACCGACCCACCAGCCGATCGAGCATCTCACGTCGCTCCGCTGCATTCCCAATGTGATGGTGCTGCGCCCGGCGGACGCCAACGAGACGGCCGAATCGTGGCGCGTGGCGATTGCGCATCGGACGGGCCCGGTGGCCCTCGTGCTCACCCGCCAGAAGCTGCCGTTGATCGACCGGAGCAACCGTGGAGCTGCGAGCGAGGTGGCACGCGGGGGGTACGTCCTCGATGCCGGCAACGGTGCAGCTGCCGTCGTGTTGATGGCGAGCGGGTCCGAGGTAGGGATCGCGCTAGAGGCCCAGGGGGCTTTGGCCGCGAAGGGGGTGGCGGCGCGCGTGGTCAGTGTGCCGTCGCACGAGTTGTTCCTGCAGCAGGACGCCGCGTATCGCGCGAGTGTGTTGCCGGCCGGCGTGAAGCGCATCGCGATCGAGGCCGCGCACCCGATGTCGTGGGACCGCCTGATCGGGGACCAGGGGACGGTGATTGGGATCGAGACGTTCGGCGCGAGTGCTCCGTACCAGGTGTTGTACCGCGAGTACGGGCTCACGGTGGAGCGGGTGGTCGCGGCCGCGCTCACCTGAAGCTGAAGACGACGGGCAGCGGCCGTCCCACTGCCCGTCGTTTACGTCGAATTGGCGACGCGTGGCGCCAGTGACGGATTCGCCCTCACCCGTCGCAATGCCGCAAAAAGCCACCACGCGATGACCACGCCCATCGCACCGCGAACTATCGAGGTTGTCGCCGGCGGCGCGAGGTACGCTTCGGCAAGCACGGGGGCCGCGTACCAGTAGTAGATCCCCAGAGAACCAGCTCCCAGAAGCGGCATCGCCAGCGCCGCGCGCAGGGACAGCATCACCGTCAGCACCGCTACGATCCCGTAGCTGGCCGCTGCCAGGGACAGAACCCGCCAGTAGACCTCGCCTGCCGTGGACAGGTCGCCGTTGCTGGTCGTGAAGTACCCGAGGATGAACCCGGGGAACGCGGCGGCAAGAACACCAAAGCTGGTGCGCAGCCAACCCGTATCACGTCGCAGGGGCCCGATGGTCTGGGCCACTGTCTTGTTCCCCGCCAGGTCGATGCAACCGATGCTGATGCACAATGTGCAGTCACTGCACCGAGCCCCGGACATCGAAATTAGTGGCGCCTGTCCGTACAACTTCTCGACGGGAAGCACAGGGCAGAGCGAACCGCAGAAGCCGGCCCGCCGCGAGAACGCGACACCTGTCACCACGGCGAGCACGGCCACCACCGTGATGGTGAGCGCGAGCGCGATGCCGCCCTCGTTGAACAGAAATCGACGCGCCGGGACCATCGCGAAAAGGAGGACGATTCCCACCACCCACGCCCGCCGCAGCATCGTCGTGTCCATCGCTCGGCGCGCGGGCCGGTCGGGCAACAGATCGTTCAGCGTCGCGAGTGGACACACGTTGCGCCAGATGAGCGGATTCACGAGGAAGACTGCGGGCAGGAGCGGAATCACCATGTCCCACAGCACGTGTAACGTGGTCGTCGGTGCGGTGACCAGGGCGCCCAGAAGCACCAGAGTGAGGCTCACACCGATCCACTGGGCGGCGCGCCAGAGAGGGCGCTGTCGGACAACTGGGAGTGGCACCGCAGTCACGTCACATCGCTCCTCGGAAGGCGTGGCATCATCGCTCCGCGCGCCGTACGCGGCAGTAGGGCGGGCGATGACGCGATGGACGGGGATTCCCGGACAGCGAACGCTCGACCAACGGGACCCGCCGGTTGCGCGCGCTCAGACAGGCGCGCGGGTCACCGAATCACGGCCACGCACGAGCATTCGAACGTAGTTCGCCACTGTGAGGGTCGCCCCACAGCTCCAGAGCAGCGCCGCGACGCGAGCCGCGCCAGGCGCATGACGCGCTATCGCCGTCGCCGCACCGCACCAGCCCAGCGTCAGCAGGGCGGCGCTCGCGCCTTGCCAGTCCCGACGAAGCAGGCGGTCGGGCGAACCGAGCGCCGCGAACCCCGGCATCACCGGCGCAAGATTGTTGTAGCTCAAGTGCGTCAGGATCTTGGACATGACCCCGATGACGAGCGTCACGTGCCAGCCGATCACGAGCAGCACGAGGAGCACCGCCCACTGCGTGAAGTCGTTCAGCGCGCCCACGAGCAACCGTGTTCCTTCGACCGTCGCCAGCGCCTGCGCCACAAACGCTGCCACCACATGCCACAGCGCAGGGTCGAGCGCGCGATGCCGGCGCCTGAACCAGCGGACACCGAGTCCGACGGTGAGGCAGCCACCTGCGACGAGGGTCCCGCCCCCGAGACGCATCGCCGGCGTGTATCCCAAGAAAGCTCCGGTCACGACGGTGAGCAGTCCCACGACCGTCACTGCCAGCTGGGCGTGAAGCCAGCGCCTATCGTCGCCGGGACCGAGCAAGAAGGTGGGGAGCATGCGACTGGCAACGCCGATAGCACTCAACGTGCCAAACCCGAGGGCGCCAAGGAGCGCATGCGCGGCCAGGAGTGACACGCGATCGACCTGCCACCAGCCTACGGTGTCGCCGATCCGCGCAACGGCGACACCCATGGCGACGCCGAGCGCCGAGTGCGAGACGCTCAGGTAGAGGCCGACGAGCTTGCCGTGAATCGAGTGCCGCCGCGCACGCAGCGTGTTATACGAAACGGCGCTCACGGCCCCAAACACCAGCAGCCACCCAAGACCCTGCAACACCCCGCGCCACAGCCACAGCCCGGCCACCAGCAACACGACGCCGGCCTGGAGCAGCCAGAAGCCTGCCATCGCCACACGTACACTGCGCAGCGGCACACCCAGCGCCCCGGGAACGAACTGGTTCAGCGCCCCAAAGATCGCGGAAGCGACCACCCCGAGCATGACGACGTGAACAAGGGCGAGCACCGGAGGATCGAACACACGCCCCAGGGCAAGGCGCGGTGCCAACCACACCAGCATCCCTGCGGCCACCAACAGCCAGGACAGCGACGCGACGAAGTGCGCTGCAGGCACCCGGAACGGTGGCGATGCCACGGGACCGCCAACCTGCGGCAGCCGGGCGCGCTGCGAAGTACCGGAAATCAGCTGCGGCGAGGACACCGTAGAAGGCTAGACGGGCGTCGGCATCGATGGTACCCACCGCTGCGCGACGCGCCAGGAACGGCACGGCCGCAGTCTCAAGGTCGTCCCGCCGCGGCACGCGGAGACCCGCCAGGTCCCTTGATTCCACTTCCCCTTCCCTGACGGGCCCCGCGACACCTCAGAAGGCGATGAACACCTCGAACATCCCCTGGTTCTGGAACAGGCGAACAAACGCCGGATTGAAGAACTGGCGGACGAACTCCGGGAGTTTCTCGACTTGGTCCTCGCGCAGTTGGCGGCGCATATCGGCCATGAACTCCGAGAAGATCGGAAGCACCTTCTGGCGCGTGTCTCGCACCCGTTGCAGCGCCTCCTTCAAGTCGTACGTGTCGCCCAACGCGCCGAGCCAGTCGGCCGTCGGCGCCCAGGCTGCCTCCATGCGATCCTGCACGCGGCGCTGCAGGGCGTTCAGCGAGTCCACCTGCGCCGCGGTCAGACCGAGCGAATCCCGCATCTGCAGGAGCTGCGGCAGCGGATTGAAGGGGATGCGGGCGTAGGTCTGCCGAAAGCGCGCACTCACCAGCCGGTCCCCCTTGCGCGTCCTGCCGAGCGACAGCTCACGCGACAATTGCTGTTGATCGTTTGGCGGCCCGAGGCGGAACCGAGCCTCCAGGGCCAACCGGAAAGGAGCCCGGAACGCCGTGCGCGAGGCGCGGGCATCGCCGAACCGCGGGTTCACTTCGTACTGGAAACGCTGGCGGGCGGGATCAAAGCCGCGCACGTAGAGCAAGGTCGGATCGGCGAAGCCCGCCTGTCCCCAGCCCCGCAGGTCGTTCCCGTTCACCAGCTGGTCGACCCCGCCTAACGGGTTCCACGCCGTCAGCGACAGGTTCATCCGCGTTGGTACCCCCAGGCGCCCCGGGAGCACGTTCATCACGAGCCCCATGGTCTGCGTCCAGGGGCCTCGGCAGGAGTTGAGTCCCGCAAAGCGGCCGGCCTGCGCGCGCAGGCAATCGCGCACGTACGACGGGCCCCCTGCCGCCACGGCATCGATCGCGGTTGCCAAGGCCGGATCACCGACGCCGCGACCGGCAATGAAGGCGCGATCACCAGAGACGCCGTCACCGTTCACGTCGCCACCCACGGTAGGAGTGAACGGTGTCCCCGAACTCAGCCGATGGTTGAGGGTCAGCCGGAATGGCCACCCCTGTACACCAAGGCTGAACTGCGTCGCCACTTGATGCCGTGGTGCAAAGCCCAATGGCCCCCACTCCACCAGCCGTGGATCCCCAATCCCGGATCCACCGAAACCACGCTGCTGGCCCCGCGTCGCGGTCTGCGTCCAGGTGACGTTCCAGAAGTAGTTGTTCGAGAACCGGCGCGGGCTGAGCGACAGGATCAGCTGGCGGCTCTCCGAACGCAGGTCGGCGCGCTGCACGTTGACCTGCCCGAAGGCATCCACCAACCGACTCCCGCGCGGCGAGGTCGCACCCGTGCGCGGATCGATCCCGGCCGCCGTGACGAACACGGGACGTCCCGCTTCGTCCGGCAGGGTGAACGCCGGACGTCCGGCAAAGTTGTGGTCGTAGTTCGATCCTTGATTGACGTTGCGCGCCCATGTGACATCGATGGTCGCACGCAGTGGACCCGCCACACGAGCCACCGACGCGTTGACGCGTTGGCTGCGCGAGGCATCCCAGTCCCCGCCGTAGGCGAGCACCCGCGGTACGGCGTCGGTCAGCAACCCACCCGTGGCCCCGTCGAGGCAACGTTCCGGCGTGGACGCCGCGTCATCCCACACGGGTTGCGGCGCCGCCGCACCAAAGCAGGAAAGCTGGCGCCAGCCACTCGGCAGCCCCGTCGCGTCGAACGCCCCAGACAACAGGGTCGCCGGCACCATGTTGCGATACTCGCCCACGGTGGCGCGTATGGTCCAGATCTTTCGCTCATCGAAGAACGCGGGCGGCCCTGTCGGTGACTGCTTCGGCAGGTTGAAGGTGTGCCGAAAGCCCAGCCGCGGGCTGAGGCGCCAACGGTTCGGTGCACGATCGGTGCGGATCCCGAACTGCCGCTCCACCTCCGGGTTGTAGCCCGGTAAGCGCGTGAAGTAGTTCCCCTCCAGGCGCAGCCCTCCTTGCACCGCGGTGGCGTCACCCACGCGCCAGGAGTCGCCGATGGACGTGAACCAGTTGAATCCCGCCGCGTCGCGCACGCGTGGCGTCAGGTTGCGCGTGAACGACGCCGGTACCCCCCGAGCCAGGTCATCGAGGGAGTTGTACGTCCAGGTGCCGAGCGCATTCTGCGCGGATTCCTGCGACGACCAGGCATACTGCAGGCTGGAGGCGAGCTTGAGTCGGTGCTTGTTGTCCGCGGAGACCCACGAGGTGTTCGACTGAAGCTCCCAGTTGCCGCTGCGGCTTTCATCGGCGAGGCCGGCGTTGCCCCCGAACCCCAGCGAGGTGGTGCCGGCTGTCCCGTCCACCAGCTGCGACTGCACACGCACACGCCCCGACGGCAGGTCGAGCCATGGCTCGCTCGCACGTCGCGTGTAACCCGCCGCTCCCTTGAACTCCTGCAGGAAGGCCTGGCGATAGTACTTCGACCAGGTGTATACGGCCGAGGCGCCGCGGGTGGTGCTCTCCCCGCCCGCCGCCAAGGGCGAGGTCGGTCCGATGCCAAGCCCGCGCGAGCGGCCGGCGTTCAGCGTGGTGACCAGGTTGGCCGCGGTCGTCCCGGTGGGCGACAGATCAAAGCGACCGATGAGGGTCGCGTTGTCGTTCACCCGCTGGCTCCCGAATCCCGCGAGGGTGAGCGGAATGCCTGCCCCGGTGACCAACTGTTCAAAGCGGTTTAGCGAATCCCGGGACAGGCCGACCGCCTGAAGCGCCTGCCCATCCAGCCCGAGCAACGAGGCGAGGTCGCTCGTCCGTCGCGTGACCTGGAACGAGGTGTTGTAGTAGATGCGATCCTCCACGATCGGCCCCTGGACCGCGGCACTCACCAGCACATTGCGGAACTCCTGCCCCAGGCGCGCCGCCGCGCGATCCGTTGCCTGGAGCGTGGGATCCTCGATGTTCACGACCGCGTTGTAGTTCCGGAAATTGGACCCGCTGGACACATACATCTGCGCCAACCCGCCGGTGAAGCCACCTCGTGAGGGATCCGCCGAGTTGGTCGACATGATCGGGAATGCACCACCGGCTCGTGGGATCTCCACGCCGGACATCTGCATCCCCTGGAACATCATGTTGTTCTGGTCGCCGCCGAGCCCAAGCGCCGAGAACCCGCCCATGCTGCCATCGGAGCCGAGGATGGGGGACAGGCCGGGGCTGAGTGCGGCCCACGAGGCAAGGTCGTTTGCGTCGCCGGCGGTCGGCATACGGCCGCCGAAGAAGTTTCCACCACCGAGTTCATCGCCAAACGGATTCTCACGCTGCGGCCGTGGTCGTCGTGCCTGCACGCGCACTGCCGCCATCGTTTGTGGCTGGGTGCCGAGGCGGAAGTCGGCGACGAGCGAGCTGGGCGAATCACCACGTGTGAGAAAACGCTGGTCGGGACGCAGCCCCGGCGCCTGCGCCCGCACGAGGTAGCGTCCGCTCCCCCCCTCCACCGAGACGCTGTAGCGACCATCGACCCCGGTTCGCCCCGCAGTGGTCGTGCGCGCGGTCGTGTCCATGACGACGATGGTCGCCCCGGCCACCGCGGCGCTGTCCGGGCCGATGACCCGTCCCGTGATGACGTCCGCCTTTGCCTGGGCCTGAATCCCCGGCGCCGCCCCCAGCGCCAACACGCACCCAACCCACCAGCAGCCAGTCCACATGCCGACACTCCGACAGGGGTCGGCCCATCTTGCGGGATTTAGGTTGCGCCGTCGAGGTACGCGGGATTAGGACTTGATTAAGCTCCCGTGAGACGACGATTAGCGTGTCGCCGCCGCGTAACCGGTCAGCCGCCGAATGGTCTCCTCCACCTCGGCCACCCGCGCCCCGGGGTTGATCGCGCAGATGCGCAGCACCGGACGACCACCCACGAGGGTCGACATCACCAGGGCGTAGCCGTCCAGGCGCATGTCGTCCACCACGCGCCGCACGATGGTGTCCTCCTGCACGGCGGCATACCCACCGTCCCCGCGCCAGCGGAAGGTGATCACCCCCATCTGGGCCGGCGTGACCACCTCCCAGCGCGGGTCCGCGCGCAACGCGCGCTCCGCCGCCTCGGCCATGTCGAACCCCACATCCACGCCACGACGGAACTCGGCGAGCCCAAACGCCCGCAGCGAGAGCCACAACTTGAGCGCCTTGAACGACCGCGTGAGCTGCGGCCCCATCTCGTAGAAGTTGACCTCTTCACTGATGTGGCGCGTGACGTCCGTGAGGTAGTCGGCATGGTCGTCGTCGCTCAACCGAAACGCGGTGCGCAGGGTGCGCGCATCGCGCACGAGGAGGCAGCCGAGTTCATAGGGCTGGAACATCCACTTGTGCGGGTCCAAGGTGATGGAGTCTGCACGACCGAGCCCGTCGAGCGCCTTGCGCCCACGCTCGCTGATTACTGCTGCCGCTCCGTACGCGCCGTCCACGTGCATCCACAGCCCCTCGGCTGCGCAGAAGTCCGCGACTTCATGCAGCGGATCCACCGCCCCCGTGTTGGTCGTCCCGCCGTTCACCACCACGCAGAATGGCCGGCGTTCGGCCATCCGATCCTCCAGGACCATCCGCGCCAAGGCACCAACGTCCAGCCGCAGCCGCGCGTCCGTGGGGACCACGCGCCGCTGCTCGCGCCGGAACCCGAGGATGCGAAACCCCTTCGCCAGCGAGGAGTGCGTCTGGTCCGAGCAATAGAGCACGCCCCGCTCGTCGGGCCCGCCGAGCTTCACCTCGCGCGCCGTCGCGATCGCCGAGAGATTGGCCATGGACCCGCCACTCAGGAGGATCCCCGCTCCTTCCTGCGGGAGTCCGCAGAGTTCCTTGAGCCAGTCGATGACAATGATCTCGACCTGCGATGCCCACGACGACGCCATCCAGTGCCCCATGAACGAGTTGTGGGCACTGACCAGCAAGTCCGCGACGACGGAGACGAAGTTCGTCGGGCTCGGGACAAACGAATAGAAGCGCGGATGGTCGGCGTGAAAGAGCGGCGGGAAGACGTGGCGCTCCACGAAGTCGATCAGTTCCCTGGGATCCGAGCCATGTTCCGGGAGTGGGGTGCGCAGCACCGCCTCGGTTTCGGCACGCGAGGGCATGGCCATCGCCACCGGGGCGTCGCGCAACGTGGTGATATATCGAATCGCGGCCTCGAGGGCGTGGTGCCCCAGGGCGCGCATCTCGGCTTCGGGAAGTTCCAGCGGGGTCTTTTCGTGCATGTCGGCGGTGTGCGGAGGCGTTGGCTGACAACTTCCTCGCTCGCCGGAGCGCCGACGCGACCAACCCGCCTGGCCAAGTACGGGACCGGCGGACCCCGCGCGCCGTGATCGGCCGTCGGCCCCGCCCCCCCCCCGCCGGGGCCCCCCCCCCCCCCGCCCCCGCCTGCTCGGCGAGGAAGAGGACCACCCCGGCGGCGCCTGAGTACAGGGTCCTCGGCACCGCGGCCGTTCAGTCGCACATGATGAACTCCTCCTCACGCTGGTGCGGGAATCCTGCCAACTTATGGTCCCGTCTGAACCTCCTTCCCGCAAGGTCACATGCCCCCGCGTCGTCCGACCCTCGTTTACATCGGCATCAAGGGCCACGTCATTGCCCTCAATCGCCTCACGGGCGAGATGGTGTGGAAAACAGCCCTGAAGGGCCAGTTCTACACGCAGGTCACCCGCGACCAGGAGTTCCTCTACGCCACGGCGAAGGGCGAGATGTGGTGCCTCAACCCGCAGGATGGAAAGGTCATCTGGCACAACAACTTGAAGGGGATGGGTTGGGACCTGGCCAGCATTGCGAGTGACTCGCCACTCATGCCCGTCAGCGAGATCGGTCCGAGCGCAACTTCAGCCAACCGGCAGCGTAGTGCCGCGGCGGCTGGCTAACCGTTCGGACAGGGGCGGCCGCACGGCGCCGCGCGAAGTCCCCGACGCTGGCTCCTCGCAGTCCCCAGCGCGGCCTCCCACCTCACTGATTCAATA
The DNA here is from genome assembly GCA_016712265.1 of Gemmatimonadota bacterium. NCBI lineage: Bacteria > Pseudomonadati > Gemmatimonadota > Gemmatimonadota bacterium. Next base: position 325,532 of record JADJRJ010000028.1, on the reverse strand, counting down.
CTCCCGAGAAGACGTTCATGAATCCCCACGTCATCGACTCTGCGCGCGCCGCGTTCACCACCAAGGGGACGGCCATCACCCTCGGCGCCGTCGTGCATGAGGGCGAATGCCACCCGGAACCGCTCGTGCAGGTCCCGCTGGCCATGCTCAACCGGCATGGACTGATCGCCGGCGCGACCGGCACCGGAAAGACAAAGTCACTGCAGCTCATCGCCGAACAGTTGTCGGCGAACGGCGTCCCCGTCTTCCTGGCGGACATCAAGGGCGACCTGTCCGGCGTTGCCGTGCCGGGTGAGTCCAACGAGAAGGTGACGAAGCGGGCGTCGGATACCGGGTATGCGTGGCATGCGACCGGCTTCCCCGTGGAATTCCTGTCGTTGACGGGGGCGAAGGGAGCGCAGCTGCGTGCGACGGTCTCGAGCTTTGGACCGCTGCTGATGTCGCGCGTCCTCGGGCTGAACGAGACGCAGGCGTCGGTGCTGGCGATGGTGTTCAAGTACTGCGACGACAAGGGCTTGTTGTTGCTCGACCTGAGCGACCTGCGCGCCGTCCTGCAATTCCTCTCGGATGACGGGGCCGATGAACTCAAGGCCTACGGCGCGATGTCCAAGGCCACGGTCGGGGTGTTGCTGCGCGAGATGATTGAGCTGGAGCAGCAGGGGGCGGAGAATTTCTTCGGGGAGCCGATGTTCGACCTCGATGACCTGCTGCAGGTCGAGCGGGACGGACGCGGGTTGGTGAGTGTGCTGTCGTTGTCCGACGTGCAGCAG